>NZ_JBRFJF010000003.1:0-178378 GCF_052932265.1 Finegoldia sp. P2-F-LR | reverse complement strand
CCTAAATTGGGAAGACTAGCTTCAAGGAGGTTAACTACGACCTCTATCTATACAATTATTATCCCATAAGAAAGTGGGATAGAGAACAAAATGTAGTATTAATTACTACAACTATAATATACGAGGACGGTTACTACCATACTTCTTTTCCAATCATTTTTCCCCAATCAATATCTTCTTTTGAATATTTGCTATTAAAATCTTCAAACAAATCTTCAATATTCATTTCATCATCAGATGAATTTTCGATTATTAGTTTATTATCTTTAATTTTTAAATCTAAAATATCATTATCTTTCCAATTTAAAGCATCCAAAATCGACCTTGGAATTTGCAACAAATGAGAATCTTCACACCTATATAATTTGATTTTCATAATTCCCTCCAAAAGCTAAATTATTAATATATAGTATATGCTTTTTTAAAAAATTTTTGAATGTCCTTTGATATTCCTTCATAAAAAAATATAGTATAATTATAATACAAACACGAAGGAGATATACAGATGCAAAAAACAACAAAAACAAACTTCAGAAAAATATTGAAACTAGTTTTATGGGCAGGTCTAATTATATTTTGTATTAATTTAATTATAAAATATCCTATACACAGGCACATTGGTTTTGACAGGATGTATAAGTACATGGATATGCAGAAAATCCCAAGAAGTGATGTCAAAAGTGTGAGGGCTTTCAGATCCACAAAAACGGACGATTATGTTTATTGGGTTGTGTTAAAAGATTTGGAAAATTACAGATATGAGTACGGATATAATTTGAAAAAAGATAACATGTCATTGAACATTAGTAAGAAAGAATATGATGATGTGTACAAGTATATTAGTGACGAGGAAGTTGCTACATTAAAATATAAACCATTGAAAGAAAGTATTTACTATTTCAAAAAATAAAAACGGATTGTAGATTTGACTCTACAATCCATTTTTTTATTCCAAAACTATTAAAAGTTGGTCTGTGTCGATGGTGTCATTTTCTTTGATTAGGATTGATTTTACAATTCCTTCTGATTTGGATAGTATGTTTGTTTCCATTTTCATGGCTTCCACTACTACCAATGGGTCGTTGACTGATACTTTGTCGTTTTCTTTGACTAGGACTTTTACGACTCTTCCTGGAATTGATGCTCCAATTTCTTTGTCGTTGTTAGGGTCTGCTACTGATAGGTTGTCTTCTTCACGTTCTGTGATTTTTGCAGATTCATCGAACACTCTGACTTCACGTCTGTTTCCGTTGACTTCATAAGTGAAGTTTCTGTAGCCGTCTTTTTCCAATCTTCCTTTTTCGATAAGTTTGATGATGAGGATTTTGCCTTCTTCTATTGGGACTTCGACTGTTTCTTTTTCGTTTATTCCTTCGAAGAATGTCGGCGTGTCCATGTAAGTGAAGTTGCCTTTTGTTTTTCTGTAGTCGATGTATTCTTCGAATACTTTTGGATAAAGTGCGTGTGATACGATGTCTTTTTCGTCGAATTCCATTTTGTATTTGTCTTCTAAATCTTTTTTGTCTTTTTCGAAATCAAATGGGTCGATGTAAAGTCCAGCTCTTTTTGTGATTGGTTGTTCATCTTTTAATACGATTTTTTGTAATTTTTCGTTGAATCCACCTTCAGGTTGTCCCATCATTCCTTTGAAGAATGATATTACTGAGTCTGGGTAGTCGAGGTTTTTGCCTTTTTCGTAGATGTTTTCTGGAGTGAGTCCATTTGCCACCATGAATATAGCCATGTCTCCGACCATTTTGGATGATGGTGTAACTTTGATGATGTCACCAAGCATGTCGTTGACTTTTTTGTACATTAATTTTACTTCGTCGAATTTTTCTCCAAGTCCGAACGATTCTACTTGTGGTTTGAGGTTGGAATATTGTCCTCCAGGAATTTCGTAGCGATAAATTTCTGTTGTACCACTTTTCAAATCGCTCTCAAATTGTGAGTAGTATGAGCGAACGTCTTTGTAGTAGTTGCTGATTTTGTCACAGTTTGAAAGGCTGATTCCCGTTTGACGCTGAGTGTTTTCAAGAGCGGCTACTACTGAGTTGAGTGCAGGTTGACTTGTGAGTGAACTCATTGAGTTAAAGCAAGTGTCCACTATGTCAACTCCCGATTCACAAGCGTTGATTATTGTAGCGACTCCGTTTCCTGTGGTGTCGTGTGTGTGCAAATGAATTGGAACAGAAACTTCGTTTTTCAATGCTGAAATTAGCTTCGTTGCGGCGTATGGTTTTAACAAAGCGCTCATGTCTTTGATTGCGATAATATTTGCGCCGATAGATTCTAGTTCCTTTGCTTTTTTCACATAATATTCTAGTGAGTATTTGTCTCTTGATTCGTCCAAGATGTCACCTGTGTAGCAAAGCGTTGCTTCCAAGATTTTTCCTTGTTCAAGTACGCTGTCACACGCAAGTCTCATTCCATCGATGTAGTTTAGCGAATCGAATACTCTGAACACGTCGACTCCGTTTTGCGCAGCTTTTTGTACGAATTTTACCACGACATTATCTGGATAATTTTTGTATCCTACGGTGTTGTTTCCACGAAGTAGCATTTGGAATAAAATGTTCGGAATTCTTTTGCGAAGTTCTTGTAGTCTAATCCAAGGATCTTCCTTCAAAAATCTGTAGCTTACGTCAAATGTTGCGCCACCCCACATTTCCAAACTGAACAAGTCCTTCATCAATTCATTGGTAGCTTCTGCGATAGGAAGCATATCTCTTGTTCTCATTCGTGTCGCCATCAATGATTGGTGCGCATCTCTTAGGGTTGTGTCTGTGATTAGAAGTTTATCTTGGTTCAAAATCCAATCGCTAAGTCCCTTGGCACCTTTTTGTTCGAAAATATCTTTGGTTCCTGTAGAATTTGTCTTGGTAAATTCTGGAATTTGTGGAATGTTGTAATCTTTTTTGTCGTTATTAATGGAGCGTTCACTGATGAAATTCAACACCTTTAATTCCTTATCAGTTGATGGTTTGATGTCGAAAAGTTCAGGATTTTTGGAGATAAATCCCGTGTCACAAGTTCCCTTGTGGAATTCTTCTGTGTTTAGAACGTTGATGATGAAGCCGATATTTGTCTTCACTCCGCTGATTTTCGTTTCTCTCAAAGCACGGATTGCTTTGTTGATTGTGTCGTTGAATGTTCTGGAGAAGGCAGTGATTTTAACCAAAAGCGAATCGTAATATGGTGTGATAACTGAACCTGTGAATCCATTTCCACCGTCAAGTCTCACGCCGAATCCGGAACTTGTACGATACAAATCAATCTTACCAGTATCAGGCATGAAATTATTCGCAGGATCTTCTGTCGTGATACGACATTGAATTGCGTAACCATTAGTGTGGATATCGTCTTGTGAATAAATTCCTATCTCATCAGAATCAAAACTTTTGCCGTCTGCTATCAGAATTTGAGTTTGAACGATATCAATTCCAGTGATAAGTTCACTAACTGTGTGTTCTACTTGAACTCTTGGGTTTACTTCGATGAAATAGTGGTTTTCATCTTCGTCCACCAAAAACTCCACAGTACCGGCGTTTGTGTAACCAACTTCTTTGCAGATTTTGATGGCATCGTTGTGAAGTTCGTTTTTTGTCTTTTCTGAAATCGAAAATGCAGGAGCAAATTCCACAACCTTTTGGTGACGTCTTTGAATGGAACAATCTCTCTCGTATAAGTGAAGAATATTTCCGTGATTGTCGGCTATGATTTGCACCTCAATGTGTTTTGGATTGCGGATGTATTTTTCGATGAACATATCGTCTGATCCGAAAGCCTTCTTGGATTCGTTTTGTGCGCTGACGAAAGAACTCATCAAATCAGATTCTTTTTCGACAATTCTCATTCCACGTCCGCCACCACCAGCACATGCTTTTACCATAACTGGATAGCCGATTTTGTTTGCGATTTCCAATGCTTCATTTTTATTTCTGATAGGAGTTTCCACGCCTTCGATAGTTTGTACGCCGGCTTTTTTGGCAACTAACTTCGATTGGACCTTGTCACCTAAACTATGTAGAACAGATTCGTCAGGACCCACGAAAATAATTCCGTTTTCCTTGCAACGTCTCGCAAATTCTGCATTTTCACTCAAAAATCCATATCCAGGATGGATGGCATCGCAGTGTTTGGATTTTGCAATCGCAATGATTTTTTCGATATCTAAATAACTCGACAAAGGTGATGCCGCATCTTTTATCAAATACGATTCATCAGCCTTTGTTCTGAAAAGGGAAGTCTTGTCCTCTTCGCTATAAATCGCAACGCTTCTTATTCCAAGCTCACTACAAGCTCTGAAAATTCTTATAGCAATCTCGCCACGGTTTGCCACAAGAAGTTTTTTTATTTTATCCATATTACACCTCTTTAAATTTGGACATATTCAATATTATTTCGATCTAACAATTCAATCGCATACTCATCCACACGATAAGCTTCGTGATAATAAACCTTGCTAATTCCAGCTTGAATTAAAGATTTCGTGCAATTCAAACAAGGAAAATGAGTCACATAACAAATACAACCCTTCACAGCGATTCCTTCCTTCGCACAATACAACAAAGCATTCATCTCCGCGTGAATCGTAGCAATACAATGTCCGTCACGCAAAGTGTGACCAACCTGGTCGCAGTGAGGATTGCCACTAATAGCACCATTGTAACCTGTCGATACAATCCTGTTGTCGGAATTCACCAACACACAACCAACAAACGCCCTGTCACAAGTGCTTCGTGTCGCAACATTCAATGCCAAATCCATAAAATATTCATTCCAAGATTTTCTCATATTGACCTCTCATCATCATTAAAAAATTTCTTTACATTTAATATTATCATAAAAGCAAAAAAAGAAAAACTGAAAAGCGACAAAACCACATACAAAAAAAGCCACACAATGTGGCTTAGTGAAATAAAAATATTTACAAAATTTTACAGCGTTACTAGCTTTGCAGATTAATATGCATCAAAAAAGAACCCAAATCACATTGGGTTCTTAGTTTTTCTTAAAATATTGGGTTTTGTTGGTTGTATCCTCTACAAATTTTGTTTAAATTTTTTATTGTTATATTTCTAGCTACGAAAAATCCAAGTCCACATACCCATCCACCTAAAAGGACCCAAAGTAAATAAGTTGAACCATTTTCTTGAATCGTATAACCGTATCTTGGACCGTTTGCTGCGAGCCTATTAGCTAGTGCATAATCCCAATAAAGAAAATAAATACCACAAGTTAAAATAGATAATATAATATACTTTAATAGACCGCTTGTTTGTTCTCCGTCTCCAGCACAAGCAATATTAACTTCTCTTGAAACTGTGTGTACGAAATAATACCAATAAAATCCGCAAGTAATAATGTTTAATATTATAAATAATAGTAATGATCTATTTTCTTTTAACATACCGTGAAAATCTCCTGCATCCTCTGTGTATTTGTATGCTCCTGCTCCAACATTTTGATTTGAAGCTTTTTTGTGAGCAGTGTTACTAGAATTTACCTCTTTTGATACCTTAGAAGATATTTTCTCAATTTCTTTCATGAATTGAGAAAAAGCCGCCATTATTTCTGATTTTAGAAATTCTGTATCACTAAGTTTATTGAAATATCCGTCTTCATAAATTTTTTCGCCAGCAGAAGTTGAGATAACATATATAATTGCTGGAACACCAATAGCAATAAGTACCAGAAAAATGCTAGATGTTGGTTTAAAGAAGTATGCGGAGCTTTTGATAACGATGTCAATAATTCTTACTAAAATTAAGAAAGCACCACTTACAACTAAAAGATTAAAAAGATCTTGATTATTTCCTTTGTTCCATTGTCTTCCTACTGTAAAAAAGCTGTAGGCTACAAATACTATAGAAACTACGGATAATAGACTTGCTATTATATTGAAAAATGATGAGATTAAGTATCCGAGCATTAGAATATACCTCCTATTGTGTAAAAAATTAACTTGATAAGGTCAATAGCATAAACCAAAGCAAAGATAGCCATTACTGCACAAGCAGCTAATGCTATGGGCTTTACAAGTCCGCTATTTTTAACCTCTGTAGTTTTTTCGTTAGATTCAGATTTTGCTTCGAAATTATTTTCTTCGAATGCTTGACTACCAATAGGGTTAGTGCTCTTGTCATCTTCTTCAAATAATTCTGAAGTATTTTCGATTCTTTCTCCATCTGCATTTTCGAAGGATTTTTCAGAATCATCTTCATTTGTAACTTCCTCAACAATTTCATCAAGCTTTTCTTGAATGTCGTTGTTTTCTTTCACTTGCTTTTCTTCTTTAATGTCTTCTGTGCAATTTTCGATTAATTCTTCTTCAAATTCTACAGGCGTTCCGCATTGTCCACAAAATTTGGCATTTTGGTCGATATCAGACCCACAATTTTTACACTTCATAACATCACCTCTTTCTTAATTTTTCTTAAAGCTTTGGTAAGCTTTGTAGACTATTGATTCTGTTGGCTTAAAAACAACAATCGTATCATTTGGATTTATCATTCTCCATATATATACCGCAAAAAACAAGCAAATTATTATAATTATGCTGATTTTTTTAAGTTTGTGTGGTAAATTTTTTCTAAAAATGTAACCAAGGAAAACTATTGCGGGTAATGGAAATAAGGGGTGATAATAAAAAGCCATTCGTGGGTTTAGTTTAATTAAAGATATCCACGCTCTTGTCATTCCACAACCTGGACTAGATATTCCTGTTACTGCCTTAATCGGGCAGGTAAATCCAAGATAAAAAAGAATTCCATATAGCAACACTATTGAAATTATAAAGAATAAAAAATCTTTGATTTTGCTCTTCATAGTTTTTCTTTTCTCCCATAAATAAACGATATATTATATATAATTATATCATGCTGGTAATTATAAATCTATAGATTAAGTTTTTTATTTATGAATATTTTCAGACAAATACTAATGGAAAAAGTATGATGTAAAATTTGATAAATTTAGAGCAATAATCATAAAAACCACACATAATAAAAGCCACACAATGTGGCTTAGGGAATAAAAATATTTACAAAATTATGCGTTGATTTTCTTTTCAAGAGCTGTGGTCAAAACTTCAGAATAATTGATATTTTGGCGATCACAAAGTCTAACCAACCATTCAGGGACTGTAACATTTTTTCTGATGGTTTTGTTGTTTTTTATAAATGGTGTGGGATCAACTTGAATCATAGACGTAAATCCATCTTCAACTTTTATTTTTGTAATATCACTTGGTTTAGGAAGTGGAATATCTTCATCAATGAAAGTCGCCAACACGCTTTCTAACATTTGATGAGCATTCACCATTGCTTCTTCGATATTATCTCCTTCAGTTCCACCGCCAAACTCTGGAAATTCCACCCAATAAGAATCTTCTTCTTTATGAAAAATAGCAGGATATGATTTTAACATCGTCTAACCTCCTTATGCTTTAATAATACGCATAATGCGCATAAAAGTCCAGCACTGTATTAGAATAATATAGGATATAATAAAAATAGAAGGAGTTGAGGTAATGAAAATCACAACTGCAGAAAATTTCAGGGATAATTTATCCGAAATGATTGACGAATTAATAAAATCAAATGAACAGCTAAAAGTTACCACAGAAATGGGAAATGTTGTCGTGCTTAGTGAGTCAGATTATAACGGGATAATGGAAACTTTAAGAATATATTCAAATTCACAAGAAAAAGAAAAAATAATAGAAGGATTACATACAAAAATAGATGATTGTGTATCTGGGGATGAAATTAATCGGAATAATTTTTAATCTTTCACCAAAAAAGCCACAACAAAATGATGGGATCGTAAGTTTTAGGCTTGACTTAGTAAAAGATTTATATTACAATTGTGTTACGATGTAACACAATAAAAGGAGTGATTTTATGGCTACTATAACGATTAGATTGAGCGAATCGGATAAGGAACTTTTCACAAATGTTTCAAAAGAAAAAAACAAAACTTTATCCGACTGGGCAAGAGAATCATTATTGGAAAAAATTGAACAAGAGTATGATGAAAAAATAATTAATGAGTATCTTCTAAACAAAGACCAAATGAAATTTTACAGTAATGATGAGGTAAAAAAAGAGTTGGGTATATGAGGGTTATTTATTCAGAAAAATCACTAAAATCCTTGAAAAAACTCGATAAGCCTATTCAAAAAATGATTATTCATTATATGGAGAAAGTAGGTCAATTAGAAGAGCCACGTGCAAGAGGTAAGGCGTTGTCAGCCAATTTGAGAGGATTTTGGCGATACAGAGTGTCGAACTACAGAATTATTTGCGAGATTGATGACGATAAATTAATAATCTGCGTTGTAGATGTCGATCATAGGAAAAATATATATAAATGTTGAAAAAAGTTATTTGTAGTACGAGCTTTAATTCTACAAATAACTTTTTTATTTGCAAAAATTAAAGAATCATATCTGCACACAAAAAAGCCACACAATGTGGCTTTTTATTACTCATTTATGAACAAGTTAGGTGCTGTGTAGTATTTTCTGGCGCCGCTTACGACGTTATCTTTTCCGATTCGTGTGTAAGGGGCTACGAAGTGTTTGTTGTAGATGAACAGTCCCACAACTTGTGTGAATTTGTTGAGTACGGGAGATTTTTCTTCGAATTCCAAGAACTCGCACTTATTCATATCGTAATATTCTTGGAAGACGTAGCCTGTGCGTATAAATTCTGGAAGTTTTTCTTGCAATTCTTCTTCTCTCATTTCACTTCCTACGTATATTCCAAGTGATGCGTAGCCGTCAATTGGTTTAAAGATGTATTTATCTTTGTTCATTATGATTTCGTAAGCGTCACGTTCTTCGATTTTTTTGGTGAAAGGAACGTGTTCGTCGATGAATTTCTTTTCTTCAGTATTCAACAAAGCTTGTGTTTGTTCGTCTCTGAAGATTTCAAATATTAACTTGGAGTGCATTAATTGTGACCTGAATGATCCCACCATGAAGAATGCATTGTCCATGTAAGCGTCTAAGAATGGTTTGATTTGATCTTTTATTTTCAACAATTCTAATGTTACAATTCTTCTGTAAACCAAATCTATCACATAATCTCCGTGGCACAATTTGCCGTTTTTGTATTCTAAATCTCTGATGTCGATGATTTCGCAGTTGAATCCATTTTCTTCGTAGACTCTTTTGAATTCATCAAATTCGTTAGGAGTTCCCACTTCCAAATTATCCACGATTGCAATGTTTGGTTTCTTATCGGATACGTATTTCTTGTACATATCAGCTGTTTCCCAAACCCATGGAGTGAACATGTCGATGTTTTCGACTGAGTGTTTTTCCATGAATTTTTGCATAGCTTTTGTTTGAAGAAGAAGTTGTCCTAATGTGTTGTCTTCGTTCATCGCAGATGATCCGTCTGTGTTGAGTTCACAAAGCATGTAGTTTACTCCGTCGTAGAACACGTCGTAGCGACAGATTGGAACGGGAACATCGTAGCCTGGATCGTGAAGCACTAGTTCTTCGATTGCTGGATCCAATTGGAATATTTTACGATATTCGGGATTTTCCACAAATTCTTTGGTGATTTTGTCAGTCATGCTCATCAAAACATTTGAAATATATACAAAATCTGAGCGGTTCTTTTTGTTGTAGAAAAGTCCTTGGTAGGTCATAGGGATTGGTTCTCCGTGATAAATGGCCTTAGAAACTTTTGTTTTGGCGATAAAATCCACGAAATCCCTATAATACATATCTTCGTCTTCTCGTATTATTTTATATAATTCTAATGAATATTCGTCATTAAACATCTAAATCCTCCAATTTAATTTCATTTGCAACTACAGCTTCACGAAGTCCTTTTTCCTTGTAAATTTTCTCGAACTGATCTCTAGGATTCATTCCTTTTTCCAACATTTCTTCTAGTGGAATAAGATAGCCGATTTCATTTGCAGGAAGTCCTGCCTTTGCCATATCCATAAGCATTTTGCAAAACTCTAACATGTTTACATTCATAAATGTAGCATCCAGTCCTTTTTCACGTGCATCTAGTTTTGCTTTCATGCAAGATTCATATGTCATATTTTTGAATAGCTCAGATAATTTGTCTAAGTTAGTATCGTCGTAGAACAATCCTTTGATTAGGGCTACTGCTGAGAAATTAAGTGGATATTTGATTTCGTCCATCATTCTGATTTCGATGTATCGTTTCGCTCTTACATCGGGAAATACTATGGATAATGCGTGGAAAATCATATCAGTATCTCTAACGTCTTCGAATACTTCCTTGAAAGTTTTTCCTCCAACATAGTATTGTTCGTGGTTTTCGTCAATTGAGAAAATCAACGGCGTGTTTAATATATTTTCGGCGTATTTCTTGTAGCTCAAATCATCATCGAAACTAAAAGGATACATTCCGGATCTGTCAGTGTCTGTGTTTTCCCAGATAATTTCTCTCATGTTACGACTTTTTGCAGGCTCTCCTTCGAAAATATATGCGTTGTCGAACAATGTGTAGAATACTGGAGACAAACAGTTTGCAATTTTGTATTTCTTAACGAAATCTTCTTCGGATGAATAGTCGATGCTGCATTGTAAAGAGCAAGTGCCCTTCATCATATTGTGAGCCATGTCTCCTCTTTCGTTGAAATATTTGTACATAAAATCGTATCTTTTTTTAGGCAAGATTTTAATCTCGTCGATTTTAGTCACAGGATGATAGCCCAAAGTCACCATAGCTTGGTTTTTCTTATCGAAAACTTCAACAAGTTTTCTCATATTTTTGATGTAAATATCCTTCAAATCGTCGATGTTCCACTTCGATGACAAAGCAACTTCGAATTGGCTTCCAGGTTCTGTCGACACTGCCAAATCATCATTTTCAAGTCCAAGAATGTAATCTCCTTCTTTGTAAGCGACACATCCTCCTTCGTGAAGTTCTCTGAGAGTTTCTCCGACTCCGTTTTCGCCAAAATACGACACAGTCTTCAAAGTATCTTTGTCTATGATGAAATGTTCCATCTCCATTCCGACAGTGAATTCTTCCTTTAATTTTTCTCCGCTTTTAATGTAGTTAATTACAGCTTCAAGCTGTTTTTCGTAATCCATTTTTACTCCTTTTTAATGTCTGCTACAGTAATATCACAAATTTTTATCAAATCTTTGGGAGCGATTTTGATTTGCGCTCCAATTTTGCCTCCAGACACGTAAATATATTCTTTATTTTCACAACTTTCGTCTATAAAAGTTTTAAATTTTGTTTTCATTCCGATAGGAGAGCAACCGCCTCTTATGTAGCCCGTAGTTTTCAACAAATCCTTAACGTGAATCATTTCAAGCTTTTTCACTCCGGCTATTTTCGCACACTTTTTCAGGTCAAGCTCGTCTTTTACAGCCACAACGAACACAAAATTTTCGTTCGTGTTGGAAACTGTGACAAGTGTTTTGAACACGTAAGCCTCGTCTTCATTCAATTTGTTTGCGACATTTTCTCCGCTTACATCGTCTCCTACAGAGTATTCTATATATTTATACCCAATTTTTTCTTTGTCGAGCATTCTCATTGCGTTAGTTTTTTTCATAAACTCATCCTTTCATTATTAATATTATACTACAAGTGAAAATTTTGTGGATTTATAAAATATTTGATACATTTACTTGCGTAAAATGTCTGTTTATGGGTAAATATATACGAGGAGGATTTTTAATGGAACAAAGTTTAAACATTAGATATATATACCACAGTTCATTTTCTTTGGAGTTTGAAGACAAGATTATTATTTTCGATTATTTTCAAGGAACTTTGCCAAAAAATGTGAACGATAAGAAGGTGATTTTCGTGGTGACTCATTCACACGCAGATCACTACAATGAGAGTATTTTTGATTATGAAAATTCTAGTGATATTACATATATTGTCTCAGAAGATGTATACGAAGAGATTTTTGATTACGATACGAAGGACAATGTTGTATTTTTGGGAGAAGATAATATCGAAGATTTGAAGAAGCATTTCGGTAAAAAAGTTATAAAACTTGAAGTTGGTGAATCGACTTCTGTGTACGGTGCAGATTTTACAGCGCTTGGTTCTACTGATATGGGAATTAGCGTGTATTTTGAAGCGAATCATTTGAAATTTTTCTTCGCTGGAGATTTGAACAATTGGGCGTGGGAAGAAGACACCGAAGAAGAAAAAGAAAAGATGCAACAGGATTTCTCCAAGGAAATCGACAAGATTGGGCATGTTGACATAGGATTTTTCCCAGTTGATCCTAGATTAAAGGAGAGATACGATTTGGGTGTGAATGAATTTGTCGACAAATGCAATCCAAAAGTTTTGTTCCCAATGCATTTCACAAAAGATCCAACAATCGTGGACACATTCATCGACACACACGATTACGAGGGCTGTAAAGTTGTGAATATGAAAAAGGAACACGATACTTTTCAAGTTATAATAAAATAATTGATTTAATATAATATTTTTGGTAAAATTAATATACAAGAGGGAGTAGCTTAAAAATATTGTGTCGTCATTACGGTTAAAACCCGGCACAAAGCCACTTTGGTTAGCAAGACTTTTGCCAGAAATGGTGAAAGTTTTTTTTATTATGAAATTAACAGGAGGTAAGAGATTGGATTGGTACAAGGAATCTAATGAGAGTGTTATCAAAAGTTTGGACACTGATCAAAACAATGGTCTATCCGACAGTAAGGTAACGAGTTTGTTAGAAAAATACGGCAAGAACGTATTAAAAGAAAAGAAGAAAAAGTCCATGGCAGCCAAATTAAAGGATCAATTTTTGGATCCTATGATAATTATTTTGCTATTGGCATCTATTTTATCCATGGCTATTGGGGAAGTCACAGATAGTATTATTATCATCGCTATCGTTATTGTGAATGCGGTTCTTTCGATTTATCAAGAAGGTAAGGCGGAACAAGCAATAGAAGCTTTGCAAAAAATGGCAAGTCCTAAAGCCAAGGTTATAAGAAACGGCAAGATTATGGAAGTGGATTCTCAAAATTTGGTTCCAGGAGATATCGTTGAATTGGAAACGGGAGATATTATCCCTGCCGATTTGAAATTATTGGAATCTACTAACTTGAAAATCGACGAATCATCGTTGACTGGTGAATCTGTTGCTGTTGAAAAGAACGCGAAGGATGAGATTACGACAGATGCAGGAATTGGCGACAGAACAAACATGGCGTACAGTTCTTCTATCGTAAGTTACGGTAGAGCGAAGGGTGTCGTTGTAGAAACAGCACAAAACACAGAAATCGGTAAAATCGCAACGAGTTTATCACAGGTTGAAGACGAAGAAACTCCTCTTCAAAGAAAGCTTGCACAATTGTCTAAGCAATTGGGTATCGTAACAGTTGTTGTATGCGCAATTGTGTTTGCAGTTGGATATTTCGTGTATGATTTTGATGCATTGAATATGCTTATGACTGCAGTATCACTTGCCGTTGCGGCGATTCCAGAAGGACTACCAGCTATAGTTACAATCGTGCTTAGTTTGGGAATGGGAAGAATGGCAGAGAAAAACGCCATCGTCAAGAAACTTTTGGCTGTTGAAACATTGGGAACAACAACTGTAATTTGTTCCGACAAGACTGGTACATTGACTCAAAACGAAATGACTGTGAAGAAAATCTACGTCGATGGAACTGATGTCGATGTCACAGGAACTGGATACAAACCTGTTGGAGATTATTTGATTCAAGACCGTAAAATGCAAGAAGATGACATCAAATCTCTTAACACTTTGCTTCACATAATGAGTCTTACAAATGATTCAAAACTAATCGAAGAAGACGGAACTTACAAAATCGTTGGAGACCCTACTGAAGGAGCACTTCACACAGCAGCAGGAAAACAAGACATCACAAAAGATGAATCCAATCAAAACTATCCTAGAATAGAAGAAATTCCATTCGATTCAGAAAGAAAAATGATGACTACATTCCACGACAAATTCTTAACTGACAAAGTTGTATCCTTCACAAAAGGTGCACCAGATATAGTTATCGAAAAATGTAGCAAGATTTTAATCGACAACGAAATCAAACCACTAACAGAAGAATTAAAACAAAAATTATTGGCGAAAAACAGCGAATACGCTAAGCAAGCACTTCGTGTACTAGCTTATGCACTTCGTGAACACGAAGAATTGCCAAATGAAATTACATCCGAAAATATCGAAAAAGACATGGTATTTGTAGGATTATCTGGAATGATAGATCCACCAAGACTAGAAGTAAAAGATGCAATCAAAGAATGTAAAACTGCGGGAATCACACCAGTTATGATTACTGGAGACTACTTAGAAACAGCAGTTGCAATCGCAAAAGATTTGGGAATTTGTACGGATGATTCACAAGCAATCATGGGAGCTGAACTTAACAATATGTCAGACGAACAAATCCGTGAAATCGTAAAAGAAAAGAGAGTTTACGCGAGAGTTTCTCCACAAAACAAAGTACAAATCGTAACAGCATTAAAAGAAAATGGACACATTGCAGCGATGACAGGTGACGGCGTCAACGATGCACCTGCAATCAAAAAAGCAGACATCGGAATTGCGATGGGAATCACTGGAACAGACGTTGCGAAGAACACATCAGAAGTTATCCTTACAGACGACAACTTTGCAACAATTGTTAACGCAGTAGAAGAAGGAAGAATAATTTACTCCAACATCAAAAAATTCGTATCATTCCTACTAAGCTGTAACATCGCAGAAATTCTTATCGTATTCTTGGCGATAATGTTCAAATGGGACACACCATTTATCCCAATTCAATTATTATGGTTAAACTTAGTGACAGACTCATTCCCAGCAATGGCACTAGGAGTTGAAAAAGGAGAAGCTGACATCATGAACAGAGCTCCTCGTTCACCAAAAGAACCAATCATCGACAAAAACATGAGACTAAGCATTATCGTTCAATCATTAGCCATTACAGTTGCAACATTGTTCGCTTACAACTACGGATTGAACCATTTTGATGGACACATCGAATCTGCAAGAACAGTTGCATTTGCAACATTGATTCTATCAGAATTACTAAGAAGTTATTCAGTAAGAAGTGAACACAAATCAGTATTCCAAATCGGATTATTCACAAACAAAGCATTAGTAATGGGAACATCACTTTCATTATTATTGATGATTGCGGTAATCTACATTCCTGGAGTAAATGATGTATTCGAAACAATACCACTTCACCTTGAACACTACAAAGTAATCTTGCCATGCGCATTATTGCCATTCGCAGCAGGAGAAATCTTAAAAGCAATAAAAAGCAAAAAATAATAGACAACAATAAAGGCGTATCGTGTGATACGTCTTTTTTAATGGAAGAGATGGGGTAGAAAATTTAATAATCTTATTCGCTCAGCCTCACTTCAGAAATCTTGTTTTTAAAATATGAAATGAAGATTTCATCGTTCGAAGCGTCGCTCATAAGAAACATTAAATTTTCTATGGTGATATTCGTAAGCTTCGATTGTTTGCTTTAACGGACACTGGGATGATTGAAGCACACACTATATGTAGCCTTGGGAGATAGTAAAAACTATGGTTACATGGTATAATAACGCTATATTATTGAAACATTTACCAAAAGGAGATGCATAATGAGATTTCCAGATGAAATTAAAAGAATTAGACAACGATGCTTTCTGACACAGCAAGACTTTGCCAAAGAAATTAAAGTGGCATTTTCTACTGTGAATAGATGGGAAGGTGGCAAAGCAAAGCATAATCTTAATGCTATGAAAAATATAAAAGAGTTCTGCCTAGTACATGATGTTGATTATTCAGATGTCGAAGAGGCATGGCTTGATTTTGAAGTGGAGGGAAAAAGATAATGCCTATTGATAATAAAAAAGAACAGGAACGTGATGAACTTCACAGAGCAATATGGGCAATTGCAGATGAACTTCGTGGTGCTGTAGATGGATGGGATTTCAAAAACTACATACTTGGTACTATGTTCTATAGATATATTTCTGAAAATATTACTAACTACATAAACACCGGCGAAATTGAAGCAGGGAACGTTGATTTTGATTTTGCACAGATGTCTGATGAGATGGCTGAACAGGCAAGAGAAGGTCTTGTACAAGAAAAAGGCTTTTTCATTCTTCCATCTGAACTATTTTGTAATGTAAGGGCAAAAGCCAAGGATGATGAGAACCTTAATGAAACACTTGAAAGGGCATTCCGCCACATAGAGGAATCCGCAAAAGGCAGTGAATCAGAATCCGACTTTGCAGGTCTATTTGATGATTTTGATGTAAACAGTAACAAACTTGGATCTACTGTTGCAAAGAGAAACGAAAAACTTTGTAAACTCCTTGATGGCGTGGCTGATATGAATCTTGGAGATGTTAAGGATCATGATATTGATGCATTTGGTGATGCCTATGAATATCTAATGACAATGTATGCATCAAATGCTGGTAAATCGGGTGGAGAGTTCTTTACTCCTGCTGATGTATCAGAACTTCTTACAAGACTTGGTACAGTTGGAAAAACAGAGATCAATAAGGTGTACGATCCAGCCTGTGGTTCAGGTTCACTACTTTTAAAGGCGGAAAAAATACTTGGTAGAGATAAGATTCGTAATGGTTTTTATGGACAGGAAATCAATATTACAACCTATAACCTTTGTCGTATCAATATGTTTTTACACGATATTGGATTTGATAAATTTAATATTGCCTGCGAAGATACCCTTATAGCTCCAGCACATTGGGATGATGAACCTTTTGAACTTATCGTTTCAAATCCGCCTTATTCAATCAAGTGGGCTGGTAATGATAATCCATTACTTATTAATGATTCTCGTTTTTCTCCTGCAGGTGTTCTTGCACCAAAAAGCAAAGCTGACCTTGCCTTTATCATGCATTCACTTTCTTGGCTTGCAAGTAACGGAACAGCTGCGATTGTATGTTTTCCTGGTATTATGTACCGTGGCGGAGCTGAAAAGAAAATACGAAAATATCTGATTGATAACAACTTTATTGACTGTGTAATTCAACTGCCACCTAATCTTTTTTTTGGAACTTCAATTGCAACTTGTATTATGGTGATGAAAAAGAACAAGACAGATAATAAAACGCTGTTTATCGATGCAACAAAAGAGTGCATCAAGGTCACAAACAATAATAAACTTACTCAAGATAATATGGATAAAATTGTGAACTGCTTTGCAAATCGCAGTGAAATCGAACATTTCTCACATCTTGCAACGTATGATGAAGTTGAAGAAAATGACTACAACCTTTCTGTATCAACTTATGTTGAAGCAGAGGACACAAGAGAAAAGATTGATATCGTTAAGCTAAATGCAGAAATCAAAGAAATTGTCGCTCGTGAGCAGGTTCTTCGTGATGAGATTGATAAGATAATCGCCTGCCTGCCTACACGAGAGACAGAGGTGTAACGTATGAGCAGATTAGAAGAATTGATTCAGGAATTATGCCCTAATGGGGTGGAATATAAACCATTATCTGATAAAACTTTATTTGCTTTCAGATATGGTAAAGGAAATAAAATCCCTGAAGATACAGGTGGACAATATGACGTTTATGGTGCAAATGGCATTGTATCTCATATAGATGAATATAACTGTGAAGATGTAACAATTATAGGTCATATAGGAGCTGTTGGATTAATAAATAGAGTTAAAGGCAAGTGTTTTGTTACATATAACGGAACAATAGCCACAGTAGTTGATAAAGAAAAAGTAGACTCTCAATACTTATACTATGTATTGACAACATTAGATTTACCTTCACGTAAAAAGGGCAGTCAGCCTTTTTTGTCTGTTAGTGATTTTGATAAGATAGCGATTCCCGTACCTCCATTGGAGGTACAACGTGAAATAGTCCGTATATTGGACTCTTTCACGTTACTTACAGCGGAGCTTACAGCGGAGCTTACAGCTCGTAAGAAACAGTATGAATATTATACAGATGAGCTTTTGAAAGTTGATGATTCTATAAAAACAGTTGCGTTAGAAGAAATTGCAGAAAACTGTGATAGTCTGAGAAAACCTGTATCAAGTGGAAATCGTGAAGCTGGTGAATATCCATACTATGGTGCATCTGGAATTGTAGATTATGTAAGTGATTATATTTTTGATGGTGATTATCTTCTGGTATCAGAAGACGGAGCGAATCTTTTAGCTCGTTCTACACCGATTGCGTTTTCTATTTCCGGAAAGAACTGGGTAAATAATCATGCTCATGTTCTTAGATTTGAAACCTATGCTACCAGAAGATATGTGGAGTTTTATTTGAATTCTATTGATTTATCCCCTTGGATTAGTGGTGGTGCACAGCCAAAACTGAATCAGAAGAATCTGAATAAAATAAACATTCCACTGCCGTCTTTAGCGGAACAGGAACGTATTGTAGGTATCCTCGATAGATTTGATTCCTTGTGTAACGATATTTCAGAAGGTCTCCCTGCTGAAATAGAAGCAAGACAAAAACAATATGAATTTTACAGAGATAAGCTGCTTTCTTTCGAACAGTTATAATCTAACAAGGAGGTGTTTGTATGACATATTTTAATATTGTGGCAGCTACAAGTGAAAATACAGTTGTTACTGAATACGAGCCTGTGATGGCACGTTCTAACAACTATCAGTCAGAGGCTGAACTGGAAAAAGAGTTTATTCGTATGCTGACAGAACAAGGATACGAGTATCTTCATATACACACAGAAAAAGATTTGATCACCAACCTTCGCAGTCAGCTTGAAAGGTTGAATGCTTACCAATTTTCTGATTCTGAATGGGATAGGTTCTTCAAGAATTGTATCGCCAATCAGAATGAAGGAATTGTGGAAAAGACTAGAAAAATTCAAGAGGATAATGTTCAAGTATTAAAAAGAGATGATGGCAGTACGAAAAACATCACACTTATTGACAAGAAAAATATTCACAATAACTTTTTGCAGGTTATCAATCAGTACGTTATTGGAAAGGCTGACGGATCAAGGCACGACAACAGGTATGATGTTACAATTCTCGTAAATGGGTTTCCTCTTGTGCATATTGAATTAAAACGCAGAGGAGTGGCTATTCGTGAGGCTTTCAACCAAATCAATAGATATCAGCGTGATTCTTTTTGGGCAGGAAGTGGTCTGTTTGAATATACGCAGATTTTTGTTATCTCAAATGGAACTAACACGAAGTACTATTCTAACAGTACCCGTTTCAATGCTATAAAGGATGTAAATGCTGTATCTACTGCAAAGAAAGGCAAAACAAGCAACAGTTTTGAATTTACTTGCTTTTGGGCGGATGCAAACAATCGTGTTATTCCTGATTTGATTGACTTCACAAGAACATTTTTTGCAAAACATACTATTCTTAATATAATCACGAAGTATTGTATTTTCACTTCTGAAAATATGCTTATGGTAATGAGACCTTATCAGATTACTGCAACGGAGCGTATTTTGAATCGTATTGAGATAGCTAATAACTATAAAAAATATGGTGATGTTGCTGGAGGTGGGTATATCTGGCATACGACAGGATCGGGTAAGACTCTTACATCATTTAAAACTGCAAGACAGGCGTCACTTCTTCCTTACATTGATAAGGTTCTATTTGTGGTTGACCGTAAGGATTTGGACTACCAGACTATGAAAGAATATGATCGTTTTGAAAAAGGTGCAGCTAACAGCAATACTTCTACTGCCGTTCTTAAAAAGCAGTTGGAAGACACCAATTGTCACATTATCATCACGACTATTCAGAAACTTGCAACATTTATAAAGAAAAATAAAGAACATGAAGTATACAACAAACACGTTGTAATCATCTTTGATGAATGTCATAGAAGTCAGTTCGGTGATATGCACGCCGCTATTGTAAGAAGTTTTAAGAAATATCATTTATTCGGTTTCACAGGAACACCAATCTTTCCTGCAAATACAGCAAGCTCAAGTAAGACTCAGTTTTTTACTACAGAGCAGACTTTTGGCGACCAGTTGCATACATATACTATTGTTGATGCCATCAATGATAAGAATGTACTGCCATTCAGAGTCGACTATGTCAAGACAATGGGTATGGATGATGATATCGATGATGAACAGGTATGGGATATTGCTCGCGAAAAGGCTATGATGGCTCCTGAACGTATCAAGCTTGTGACGGAATATATTCTTAACAACTTTGATAGAAAAACTTATCGTGGTGATAAATCATATATTTACAACACGCTTACCAATATTTCAGAAGTTGCATCCGGCAAGAATGGTGTTATAGAAGAAATTAAACAGAAACAACGTGTAAGTGGATTTAACTCAATCTTTGCAGTTAGCTCTGTTACTATGGCAAAGTTATATTATCAGGAATTTAAAAAGCAGATGGAGAATGATCCTACGAAGAAACTTCGTATCGCAACCATCTATAGTTATGGTGCAAATGAGCCCGAAAATGACGAAGGTACAAATGGTATCCTTGATGAGGAAAACTCGGAAGATACATCAGCACTTGACCAGTCATCGAGAGATTTTCTTGACATGGCAATCAAAGATTATAACGAGATGTTCCATACTAATTATTCGACAGATAGCGATAAGTTCCAAAATTATTATAAAGATGTATCGCTTCGTATGAAAAATAAGGAACTTGATTTGCTCATCGTTGTAAATATGTTCTTAACAGGTTTTGATGCTACTACATTAAATACACTGTGGGTAGATAAGAAGCTCAAGATGCATGGGCTTATTCAGGCATTTTCAAGAACAAACCGAATTCTTAATTCCATTAAGACTTTTGGTAATATTGTATGTTTTAGAAACCTTCAGAAACGAGTAGACGCTGCTATTTCCCTTTTCGGTGATAAGAATGCAGGTGGTATTGTTCTGATGAAGAGTTTCAAAGATTACTACTATGGTTATGAAGGTATTGATGGAAAAAAGTATCCAGGATATATGGATATGATGGATGACTTAACTTCCAAATTCCCACTTTCAGAGACACAAATTATAGGTGAACAGAACCAGAAGGATTTCATCTCATTATTTGGTGCAATTCTACGCATGAGAAATCTATTGGTTGCATTTGATGAATTTGAAGGGCTAGAGATGATTTCTGAACGTGATTTACAGGATTATCTTGGCAGGTATCAAGATTTGCGTGATGAATGGAAAAAAATACGAGAACGTGGTGAAAGCACAGATATTACAGATGATGTTGTATTTGAAGTTGAACTTATTAAACAGATAGAAATCAATATCGACTATATCCTTATGCTTGTTAAGAAGTATCATGACAGCCACTGCGAAGATAAAGAAGTGCTTATTACAATCAAAAAGGCTATTGATGCCAGTCCAGAACTTCGTAGTAAGAAAGCGCTTATTGAAACCTTTATTTCTGGTATCAATGATGTTGAGGATGTTATGACTGAATGGCACAATTATGTGGCTGAAAAACGAGAAGAGGAACTTGTTCAGATTATTAAGGAAGAAAAACTTAAAGAGCTTGAAACAAGGAAGTTCATTGAGAATGCCTTTTGTGATGGCGAAATCAAAACAACAGGTACGGACATAGATAGACTTATGCCTCCTATATCTCGTTTCGGTGGTGGCGACAGAACTACTAAGAAGCAAGGTGTTATTGAAAAGTTTAAATCATTCTTTGAGAAGTTCTTTGGTGTTGGTGGCTCATTTACCACTAATGAAACGAATATTGTGAATTATGCTGATATTGTTTCAAATGAGCCATTACAGAAGGTAGCTGAAGATACCGCAAAGTATGATTAGAGCATATTTTTTGGTGTGCGATAAAATTCGGCACAAGAAAACGACCACACAGGAGTATGAACTGACCCCACACAGTTGGACATAATGCCAGAGCTAGGACTAAACTAGCTCTGGTATTTTTTTTTATTTAAGAAATTATAAAAAGCAAAGCGAACTATACTATATATGTAAAGCGAACTTGCTATTGGAGGAGGAAAATGAAAAACACAATTTCTCAATTAAGAAAACAGCGTAAAATAACTCAAGAAGAATTGGCAAATGAAGTTGGAGTAACAAGACAGACCATAACTTCCATTGAAACTGGAAAATATATAGCGTCACTGCCGTTGGCTTTTAAAATTGCTAAGTTTTTTGATATGAGTATTAAAGAAATATTTAGTATAGAGGAGGATGATTAATATGAACAAATTAGAAAATTATAAAAAAGAGATAGGATTTAGAATTAGTATTTTAGTCTTATTATGTATAGTTGCATTACTTGCAGTTATTATTAGAAACTTTTATTTAAAATATAAATTTCCATTAAAAGAAGATGTGACAGATTATGTAGTAGGATTTTTTACTGGACTTGAACTAGTATCTGTATTCTATATGGCAATGCTTATTAGAGCATATAGAAATAGAGATATATTGGAAAAGATGTATACTAAAGAAACAGATGAAAGAATGATATTAATAAAGATGAAGTCAGGAGCAAATATAATACCTATATTTTCAATGGTTATTGTAATTGTTTCTCTAATTGTAGCATATGTAAGTTATGAAGCCTTTTTAGCGTTAATGATAGTGGCATTTGTACAAATAATATTATCAAAGACATTAAAAATATATTGGTCAAAAAAGATTTAAAAACATCATTGTAAAGGCAAAAGACGATAGAAATTAAAACTCTATCGTCTTTTTTATACTCAAAATTACGAGGTTAAGATGGTAAGGATAAGAAGTTCCACAAAACAATTTAATATATAAGACATGTAGCGCTTAAAGGATATCAGTTAAACTTGATTTTCCAAAATTTCTAACTGAACGCTCCTTTGTCTGTTTTACTTTTTTTTTACACTATCTTGAAGTTGGCGATGTCATTCCTTTGAGCAATTGACCTGTGACGGCGTCTCTTTCGTTTTCGTGTTTTTGATGTAGTGCTTTGTATTTTATTGTGTATGTTTGGGATTGTTTGTCCAATTTGATTTCCCAATCATTAATGTCATCTTTTTGAAGGTAATTTTCTTTTAATTCCATTTCTTTTATTTTGTTTTCGTCCAAGAACACGTTATTTTTTCTTTTTTCTTTTGTTTCTGGGTCTTCTCCTTCAAGGTCGAGTCCGTTTTGCACTTTTACTCCATCTTTGCTGACGTTTGCTTCGCAGTCACCGTTTTTTGCGACTATTCCATCTTTTCCGATTTTTGCTTCGGAGTCGCCATTCTTAGCGTTGATTCCATCTTTTCCGATACTTACTTCTGAGTCACCGTTTTTGATATGTATGCCATTTTCTCCAGAAGTTCTAGTGCCAGTATTTCCAACGTTTTTCACTCCACAAGAACTTAGCATAGCGCATGCCAATAATACTAATAATAATTTCCTCTTCATGATATTATCCTCCTTAAATTTATTATACCCCTTTTATTGATTTGCAACGTGGAAAATGTTTACAAAATGTCAACGATATATCAATTTTATTGCAACAAATTACTGAAAATTAGAATTTTTGTAGCCAAAATCATAACCATTAACCCCAATGCTATGAGTAAAACTAGAAGACATTCCTTTAATTTTATTATGGGTTCATTAATTCTAGTATTTTTTTCTATGTTTACTTTGACAATTCTCGTAGAAATATAAAATATTATCATGCTTACAAGATAATATTCTGTTAGATAGAGTGATTTCAATACAAGAATATCCAATATAACAGCCAAAACCAAGAAAATACTAGACAAGTAGCACATTGATTTTATGGTATCTTTTCTAAGATGTTTAACATTTCTTGGCTGATATAAGAGCAAGAACTTTGATTTGTGTGCATTCATAACACTAAAATACAATATGAAAAGTATACTTAATAAAGTAGTGGAGAAATTCAATCCATATAAACTCTGTGGTGAATTTATAGATGAAAACACACTTATGAATAGTATTACGATAATTTCGTATTTAATTTTATCCCTTAAAATATAGCGAAATACTAGTTTTGTCATTTATTGTCCTTTCTGATTTGGTGATTTCAACAGAAGTGGGTTAACACAAAAAAGGATTGTAAACGTTGGAATCATGTACCATAATTGCAATTTTGGTAGTAACTTTTCTAAATCAATTCCCAAATTTGGGAAATTCAAACTAGAAAATAATAAAACATAATATGAAATTCTAAGGGCTGTGTACAGTATATTTGATTTTCTTGTGTTTTCTGTCACATAAAAAAATAATGTATCCACAAACATGTAAAAATAAATAATCGAACCATACATAAAGAAAGATTTTATTTCCAGAATATCTACAGAAGTTGGAAACAACAAATAAATTATGAAGATGTATGTAATCGTAGCTTTCTTATACATGAAGTATTTTCTGACTTGCGTTTTGTTGAAGCTTGGGAAAAAGGTCATAAAATCCATTTCTCTTTGAGTTATACTATCAGTTCTTATCTTGAAAAATCCCATAAAAGCTAAGAAAAACGCAAATAAAGCTTTTATCACATAATGGTCTGATGGAAGAGAACTCAAATATTTTAAAAATAAAAAAATCGCTGAGATTATCAAAATGAATTGGATTGCACCTGATATTTTATCTATTTTTATTTCCTTAAAACGTAGTTTCATATCCAATTTAAATATTTCTTTCAAAAATCTCGTCCTCCAGTTGCTTCTTATCTTTTGAATTGGCGAATACTTTTTTTACCTTACCATTTTTTAAAAGCACAAACTCATCACATATATCAATAAGGCTGTCTAAAATATGTGATGAAATCAAAATTGTAGAATTTTCCTTCAATTGAAGGATTAATTTTTTGATTTCATAAGAATATTTTAGATCAATGCTATTAAATGGTTCGTCCATAATTATTAGGGAATAATCACCCATTAAAATGTTAATCAGAGTTAACTTTTTCTTCATTCCTTCAGATAATTCAGAAATTAAAGTATCTTTCTTATCTTCCAATCCAAGTTCAACTATTAAATCTTCGGACGTTTTACTGGAAGGGGAGTATTCATTTACAATTTTACAAAATTCATTTACTGTTAAAAAATAATACGGAGATACTTGAGAAGGTATGTATAAAATATCATTTTCGTTATAATCTTGGACATCAAAACTTGTGTTTGCTTTTATCATTTTGGATAATATATCCATCAGAGTTGTCTTACCAGCACCGTTTTCTCCAATTAGTCCTATAATTTTATGGTTTCCTATTTCTAGATTTTCGATGTCTAACTCGAAATTTTTGTATTTGTGGTTTATTTTTCGTATAAACATGTGAACACCTCATTAAAATACTGGTTATATATATAATAATATATATTTGAATAAATGTCACACCTTCCATATATTTATAAATCATTTCAATAAATGAACGACACTCTACAATCCAATTTACTGATTTGCTATGGTATAATAAAGTTGGAGGATAGTATGAGTTATTTTAATTACTGGATAAGTGTTCTGGTGGTGTTTGCAATTGTATTTTTGTTTGCCAGAACGATATCAAATGAAAAGCAAATTGTCGCGTTTTTCTCGAAATTAATCTACGTTGTGATTATTCCTGCGAATATTGCGATTAGTTTGCATGAAATTACTTACGAAAAGTTCAATATTAAAATTGGGGTATTTTTCGTGTATTTGTGGATATTGTCGAAGATTATGACGATGATTTTCCAAATCAACACGAAGGATAAGGATTCGTTGGAACCTGCATTTATTTTCTCAAATATTATCGTTATGAGGCCGTTTTTGCAAAATGTTATGGACAAGAATATTATGAACAATCTGATTATAATTTCTTGTGTGATTTATCTTGTGTACATGCTTTACAAGAGAATTTTCAATGTGACAGACTTTTTGATGGCGATGGGCTTTTCCGTAGCTTTTTGTATTAGTGCGATTTACAAGTTTTCATACATACTAACTCCTCTGAAAATTATTCAATCGACAAGTTCAGTTGTGATTATAATCGCATTTGCGCTTGCAATTTCAAGCATTGATTTGAAAAGTTTGTTTGATTTGACATCCATTATGCTTACTGTTGTGAATTTGTTGATAATTCCAGTGTTTACATACGTCGTTGTGAGTGCTGTGACGAACAATCAGCAGTTGATTAAATCTATAATTATGTATGTGGCGATTGGCCCAACTTTTGTGATTTCGTCTGATTTTTATAAGAAAACGAAAACGAGAATTATGGAGCTTGGATTTTTGTTGTCGGTCGTTACGGTGTATGTTTTGAATTATTTGTTTTTTTAAATAACCTAGTAAATAGGCGAGACAATTCGTCTATTTTTTTGCGTAAAAAAAGAGGACATTGTCCTCTTCTAATTCATTTCAATGTTACTCCAATGGTCTGTAATCTTCTGCCAATGCGTCTCTCAAATAAACGAATAATTTGTCGTATTTTTTGATTGAGTTGTAGTATTTGTTGTTAGGAAGGACGTAGTATTTTTTGTAATCTTTTGTGAATGCTTTGATGAGCCCTTTTCCTTGTTTATCGATGAGTGGCTTGTCTATGTCTAGTCCCGATATCAATATTACTTGTGTGGAGTAATTGTTCTTGGTAACTGTATTGTATCCACCGATTGTAGTCAATTTATAGATGGAGTTGGTGTCTTTCATATATTCTCTAACTTTTAGTGGTAGGACGTCTTTTTTAACAAGCAAGATTGGCGCTTTGATTTTTTGTGCAACTGTAGATGATACGAGTGCATCTGCGAACACTTCACCGCTTGTAGTGATAACTTCCGCTGGATTTGCGTTCACTCTCTTAGCGACTTCAACGCTGGATTCGTATCTGTCCACACCTGCAAGTCTTGTGACACGTTTTTTAGTCAGATTTTCGATTTGGTTTTTGACAGATTGATTTACAGATATTTCTCCACCTACGATTGTCACGTTGTGGATATTTCCCAATGATTTGATGTAATTTGCAGTAGATTGGTTAATACCATCATTACTTACAAGTAGTATCGGTGCATTTTGATGTGCTGCAAGGCTTGTAGCATACAATGCATCTGCATAATTTGTCCCTGCGGCAAATATCAAATTCGTAGTATTTGCACGTGTTCTCGCAGACTCTGCTGATGTGTCGTAGCGATTATTTCCCATAATTCTAGTTATTTTTGCGTGTGGGAAGTTCTTTCTCAACTTATTTTCAACTTTTTTGCTGATAGTATTCACGCCACCCATCAGATAAATCTCGTCCAAGAACATCTTGTCAAGCGCTGATTTTGTCTCAACGGATAATGAATTCTTGCCAGTGTACAAAAGTGGGTATTTGCCCATAGACACGTTCGTCGCACTGATTGCATCGGGATATGCGTTGTCATTTACAAGAATAACCTTGTTCGTATTCGCAAAGTAATGACGTTGCACATTCACTGCAGTCTTTGCTCTGTTTTCACCTTGGAATCTTTGGTGAATAACATTTTTGAACACGCCATCTTCATTAGTGGTGATTTGTTCCTGTTGTTTCTCATTTTTAGTTTTTTCATTCGTATTATTTACGTTCTTTTCATTTGTACTTGATTCTACTTTTTTCGAAGGCGTATTACTTGCACTATCCTTATCTGCAGCGCTAACCACAGGAAAGCTCAACATACACACAAGCATCAAAGCCAACAATTTTTTCATAAAACACTCCTTATTAATTTCCAACTAACACACGACTAATTCAAAACGATGAAGAACAACAAAGTTGTACCCATCAGAAAACCAATCGCACTCATAACAATCTTCACAATAGCAGCTGTTACAGTAGCCTTGTTCAAAAAAGAAGACTTAAATTTGTCATACATCACAACGCTGTACACAAAACCCGATATGACATTTACAATCACGCTAACTACTGGAATTCTAGTGTTAAACACAGAAGCTAGTACAATCGTAACCAAAGTGTACACGCTAGCCTTAGCCAAAAACTCTGAGTTAGATATCTTTGCCACCATATCCTTTTTCAAAAAACTAGTCGCAATCCAAAAACTCAACACACACGAAAAAGGTGACATGACAGTCTTCGAAAAATACGACAATGGAAGGGATAAACTCAGAAAATCCTGCGACGAATTAGGAGGACTTATCCTCATCCACAACATAAATGAAAGCAAACTAATTACTCCTGAAATAATCAGCGTGAACATCCACGCTCCCTGTTTCTTTTCTATTGTTTTAATATGTTTTTGCAAACGTGAAAACACTTCACCATAAAATTTTTCCATAAAAACTCCTCTTAATTTATACATTTATTATAACCCAGTACAACAAAGCATTCAAGAAACGGACGTATTTTAGCTGACAAGGTAAATTAGATTTTCGATGTTTATTTTTAAAAATAAACACACAAAAACCCGACCTCTTACGAGATCGGGTAAAATTTATCCAATCATATTTGAAAATGAATTGTAAATCAAAATACCAACCAAAGCTACTAATAAAATTTCTAAGATAAATACGATAACTCTGATAATAATTTGTGCTAAGAATGATTTCAAACCAACTTTGAAGCTATCTTTTTCCAAATACAAATCTAGGAAAGTTGCAGAGTAAGCTATCATTCCTGTGAAGCAACCAATGATGCTACCGATAAATCCAAGCGGTGTAAGTATGAACATGAACAACGCGTTAATTATCGAAAACACCCCGCCCTTAACATCTCTTGTGCAAGGTGGTGGAGTTGGTCGCATGTATTTTTTCGTAAACATGTATATAAACCTTGTCATCGCGTAGTTGATTAATGGTACAAAAATCAAAGTCATGATAGAAATCGTAGGTCTGTGGAAAACTTTCGATAATTCTCCAAGAGATCCATTTGTTGTAACGCTAACCCACACTGCGCTAGTCAAAGCAGCGATTAAACCTGATGTCAAAAATGAATAAATGATTCCGTGTTTTGTAGATGCGTAAAAATCGTAGATTTTTTGGGCAAATCCATTGATGAATTTCACACAACTTAAATACCAATCAGGTGAATCGTTTTGCTTGTAGTTTTCGTATTCCTCGTTATCTTCCTTGCGCTCTTTTTGAGTGTATTTTTGGTTAATCTTTTCAAACATGTCTTCTTTTGATTGTTCTTCATCCAAAACCTTATTAACATCAGCATTATTTTCTGCATCGTTTTCAGATTTCACTTCGAAATAACTATCATCGTGAACAATTTTTTCGTCAGACATATAACTTTTCAGATTTTGTTTAAAATCTTGTTTCTTATCGTCCATAGTCTCCTCCTATTAATATTTCTTATTTAATAATATACCCATTTGAGAAATATCCATTCATATATTTGGTAATTTATCGGAGGTTTTTTATGTTAAATATTTCAAAAATTGAACAAAAAAAGGAATTTAATCCAGATTTATTTTAATAATTAAACTTAAAGAGTTTACATATTTTACAAAAGGGTATATTAAAAATGATGGTTTTATGAAGAAAATTATAGCTAAATATCAAAAGGGGGAAAAATGAATAGAAAACGAATTATTTCGTGGATACTAATCTTCGCTATGGTTATAGGATTTGCTCCTGTAAACATATACGCAAGTGGTGTTCCACAAAAACAAGAGGTCGCTGCTGAAAGTGATTTCGATTTTGATGCAAGTACGGGTACTATTAAAAAATATAAGGGTACAGCTACTGATGTAGTTATTCCGGAAAAAATTAATAGAAAGTCTGTAATGACTATTGGTAAGCAAGCTTTTGGAAAGAAAAAACTAACTTCAGTTGTTATTCCAGAAGGTGTTGAAACAATAGGACAAGGAGCTTTCACAGCTAATCTGTTGACAACTATCAAGCTTCCTTCAACTGTTAAGAAAATTGATAGTATGGCTTTTGCGGCGAATAATAATTTAAGCAAAGTTGAATTAAATGAAGGATTGGAATTTATAGGTCAACGAGCTTTTATGAAAGATTCTTCATTAACAGGAGAAATCACAATTCCATCAACAGTAAAGACTGTTATGACATCTGCTTTTGATAAATCAGGTGTAACTGGACTTTTGTTAAAAGGTGACAGGAATTCTAATACTGTTAATTTACATTCTGGATTAAATGGAGAAGTAATACAATTTGTAAAGTCAGAAAGTCCTTTCAAAAAGATTAAAATTAATTTTAACTCTTTAGGAATAGCTGATGCAGATAAATATCTTGATTTGGGTAAAGTAGAAGTTAATGTTAACAGCAAGGAAGAACTTAAAAAATGGCTTAATGAAAATATTGACGCAGATTTTGTGGCAAATTATGTAAACAAAGCTGACAGTTCAGGCTTAAATGATAAAGAAGTTGTTCTTGAAAAGATTTGGAACTTGGATAAATTTGACAAAACAAAAGAATTTGAAGTAACAGCAAATATTGATAAAGACAAGCTTCCAGAATTTGAATTGATCGAAGGATATGCATCACCAAATGTTAATAATTCAGCTACGAATTTAATGATTAAACTAACTGTTAAACTTGGAGAATCTGAAGAACAACCTACTGTAACTGAATGGTCACAAGAAGATTTCACTTATGGACAATTCAAATACAAGGGAAGAATGGAAGAAGAAACTTACAGATTCGGAATTACTGGTTTCTCTGAAAAAGGTAAAGCAAAGTTAGCTAAGAATCCTGATTTGGTTATTCCAAAGGAAGTTACTATTGACGGTGAAGTTAAGCAAGTAGAAGGAATTAAGGAAAATTCGTTCAAAGATATCAAAATTAATAGCGTATCTTTCCCTAAGTCTGATGTGGAATTTATCATCAAAGATTCTGCTTTCGAAAACGCAGGAATTATAAAGGTTAAGTTTGAAGAAGGCTTGAAATCCATTGAATCACGTGCATTCAAGAATAATAAGCTTACTGAAGTTTCCATTCCAAGCACTGTGTGGAAAACTGGTAGCGAATCTTTCATGAACAATGAAATTAGTAAGCTTGATATCTCTGATGATGTAAATATGATTCAAATAGACAATTATAGTTTTGCTGAAAACAAGCTAGAAATTGTTAATCTTCCTTACTCTATATTTAAGTTTAGAGATTTTGTTTTCAGGGATAATCCTGGATATGAAAACAGCGGTGTTGTAAGACTTGAAACAAGAAATCCTGAGCATTTGCAATCTACAAGTTATATTGTTCCAGAAAACGAATATCACAAAGTTGTGTTGATTACAGATGTAAACAGAAGTGAACTTTTCAAAGAACTACAAGCTGTTAAATCAATTGTAAGAGAAGATTACAAGAAAGATGATTTAGCAGAATTCGACAAGGTATTAGAAGAAGCAAAAGCAATATTCAAAGACCAAAAATCAACACAAGAACAAATAGATAAGGCTTTTGATGATTTGGTAAAAGCTGAAGCAAAATTGAGACAATCAGCACCAGATAGATCAAAACTCAGAGATTCCATCAAAAAAGCGGAAGAATTAATTCCAGAAATGTTTGAAAAAGAATCCTACGATGCTATGAAGGCTGAACTAGACAAAGCTAAGAAAGTTCTAGCAAATTTGGATTTATCAGCTGATGAAGTGAAGGCTGCACAAGAAAACTTGGATAAGGCTATGGATAACTTGGTTATCAACAAAAATGCGCTTTACACAAGTGAAGATTTCACATATAAAGACAATGCTATTACAGGATTTAGCGAAAGTGGTAAGACTAAGTTCAAAGTAAATAAAGATTTGGTTCTTCCGGATAAAAATCCTGATGGCAAGGATATTGAAGTGATTGGCAAATCAGCATTCAGTTTAGAAAAAGATCCAGGAGTTAAATTCGGTACAGATACTGTAAGCTCTGCTAATGGTATGAAATCTCTTAAATTACCAAAGAATCTTAAGAGAATTGAAGAAGATGCATTCAGATTAAACAATTTCAAAAATGTAGATTTCCCAGAAACTTTGGAATATATTGGAGGATCTGCATTTAATGGAAACAGACTTGAAAAAGTAATCTTACCAGATTCTGTGACAGATGTTGAAGGAGGAGCATTCTCGTTAAATCAAATTACTGAACTTAGAATTTCTCCAAACATGACTAAGATTAAAGATGGTACTTTTGCAAGAAATATTAAACTTAAAAAACTTGAAATACCAGAAGGTATCAAGGTAATCGAAGGATCAGCATTCCAAGGTGCACCATTGAAAGAACTTTCTATTTCAAAAACAGTAGAAGAAATTCAACACAGAGCATTCACAGGTCACCAACTTGAAGAATTGACTATTCCAGGAAATGTCAAGAAAATAGGTAACCAAGCTTTCGCTCACAATATCAAATGGAAGAGACTTAAGAAATTAACTCTAGGAGAAGGAATCGAAGAAATCGGAGATTCTGCATTCAGACATTCACTTCTTTTAGAAACTAACTTACCAAAGAGTTTGAAGAAAATTTCAAATACTGCTTTCAGAGACGCTGTAACAACTGACAAAAAACATGTTGTCGTTAAGTTGTACACTGAAAACTCAGACCATTTAAAATTCAATAATGAAAAATCATTAGTAAATCAAAAAGTTATTTTCAAAGGCGAAGTAAAACCAGGAACAATTGAAGAAATTCCAGCAGTAAAAGCAGAAGACATCGAAAAAGAAGTTGTAAAACAAGGTGAAAAGATCGATGTAACAGATAACATCAAAAACTTACCAGAAAAAGCAACCGTAAAAGACATAACAGAACCAAAAATCGACACAAATAAACCTGGCGAATATACTGCAAAAGTTGAAGTGACATTTGCAAATGGTTCAAAGAGAATTGTAGAAATTCCTGTAGTTGTTGAAAAGAAAGGTGAAGTAACTCCTGTTGACCCAACAGATCCAACTGAACCAACAGACCCAACCGAACCAACTATTCCAACAGATCCAACAACTCCTGTTGAACCAGAAACACCAACAGAAGACATCAAAGACACAGACACACTAAAAGAAATATTCGAAAAAATACCATCAACAAGAATAGCAGGAAGAAATCGTCAACTAACAGCAGTAGAAGTAAGTAAAACACTATTTGAAAAAGCAGACACAGTAATACTAACATCAAGCGATAAAATGGTAGATGCATTATCATCTTCACCATACGGAGTAGGAAAGAACGCACCAACACTTCTAGTAGAAAAAGATTCAATAATGGATGAAGTACTTCAAGAAATCAAAAGACTTAACCCAACTCAAATAATAATCGCAGGTGGAAAAACTGTAATAAGCGAAAAAGTTGAAGACCAAATCAAACAACTAGGAATAAAACAACAAAGAATAGCAGGAGCTGACAGATTCGAAACAGCAGTAAAACTAGGAGAACAAGTCAGAGCAAATTCAACTAACAAAAAAGAAATAATACTCGTAAATGGATTCAATAATATTGACGCATTAACAGCAGGAAGCCTAGCTAGTAAACTAAACATCCCAATATTATTAACACAATCAGACCAATTAAACGAAATCACAGAAAAAGCAATCAAAGATTGGGGAATTGAAAAAGTAACAATAATTGGTGGAAAAACTCAAGTATCAGAAACAATAGCATCACAACTTAAAAATGATGGAATAAGCACAAGTAGACTTGCAGGAAGAACACGTGTTGAAACAGCATTAGAAGTAGCAAAAGCTGTCAATAAAACTGCTGATAAAGTAATATTTGCAAACAAAGATGCATATCCAGATGCATTAATAGCACCTTATCTATCAAAGGCAGAACAAGCACCAATAATTCTAATAGATAAAGATGAAGCATCTGTATCAGTAAAACAATACTTGAGAGACAACAAAGTAAAAGAATCCATCATACTAGGTGGAGAAAAAAGTATAAAAGAATACAAATAGTATTCAACCAATTTACAATGTGATTGGATTTATTATCCAGTCACATTGTTTTTTTGATTGAATTACAAAATTTGATTTGTATTGTATAATATAAGATATATTAAGAAAAACTCTTAGCGTAAATGCAAAGATTTGAGGAGAGATTTATGTCAATTTTAGTTATAGGAAGCGTGAATGTAGACACTACATATAATTTGGAAAATTTCCCGAAACCTGGAGAAACAATATCGTCCATATCAAAGAGCAGATCAGTCGGTGGCAAGGGGGCAAACCAAGCGATTGCTTGCCAAAAATTGGGAGGAGATGTAAAGTTTCTTGCGTGCGTGGGAAATGATGTGGACGCTGATTTTATTTTCAAAAATATGAAGGAATACGGTGTGGATACAACTAACATTATAAAAAAAGATGTGGACACAGGAACTGCGCTAATAAATGTGGACAAAACTGGACAAAACGAAATAGTTTTGGATCATGGGGCAAATTATGCTATTACAATCCAAGACATAGATGATAACATCGAACTTTTGGATGAATGCGATATTTTGATTTTGCAAATGGAAATTCCGCAAGAAGTCAATGAATATGCTATTAAAAAAGCGAAGGAAAAGGGAGTTTTTGTAATATTAAACCCTGCTCCAAGTGAGTTCGAAGTGGAAAATATTTTGGACAAAGTGGATTTGTTCGTGCCTAATGAAAATGAAATTTTGAGATATTCAACCAAAGAAAACTTAAAAGAAGCAGCTAATGAATTGCTGGGCAAAAATGTAGGTTCTGTGATAATAACTTTGGGAGAAAATGGCTCTGAGTATTTTTCGAAAAAAGAACACATTACACAAGATGCCATCAAAGCGAAGGTCGTTGACACAACATCAGCAGGGGATTGCTACATTGGAGCGATGGCTGTTATGTTAGATCAACAAAAATCCATCAAAGAAGCGATGGAGTTTGCCACAAAAGCATCATCAAAGACTGTAACCAGAAAAGGATCGGGAGAATCCATCCCAACAATAGACGAAATAATGTAAAACTTTCAGGATTTGCCTGAAAGTTTTTCTTTTAGAAAAGCAGAACAATAGTAGATAAACCATCATGCACTAATATCCGATATTCGTGTATGATGGTTTGATTTTTTTAGTATGATCGGTTTACTGCTTAAATTATTTCATATTTCAGGAGTCATCTCCTGATTCTTTTATTAAAACACAAAACCATCCAGAAATTTCTGGATGGTTTTTCAATAGCCTTCTAATCATTCAACGCTAAATCTTGTATGATTTCATAGTTTTCTTTTAATAATTTGAAATCAGGAATGTAGGATGCGGCGATGATTTCGTCTGGATTGTATTTTTGTTTTATTTCCATGAATTGGTCTTTTACAGAATTCACATCTCCTTCGATTCGAAGTCCACGGGCAGTTCTTATCATGAATTTTTCGATTGATGTGAGTTCTGGGCTGTTGTTAGGGTCAGCTTTTAAGAATGCATCTCTATTGTTTCTGTTTTGGATTTGCAAGAATATGGAGATGGCTTGTTGTTTGATTTGTTCTGCAGCGTCTTTCTCGTAAGCTGCGTTTGCAGACACGCCAAGCATTACGTATGGTTTGTCCAAATACTTCGATGGCGTGAATTCTTCGCGGTAGATTTTGAGTGCAACATCAACGGTGTTTGGCGAAAAATGTCCTGCAAATGAATAAGGTAGTCCCAATTGTGCTGCGATGTGCGCAGATGTCATGGAGCTTCCTAAGATATATATTGGAACGTGTGTGCCAACTCCAGGATATGGACGAACTTTGAAGTTTTCTGCCTCTTCTTCAAAATAGCTTAATAAAGTTCGGATAGCTTCTTTGAAGTTATCTTCTTTGTATGTGTCACGATAGATTAATTTCGCTGTTTCTATGTCTGTTCCAGGCGCTCTTCCAATTCCCAAATCAATTCTTTCGGGATATAATGTTTCGAGGGTTCCGTATCTTTCTGCAACTTGAAATGGTGTGTGGTTAGGAAGCATTACGCCACCTGCTCCGACTTTTATTCTATTTGTATTTTCCAAAATATATCCGATAATCAAATCTGTTGCTGAGCATGAGATTGATTTGGAGTTGTGGTGTTCTGCAACCCAATATCTTTCGAAGTGTTGTCCGTCTGCCCATTTTGCAAGTTCCAATCCACGTTCGATGGATTGTTTGGCAGTTTCATCTATAAATCTTGGTATTAAATTTAGTATTGATATTTTCATAATAGTTCCTCCTTTTGGTTAATATGAATTTATTATATAAAATGGTGATTGTCAAATAAATTCCGCGTAATACTAATGTGATAGTAAACTATTGAAGAAAAATTGAACAAATGATATAATTAATTCAGTGAATGAAATTGTTTTATTTTTACCCAATTTGGATAAATATATAATAACGATATTAAAAGGAAGTAAGTTATGGATATTAAGAAATACAGGGTAAAACCTAATAAAAAAGTTGATTTGGAAAAATTTAGCACTAAAAAAGACGATTCATATTCAAAAAAAGAAGTGAAGGAAGAAATTCTTCCACAAAATTTGGAAAAAATGTTTGAATTTCAGGAAAAATTATACGCTGAAAACAAAAGAGGAATTTTGGTTGTACTTCAAGCGATGGATGCTGCGGGTAAGGATAGTTTGGTGAAAAAGGTGTTCACCGCGCTTAATCCTGCTGGCTGCAAGGTTACAAGCTTCAAGCAACCTTCCACAGAAGAATTGGATCACGATTATTTGTGGAGAATTACAAAGGCAACTCCTTCTTATGGAGAAGTTGGGATTTTCAACAGATCACACTACGAAGATGTTTTGGTAACCAGAGTTCACAATTTGGTTAATCAAAAAAACGACGACGATTTTTGGAATAAAAGATTCGAAGATATCAATGCGTTCGAAAAATATTTGGACAATAATGGTATCAAGGTTGTGAAGTTTTTCTTGCATGTGTCAAAGGACGAACAAAAAGAAAGACTATTGGATAGGATTAACTTGGAAGAAAAACATTGGAAGTTTGCAGCAAGTGATATTTTGGAAAGAGAAAACTGGGACGAATATCACAAGGCTTACGAAGATATGTTGGAGCATACTTCAACTGATTATGCACCTTGGTATGTGGTTCCTGCGGACAACAAATGGTTCACGAGGTTTGTTGTGAGTGAGGTTATGCTGGATTTGTTCGAGCAATTGGACCCACAAACACCAAAACTTTCCAAGGAAGAAGAATCACAACTAGACAAATGGAAGAAGGTTTTGTTGGAACAAGACGAGAAGGATAAAAAAGACGACTAATAAAAAGTAGGAGGAGAATATGTCAGACGATAGAGATTACAAAGGCTTTGAAAATGACGACAGTGAATACACTAAAGACGGCAACTATTTTAGTGAAAAAGAAGATGTAAGAGGCGGTTACAGCGAAGATAAGGACAGTTATTCTGACAGAAATAGCAATTATTTTGAAGCTTCACAAGAAGATAATTATTCTAATACGAAAGAAGATCATTACGAAAAAACAGACGATAGTTTTTTCTTTGAAGGTCAAGATGACGAAGAAGAATACATTGAAGATTACACTCAAAGAGAAAGCTCAGGTTATGCTGGTTTCTGCCAAAATATTTTCTCAATGTTACATGGACTTATTGAAAAATTCAATAAAAAAGGTGCATTTGTAATATTGTTCTTGTTGTACGGAGTGTTCACGTTTGCGGCATCAATAGTACAATTCAAGCTTCACCCAGAACAAGCACAACAATTGGAACAAGTAACAAAAACTGGATTGAATCCAATAACATATACTATTATTTTGGCTGTTATATCGATGTTTTTCTACTATGCAGTGTGTAGAATTATATTCCATTTCACTAAAAAGGACATTTCACCAGTTCCAAATCCTGTAGAAAGAGACACAAGACTTGGAGTGTATGTAGCTTGTGAAGCGTTGATTAACATTTTGTTGATGGCACTTCCAACAACATTCCTTCCTTCAATTGTAGGCATGATAGTTGGAGTTGTCTTGTATTCAGCAGTATTCTACGACAGAATTTCTGATGAAAGAATGCTTGCCGTTGGTGTGAAATCAGCGATAGTAAGTATAGTTTCAGGACTTGTTTTCGGACTTATAGTTGGAATCGTAGCAGTAGCAGCTGCGATAGCTTTTATGAAATAATAAAATTTATAGACTGATCACTAGGCTAGTGGTCAGTTTTTTTATTTTTTAATATGTAGCCCGATGTTATATAATAATATATAAATGAAAACCAAAGGGGAAAAATATGAACTTAACTGATATTATAGATAAAATTGATTATATAGATTATACAAAAAACAACGACTACGATATTACAAATGTGACAAATGATTCTAGAAAAATCGAAGAAGGTGGAGTGTTTGTGGCGATTTCAGGGATGGAATTTGATGGACACAAATTTATCGACAAGGCGATTGAAAACGGCGCAAACACTATTGTAGTAACAAAAGATGTCACACAAAATGGCGGCATCAACTACATCAAAGTCGACGATGCAAGGGTTGCTCTTGCACAAATCTCAAATGTGGTGTGTGATTTTCCATCGAAGAAGCTTCACGTGATTGGAGTTACTGGGACAAATGGCAAAACGACGACATCTTCTATGATTAGTCATATTTTGGAGAATTTGGACTCAACATGCACAAACATTGGCACGAACGGTACCTTTATCGCGAAAGAAAAATACGAAACGCCAAACACGACTCCAGAAATCTCAGAAATCGACAAGATTTTGAAGCTTTCTGTGGACAAAAAAATCGACAACGCTGTTGTGGAATGTTCCAGCCACGGATTGTATTTGCACAGACTAGACGGGATTGATTTCGATGTGGCTGTGTTTAACAATTTATCAATGGAGCACATGGATTTTCACAAAAATATGGAGAATTATTTCGATGCGAAGATGATTTTGTTCGAAAATGCCAAGAAAAAAATAGCAAACGTAGATGATGAATACGGAAGAAAAGCTAAGGCACGATTTGAAGACGCATATACATTCTCTCTTGAAAATGAATCCGATTTTAGGGCAGAAAATGTCGAATTGATTGATGGAAAGATGCATTTTGAAATCAAAAACGTGAAATTCGTGTTGAATAGATTTGCGATGTTTGATGTGTACAATGCAGTGGCTGCGATTGTTGCGGTGAATTTATTGGGATACGAATTGGAAGATATCGCCAAAGCTTTGGAAAGTTTTACAGGCGTTGAGGCGCGATTTGAATTCATCAACAACGACAAGGGAATAAATATTGTGATTGATTTTGCGCACACTCCAAAAGCGTTCGAAAATATTTACAAATCTGTGCCAAACGACAAACGAAAAATCGCGGTTTATGGAATGAGTGGCGACAGGACTAGTGAAATCAGACACGAAGTTGGGAAGATTTCCGCCGAAAACGACGTGTTCTCGGTGGTTACAACGGACGATCCGAAATTTGACACATACGAAAACATTGCCGATGATATCGTCAGTGGAATTGAGGAAGAAAAAGGTGAGTTCATCAGAATTAAGGACAGGAAATCAGCCATTAAACATGCGATAGAAATGGCAAATGAGGGAGATTTTGTGCTACTTTTGGGAAAAGGACAAGAAAACTTCATCAAACTCAAAGGAAATGAAAAGACTCCTTATTCTGAAAAGGAAACTGTGACTGAAGTGTTGGATGAATTGAGGAATAAATAAGCAGTAAAGATACGAACATATCTTCAATAAAAGCAAAAATAGTCACCGATACGAACGAATATCTAGACTACAAAAATTGATAAATTCATCGCTTGTGAACCTAAAATTGTGAACTCGCTAACGCTCAAACAGCACAATTTTTAACGGTTCACTTCGCTTGATTTTATTATTATTTTCTCCGTATGATATTCTTAGCAAAATAGATAATCTGCTTTTTGATTTAATTTAAAACAATTTTTTCCGAATGATTCGCTCTTTTACGATTTTTTTGGTTTTGGAAAATTTCCAAGATTTTACTCAAATCATCTATGAGAGAGGGCGAGGGAGGTCATTTATAGAAAAAATCTATAAATAACGATTATCATTTTGATATATTATTGATTAAATGATATTATTTGAACCAGAGGTGATTAGATGGTTGATTTAAAGAAGAAATTACCAGAAGTTTTTAACGATTTTGCAGAAAGTCGTCAAAATGCTTTTTTGAAGGTAAAAGAAATAAAGGATAAGGATATTCCTATTATAGGAATTTTTTGTACGTTTTTTCCACAAGAGTTAGCTGTTGCAGCTGGTGCTACTTGTGTTAGTTTGTGTGCTACAAGTGACGAAACTATTCAAGATGCTGAGAGGGATTTGCCTAAAAACTTATGCCCACTTATCAAATCTTCTTATGGTTTTGCGTTGACAGATAAGTGTCCGTTCTTCTATTTCTCTGATTTGGTTGTTGGAGAAACTACTTGCGATGGCAAGAAGAAGATGTACGAATATTTGGGAGAATTCAAGCCGGTTCACGTTATGGAGCTTCCAAACAAGAACACTGAACAAGGTCTTATTTTATGGAAAGAAGAAATCAGAAAAATGATTAAGACTATCGAAGATTTATTCGGTGTTGAAATCACTGATGAAAAATTAAAGCATGCTATTGAAGTGAAAAATGCTGAGAGATCTGCTGTAAAGGACTTCTATTCTATAATGAAGGCTGATGATTTGCCAATCACAGGTGGAGAATTGTGGCATGTTTTAAATGGTGTGCAATTTGATTTTGACAAGGAACAAATTCCACAAATGCTTGAAGAATTAAAAGCTAAGGTTATGTCTGAACACAAGCACATCAGTGGCAAACCAAGAATTTTGATTACTGGTTGTCCAATCGGCGGTGCTACTGAAAAAGTTATCGAAGCTGTTGAAAATAACGGTGCTGTTGTTGTCAGCTATGAAAACTGCGGCGGTGCAAAGGCTATCGATGAAAATGTCGACGAAGATAATCCAGATATGATTGATGCGATTGCTAGAAAATACATGAACATCGGTTGCGCATGTGTGAGTCCAAACGAAAACAGACTTAAATTATTGGACAAATTAATCGACGAATATAAGGTTGATGGTGTTATCGACATGCATTTACAAGCTTGTACTCCATACCAAGTTGAAGGCTTGTCGATTAAAAGATTCTGCAACGATAAGAAAAATGTTCCTTATATTGCAGTAGAAACAGATTACTCAAAATCAGATATCGGACAATTAAATACAAGAATTGGTGCATTTGTTGAAATGTTATAACAATTTTTTTAAAATTTGTGGTATAATAGTTTCAGCAAAGTCCATACAGGTTTTACCTGGAAAATAATCGTCATTGTTCTGAAGTGACGGTTATTTTTTTGTTGGAAATTTTGAAATGTTGTAATAATCTAACTAGCTAGGTGTGATACAATATAGTAAGTATTAATTTTGCACATAGGAGAGGAAGAACTTGGCAAAGCAAAAATCACTTAAATTAAACGCGATGCTTAATTTAATCAAAGTTGGGCTGAGCGTTGTGTACCCGTTGATAACTTTTCCTTACGCTACGAGAATTTTGCAAGTAGCAAACATGGGAAAGGTAAGCTACGGGGATTCAATTATTAAAATATTCATGCTGATTGCATCGCTTGGAATTACCAATTACGCAGTCAGAGAAGGTTCCAAATACAGAGAAAATAGAACAAAACTCAATCAATTTTCGAGGGAAGTTTTCTCCATCAACTTGTTGTCTACGTTGATTTCTTACATTTGTTTGGCTGTATTCTGCGTAGTTTCTGTGAAAATGCACGACTATGCAACGCTTGTTTTCATTCAAAGTTTGACCATAATCTTCGCGACACTTGGAGTTGAATGGGTCAACGCAATCCACGAGGATTATTTGTACATTACAATCAGAAGTATCATAATTCAAACTATTGGTGTAATTTTATTATTTTTCGTAGTAAAAACCAAAGATGATTACTTAAAATACGCCGGACTTACGGTTTTCGTAAATGGTTTGGTGTGCATTTCAAATATGTTACATGTAAGAAGATATGTAAGTTTGAAACCAACTCTCAAACTAAATCTGAAAAGACACTTTAAACCCATCATGCTATTCTTCTCAAATAGTATCGCAGTTTTGGTTTATGTTAGTGCAGACATGACAATGCTTGGCTGGATTTCGGGAGATTTTTACACAGGACTATATGCAGTAAGCGTGAAGGTGTATTCCGTTGTAAAGCAAATGCTAGGTGCAATTTACATGGTTACAATTCCAAGATTATCAAAGGCTGCAACATTGGATGATAAAACAGAATTTAGACATTTGTTGACAGAAATTTCAAGCTTTTTGCTATTATTAATGATACCAATGTGTACAGGACTTGGAGTATTATCCAAAAATATCGTATACATTCTCTCTGGAGAAAAATTCATTGCGGCGACACTTTCGTTGCAAATTCTAGCAGTGTCAGTATTTTTCGCAATAACAGGTGGAGTAATCACAACTTGTATGAACGTTCCATTGGGAAAAGAAGCGTTGAACTTAAAAGCGACGACGATATCGGCGTTCGTAAATGTAGGGTTAAATCTAGTTTTCATACCACTTTGGCAACAAAATGGTGCAGCAGTCACTACGGCGATTTCAGAATTAGTAGTTGTTGTTGTGTGTCTATTTGAATTTAAAGAAGCAAGAGTTTATTTTGAAATGGACAAATTATTCTATACAATGAAATATGCAGTAGCAGGAGCTTTGTGGATACTTTTGACAAAGTTTGTAGTCACAAAATTTATCACACATTACACGCTTAACTTGTTGGCAGTATTCTTCATCAGCGTCATAGGCTACACTTTAATATTGTTCTTCGGTAAAAATGAAGTATTTATCGAAACATTGAAGAAAACACCACTTAAAAAATTAGTAAAATAGATTATGAGAGCATCATGCGATGCTCTTTTTTGATTGGAGAACAATAGACCGTTTCAAAAATTGCAAAGCAGAAAACCAGTTTGCACAAATATCTAGACTACGAAAATAAATAAACTCTAAGCTTGTGAACCTAAAATTGTGAACTCGTGCTACGCACTCAAACAGCACAATTTTTAAACGGTTCACTTCGCTTGATTTTATAATTATTTTCTCCGTATGATATTTTTAGCAAACTTGGTAATCTGCTTTTTTCATTGCAACAAAATCGCAGGACATTTACACTTTACAGGGTCATACAAAAATAGACACCGATACGAACGAAGAAAATTACAAAAACTCGTAAATTATTCATCTGTCTACAAAAATTGTCGTAGGCAGTTTCAAAAATTACGAAGCAGAAAACCAATTTGCACGAACATCTAGACTACGAAAATAAATAAACTCTAAGCTTGTGAACCTAAAATTGTGAACTCGTGCTACGCACTCAAACAGCACAATTTTTTACGGTTCACTTCGCTTGATTTTATGATTATTTTCTCCGTATGATATTCTTAGCAAAATAGGTAATCTGCTTTTTTTATTGCAACAAAACGCAGGACACTTACACTTGACATGGGGATCACTAAAAATAGACAGCCGTTTTTTTGCTTGAATAGTGCAATAAAATGAGATTATAATGACAAAGTTTGTATTGAATTTGAAAATTGAATTTTATATAATAAGAATAAAATGACAATTAATCAAGAGTGTAATTTGAGTACATAAAAAACTTATGTTAGGAGACACAATGAATATAGCTATCTGTGACGATGATCTTAAACATATAAATTTAATAGAAGATATGATATATGATTTATCTCAAAAATTAGACAATTTTAAACCTGATATAGATGCTTATTTAAGTGGTGAAGAACTACTTAGATTGATAGATGTGAAAGATTTTCCATCTATTTTATTTATAGATGTTGAAATGCCAGGAATTAATGGAATTCAAACTGCTAGAGAACTGAGAAAGCTTTCCGAACAAGTTTTGATAATTTATGTTACAAGTTACGAAACTTATACCTTGGAATCTTTTGAAGTTAGACCTTTTCGATATTTGTTAAAGCCTATTGATACGAAAAAGTTTGCCAGAGCTTTTTATGATGCTATTGAATACATAAATAACTCCAATAGTTATGTATTTTTTAAAAAAGGAAAGGATCACATTCAAGTAGATAGTTCGTCTATCATAGCTATATTTTCTGAATCTGGAAGAAAATTAAGGGTGAAAACTAACAATGAATTAGATGACGAGACATTTTATGGGAAAATCAAGAATATAGAAAAAGAACTCAATCCTTTAATTTTTGTTAAGATAAACAGCGGAACCATTATAAACTTAAAAAAAGTCAAGATTTTAAACGCTCATGAGGTAATAATGATAGATGGATCAATATTACCCATTAGTAAAAACAGAAAGAAAAGTGTCATTGATTTGTATTCTAAATTTATTTCTAAAGAGGTCGGAATATGAGTATTGCAGCTATTAAAGTTCTTACTACATTTTTAGTTATTGTGCTTTTGCAAACGACTATTTCTTATGTTTTTTTCAATGAATATTTTATCAATATAAGGAAAAATAGTATTCTTTTCTTCAGCTTTTTTATTATCATACTTATGGATAAATTCATGGGAAATTCTACTTTTCTTAAATTGTCGTTTTTAACTGTAGCAAATCTAGCTATTTCATTTATGTTTTTTGATGGGTCAGCGTACAAGAAAGTTTTTTATGTCATTAGTTTTATTTGTAATTTCACTTTATATGAAGTTGTAGGACTAAGCTTTTTTAGTTCAAGCATATACAAAGATTTTTTTGACATAGATTTTTCTTTTTATTATATAAGTTTGTATTTAGCTTTTTTGGGATTGTTTTATGTGTACATAAAATTCATAAAAGATGGCAGTTACGAAAATTTTGACTTGGACAATACTGAATATTTGATTCTTACTATTGTATTTCTTTGCAACCTTGTAATGCTCATGGTACTAGGAGATTATTCTTATAAAGTAAGTATTGTTTTAATATTCGTTGCGATTCTTTCGGATTTTTGTTATGTTTTTTTTCACAGGAAAATCAAAGAAAAGAACTTGATTCTGTCTAAATATCAAGTTATAGATGAACAAAACAAAATCCTAAAAAGAGAGATAGAAAATGAAGCGAATTTTAGAAGATTAAAACATGATTTAAAAAACACTTTGCTTCAGGTTGATATGAATATCAAAAGTGGTGACACTAATCTTGCTATAGCTCAAATTGAAAATATAGTCGGACAAAAACTGGACAATCCAACTTATCTTAGTGGATTGACAGAGATTGACTATCTATTAAGCATGAAAATTAAAAAAATGGAACAACTAAATATAAAACATAAAATATCACTTCAAATCCCAAAGGACTTAAATATCAAGGAAATTTCGATAGATTTGTCTGCGATAATAGGAAATTTAATAGATAATGCTATTGAGGCAGTTGAACGAGTTGGAGATGTTGACTCTCCGATTATAATAAAACTGATATATCGAGATGAAAAAATATATGTATATACTGAAAATCCTTCTGAAAAACTTGAAGAAGATTTCTCGAAAGACTTTATAAAGTCTTCAAAATCGGATAGATTTGGAGTTGGGATAAAGAGTATAAAGTTGCGTTTAGAAAAATTAAAAGGATTTTATAATTTTAAATATGAAGATGGCTTTTTTAAAGTTTTGATTATTGTACCTTGTAAACTGCAAAATCAAAGCTCTTTATAAAAATTTGAAGAATTAAACGAGTATTGAAAATTAGATTAAAAACTAATTTTTGATGCTCGTTTTTTTAATACCACTTTTTAGGCTATTTAATACATTTTGAAAATCCAATTAAAAATCCATTGTATAATCAATTTGAAAGTAGAGGTGAGGTGTATGGAGATAAAAAAACGTAGAAATTATGATTTTAGTTTTTTAAATGTAAATGAGAAAAATCCTTTAGTAATAGCGATGTCGTTGGTAGTCATCAATTTGTTATCACTGTTAACGCTTATAATTCTTTTATCGTATGTAAAAGTATCTAATCCGTTTTTAATGTTGACAGTACCAACTGTGGTTTCATTTATTATACTTCCAAAATTATTATTAAAATGTCTCAATATTGAAGATAATTTGGATGTATTCAGATATTTAAAAACTTCAAGTGTAATTTTTATATCTTTTGTAGCCGTCTATCTTTTAATATTTAGATCGAGACTTGATATGACATTTGTGGGGTTTTGGATAGTGCATTATCTAATTGTTGCCACAGGCGAGGAGTACATATACAGGCATCTTTTAATTAGTCTGTTATCTAAAAAAATGAGTATCATTATTTCTTGTGCTATATCAAGTATTGTTTTCGCATTTATCCTTCATAATAACGAAGATTTTTTAACAAACTTAGTAATCAGACTACCTTTGGCGCTTATGTTATCGGGGATTTATGTCAAAACAAAAAGTTTAAGCTTACCTATTGTCATACACGCAATCTACAATTTATTAGTAATGATTGTTTAGGAGGATTTATGAAAAAAATATTTTAGTTTTGGTTATATCTTCAGTAGCGCTGAGCTTTTTGATAGTAAAAGTATCAACGACTGTAAATTCATTAAATGTTGTGACGTTTTTAGTTTTTGGAGCTATTTTACCGGCGTTGGTTTCATCAATAATGGGCTGTTCGCTTATAAATATCTTAAAAATTCAAAAAGATAAAGTAAAAATAATAGGATCTGGGATTTTTGCACTTGTATATTCAGTTTGTTATTTGATTTTTATAAAATTGATCAATTTGGATTTTGAAGCTATAGCTAGAAATTCTCAGAATATATCTAACAATTCTTCAATACAAATTAACGCTGTAAGCAGTCAGTCGGTACTGACAACGGGTTTGATTAATTTCTTCTTGGTATTTTCTTTGATAGTAATATTTTTAAAAATAAAAGAAAAAGCAGGTGAAAGATATGTATAAAAATCCTAATGTTAAAACAGAAAAATTTAACGGAGCAAATCTTTTGATTAATACAGCAAACTCAGCTGTATTAGGGCTTGACGATAAAACTTATGAAGATTATCTGGAAATTTTACAAGATAAAAATGTCAATGAGGATTTGTATGAGTTTTTAGTAGAAAATGAATTCATAAAAAAAGTTAATGAGTTTACAAAAGGATTCAATGTTAAAAATGCTTACATACACATAACAGACAGATGTAATTTGAAGTGTAAGGGATGTTATTCAGAAGATGAGAGATGTGATAAGAAAGAGCTATCATTTAATGAATTAACAAAAGTGGTTGGTAATTTAAAACCATTAAATCTAGAAAATATTATTATATCTGGCGGAGAGCCAATGATACGAAAAGATTTGGATAAAATATTGAAGCTTATCAAAACAGAACTAAAACCAGATAATTTAATTGTAATAACTAATGGTACTGTACATAGTTTTGATATGTTAGAAAAAATTGCCCCATACATTGACGTTCTTTCGGTATCTTTGGATACTTACAGCTCAGATTGCAAAGCGTTCCTAAGAGAAGACAAAATTTTTGATAGAATAATGGAATTTATAGACAGGGCAAAAGGATTAGACATTACTTTATCCATACTGCCAACTATTAATCACAAAAACGTGGATTACATTAATGAGTACACTAAACTTTCGAAAAAACTAGGCACAAATATAAGTTTTAGTTTATTTACAGTAAAACCGGACGATGAAAACAGAGAATTTGTATTGACTACAGATGATCTCAAAAAAATTGTCGACTACTATAGAGTTAACGAAATAGAAGTGGAAGATGTTCCTCTTAAAGATTGCCTTGAAGGAAAATGTAACTGTAGAACAGGAGAACAACTGATTTCTGTAGGAACTGATGGATCCTTGTATCCTTGTCATATGCTAATGGAGGATGAATTCAAAATGGGAAATTTGTTAGAAAAAGACGTTATGAGTTTGCTTGTACATAATGCCAAAAGAAAATACGGAGTTGAAGTAGACGATATGGATGGCTGCAAAGAATGTGAGTTCAAATATTTATGTGGTGGTGGATGTCGAGCAAGAGCTTACTTGTATACTGACAAAATAACAAGTAAGGATCCGTTCTGCCCAATGTACTATGGGTTTTTTGATGAAGTTATGAATAATTTAATAGCAGGATAGATTAATGGACAAATATATTGCTTCTTCAATAGAAGAAATTTGTAATCAAAATAAAAATATAATGACAAGATTTAATGCGAAAAATTTGTTTAAACACAATGGAGAGTTTGTTTTGTCAGATAAATACATAGAATTTAAAGGGTATAAAACAATAAAATTTGATGAAATTGAAGATATATCCTTGGAAAATGATGATGTGGTATCTTCGGTGAATTTTGCCACTCAAAATAGGATGGTTTTTGGAAAATCAGCCAGACCAATAAGACTATTACTGAAAAATGAAGAGATAATATATTTTTATGTGAACTGGAATATATTAACAGGACTTAGCTCCAACAAAAAAATTTATGACATTTTAAATGATCATATAAAAAATTAAAGCTGGATTTTTCTAGAGAATCCAAAGGTTGAAGGAGGTGACAGATATGTTATTCAAATTTTTGAAGAAAAACAACGCAGGTTGTGCATCAGTAGGAATGGTAGTTTGTGGATCTATTGGATATTCAGGAAAAAAATGGTCAGCATAATTGATCTGATTATTTTGAAAAACAACAAAACGGTAAACAAAAGAATTAATTATTAGAGTTATCATAAGGAGATAAAAATGTTATTTAAATTTTTGAAGAAAAACAACGCAGGTTGTGCATCAGTAGGAATGGTAGTTTGTGGATCTATAGGATACTCAGGAAAAAAATGGTCAGCGTAATAATACTTAACTAATATTAAAAGATTCATATTTAAATTTGGTGTCTGATTAAAGATGCCAAATTTTTATATGGAGGTGTATATGAAAAAATATCTTAACTCACAAAAATTAAGGATATTGTATATTGTAATACTTTCTATAGTGACAAGCTTATGTAGTATTTTTATTGTGAGAAACATCCAAAAGATTGTGGATAGCATGATAAACAGAGACTCTCTGACATTTAAACAAAGTATTTGGCTTTTGGTAATATCATTTATCATAAACTTCATATTAACTTATTTGTTGGTTATATCCAACGCAAATTTGAAAAAGAATATACATAAATCAATAAAAAGAGATATCATAAAAAGCTTTTTTAAAATGGAACATAAAGATTTCATGAAGACTTCTTCATCTCAAAAGATAAACGTATTTGAAACTGATTTGAACATAATAGACAATCAATATTTCGAAAACATACTAAACCTTCTGAAAAATAGCTTATTGATATGCTTTTGTTTGGTTTATTTAATGAAATTAAACATAAAAATGGCCTTTATTATGATTTTTTGTTCATTTGTAATATTACTATTGCCAGTTTTTCTGGGCAAAAACATAGATGAATTAAGTGCGAAGTATTCAAAAAATAAAGATAAATTTCTTGAAAAGATTAAAGATGTTTTTGAATCAATGGATTTAATACATACTTATGGAATAGAATCAAAAATTCTAAAACAATTTGATGCATCTTTGGAAGAATTAGAAAGGTCATTATACTTATTTAACACTAGCTTAGGACTTTATTCACAGATAATTGGTCTAGGTAACTACATTATAATAGCCATCTCATTTTCTCTAGGAGGATATTTTGTAATAAATGGGAAATTAACAGTAGGTGGTCTTATTGCGATAACACAAATCATAAATATGATGATGGGTCCAATAGGAGAATCTACAACAGCAATTATGGAAATTAAAGGAGCCAGTAAAATAAAGGATAAAATAACAAATTTATTAACCTACAAAAAAGCAAATGACTTTTATATTACTGAAAATACCTTTGACTCTATAAAACTAGATAATATGTGCTACAAAAATGATGATTCTGAGTTTTCGTTGAATAATATAAATCTCAAAATTGAGAAAAATAAAAAATATGTAATACTCGGTCATAGCGGTAGTGGGGACAGTGATATAATGATGACAGATACAATAAATCCATTAAAATCAAAGTTTAAAGGCTTCCACAAAACTTTTAAACAAGACGATTTAGGATTAAGTCTGTCATCTTTTTTATTAAATTAACAAAAAAGAAAAGAAAACATAAGTAATAAGGATTGAAGAGAATATGATAATATTTAGAGTTTTTTTCAAAATCATATTGTTTCCTATTAGGATAGCGTTAAGTATCATAATTCTATTTTTAACGTTTGTATTAGGACTCAGCACAATATTTTTCAAACTGATTTCATTTATCGCTATTATGGGATTTTTAGGATCTGTTTATCATGGAGAAAAAGCACTTGCTATAGATGCGTTTATACTAGCATATCTTTTTAGTCCTTATGGTTTACCAGTGCTAGGATATTTTATTATAGAAGTGATAGAAGGGGTGAATGAAAGAATAAAAGTAATTTAAATATAAAAATAAATAGATTAAAACGATGAAAAAGAGATAGCAAAATCAAAGCTATCTCTTTTTATATGAAAAGAAAGGGGGTTATGATGAAAGAAATAGTTAAATTTGAATACTATTATGGCAATGAATCAGAACAATATTCATTTTTTAGGATTCCCAAAACTTTATTCACCGACTTAAATTTTAAAAAACTATCCGTAGAAGCAAAAATTCTTTATGGAATTCTACTCGATAGAATGAGCTTGTCAATTAAGAATAAATGGTTAGATGAAGAAAACAAGGTATACATTATCTATACCATAGAAGAAATTATGGAAGTATTAAATTGGGGGAGAAATAAATCGGTCAAAGTAATGAAAGAAATTGAAGAGATAGGATTATTAGAAAAAAAGAGGTTAGGACTTGGAAAGCCAAATTTACTCTATGTAAAGAACTTTATTTACACAGAAAATAATAAAACTACAGAAGTTTCAAAAGCAAACCTCAAGAAGTTTAAAAAACAAACTTCAGGAAGTTTAGAAAACAAACCTCAAGAAGTTTCAAAAGAGGACTCTAATAATACTAATATTAATAATACTGAAACTAATAATACTGATTTTAATAATACCACCCCCATATCCCCCTTAGAAAAGCTAGGAGAAAAATCAAAAAAACTTTGGAGGAGGAAGAATTAAAAGAAACTATAAAAAAGAATATATCTTATGAAATCTTTGAAAAAGTAAGAATAGAAGAAAAGAAGCAAGTAGATGTAATGATAAATGTACTTGTAAAAGCCTTAACTAGCTTTACAAACATTAAAATAGGAGGGAGGCATATATCCAATGAAAATTTTAAAGAAAAATTTCTAAGTCTTAACTATAAACACATAGACTATGTTTTGAAATACCTAAGAGAAAATGCTCCAAAGGATATTAGAAACATTAATGCTTATCTACTGACTCTCTTATACAATGCAGATGAAAATATTAGAAACATAGAAGTCATAAAGAGAGAAGATCAGAAAAGAGAAAACTATGACTATAGTAACGATGAGGATATATGGAGAGAAATTTTAAATACTTGATAGGAGAGGAGCATATGGAATTAATAAAAGAAATCCTAGAACAGAAAATAAAAAATGCAGAAACAAATAGTCCATCAAAAGATGAAGAAAATAGGAGTTATATAGATCAAGAAACAGGATTAAAATATTGTGCAAAATGTAAAACACCAATTGAAAAAGAAATAGACTTCTTTGGAGAAATAAAAAAAGTTGGTATTTTATGTCAATGTAAAAAAGAAAGACAAAAATTAGAGGAAGAAAAAAGAAAAGAAAATAAAAGGCTTTTAAAAATTGAACACTTAAAAAAAGAGTGTTTTTCTGATCCTATCTTATTAAATTGGAATTTTAAAAATATGGACAAAGATAGTGAGCATGAAAAAGTAGCAAAAAATTATGTGGAAAAATTTGATGAAATATATGAAAATAATATAGGATTAATTCTCATAGGGAATGTGGGATGTGGAAAAACATATCTTGCAAGTGCTATAGCAAATGCTTTACTAGAAAAAGAAATATCAGTCAAAATGACAAATTTTTCAGTAATTTTAAATGATATGACTAACTTTGAGATTGATAAGAGTAAGTATATAGATAACCTAAATCATAAGAAACTATTAATTATTGATGATTTTGGAATGGAAAGAGATACAGATTTTGCAGCTGAGCATATCTTTAACATAATAGATAGTAGATATAGAAGTGGGAAACCTCTAATTATAACAACAAACTTAAATATATCAGCTTTAACTAATCCTGAAACTATAAAAGATAAAAGAATTTACTCAAGGATACTTGAAATATGCAGTCCCATTATATTTACAGGAGAAAATAGAAGAATAGAAAAAATGAAGGAGAAATCAAAATTAGCCTATGAAATATTAAAAAAAGAATGAAAGTAGGTGAGTGAATGCAAAATGATGATATAAATAGCAGAACAATAGCCATAGTAAAAAAAGCGGGGATAGTTACAGCCAAGCAAGTTATAAATTTGATGAAGAAAATATTAGAAATAAATAAACATAAAGCGCAGACAGAACAGTCAAGACCCTTAGAAAAATTTAAAAAAGTAAAAGTAAAAGATCTTGTAAAAAAAGGTAAAGTAGAAACCTTAGAATTAAATGACATAGACTTAAAAGCATTGAAAAAAGAATTAAAAAGATATGGGGTGAAATTTTCCATAAAGAAAGATTTAGAAAATGGAAACAACATTATCTTTTTTCAAGCAAAAGAAATAAAAGTGATGGAACAAGCTTTTAAAAAGACAGTCCAGAAATTTACTAAAGATAAGTCAAGAAAAAGAAAATCTGTAATAGAAAGGCTTAATAACTTCAAGGATAAAGTCAAAGATACTATTGACAGAGATAAGGTTAAACATAAGCATCAGGAACAAAGTTTATAATAAAAGCACTTAGATATATAATATATATGATGAGAAGGCATGAATAGCTTTATTGTTGAATACTATGAAAAAGAAGATGGAATCATCCAGTAGAAGAATTTCTCTTATCTATAGATAAAAAATGAGAACAGAAGCATTAGGGAAAAAACTAAAAAATACCTTTGAAAGTAAAATATAAGTATAATGGTGGTTTAAAATGACAAATAAAAGAATATGTCCCATATGTAACTCAAAGATGAAGCAACAGTTTATAGGTCTATTACATTGCAAGTGTGGTATAAGCTATCATAGAGATTTAGGATATTTTAAAAGAAATGAGAATATGATTTTTGTCTTGGAAAGAAAAAAGATAGGTAAAAAAATAAAACAAGTTCCAGTAATAATATATAAAAAAGATAAATAAGATACTAATGGGTAGAGAAATCTACTCTTTTTTATGGAGAGGAAGTGATTAATTCGAAAATACTAAATGAAATAATAAAAGATATAAAAAATGTTTTTAAGATAAGAGATAAGAAGAAATTTGTATTAGAAAATCTTCCTTACCTCTTATTTTTTTATATAGGAAATATCTTTGCAAGCCATGTCAACTCTTATGTAGGAGGAGATATAATAGATAGAATTCTAGTAGCTTTTAGTCAAATAGATACTTTAAAATATATTCCATCATTAAAAATAAAAAATCTGATACCCGGTCTAATTCTATCAGTAGTTATTAAGTTAATCCTTATACAGAAAAAGAAAAAAGCAAAAAAGTTTAGAGAGGGCAGAGAATATGGATCGGCAAGATGGGGAAATGAAAAAGATATTGAGCCATACATTGACAAGAAGTTTGAAAACAATGTGCTATTAACTCAAACTGAAAGACTTACCATGAACAATAGACCTAAAAATCCAAAATATGCGAGAAATAAAAATGTATTGGTAATTGGAGGTTCTGGTAGTGGTAAAACAAGGTTTTTTGTAAAGCCAAATCTCATGCAAATGCACTCTTCATATGTAGTAACCGATCCAAAAGGAACATTAGTCTTGGAATGTGGGAAAATGTTGGAAAGAAATGGATATGAGATAAAAATACTAAACACAATAAACTTTAAAAAATCCATGAGATATAATCCCTTTGCATACTTGAAAAGTGAAAAAGATATTTTGAAATTAGTACAAACAATAATTGCAAATACTAAGGGAGAAGGAGAAAAATCAACTGAGGATTTTTGGGTGAAAGCTGAAAAACTCTATTACACAGCACTTATAGGATATATCTGGTATGAAGCTCCTAAAGAAGAACAGAACTTTACAACTTTACTTGCTATGATAGATGCAAGTGAGGTAAGAGAAGAAGATGAAAATTTTAAAAATGCAGTAGACTATATGTTTGAAGCATTAGAAAAAGAAAAGCCAAATCATTTTGCAGTAAAACAATATAAGAAATACAAACTAGCAGCAGGAAAAACTGCCAAATCAATCCTTATATCCTGTGGAGCAAGGCTTGCTCCATTTGATATTCAGGAACTTAGGGACTTAATGAAAGAAGATGAACTGGAGCTTGATACACTTGGAGAAAAGAAAACAGCTTTATTCGTAATAATATCGGATACAGATGATACATTTAACTTTGTAGTATCAATAATGTACTCACAATTATTTAATCTATTATGTGATAAAGCAGATGATGAATATGGCGGAAGACTTCCTGTTCATGTGAGATGCCTACTTGATGAATTCGCAAATATCGGCTTAATTCCTAAATTTGAAAAGCTGATAGCAACTATTAGAAGTAGAGAAATATCAGCTTGTATAATATTACAAGCACAATCACAACTAAAAAGTATCTATAAAGATAATGCAGATACCATAGTTGGCAATTGTGATTCGACGTTATTTTTAGGAGGCAAAGAAAGAACAACATTAAAAGAATTATCTGAAAGCCTAGGCAAAGAAACCATAGACCTATATAACACATCAGAAACAAGATCAAATCAAAAGAGTTTTGGTTTAAACTATCAAAAAACTGGAAAAGAATTAATGAGTCAAGATGAAATAACTGTAATGGATGGTGGGAAATGTATCTACCAATTAAGAGGAGTTAGACCATTTCTTTCAGATAAATTTGACATAACCAAACATAAGAATTATAAGTTCCTTGAAGATTATGATAAGAGAAATATATTTGACATAGAGAAATACCTGCAGAGAAAAGATGAGGTTAAGTTAAAAGAGAGTATGGTAGTTGAAATATTAGATGAATAAATTTAAAATTAGAAGTAAGATAGATATTTAGGAAAGATTAAAAGAAATTACTTGACAAAAAATATTTTATAGCATATAATAATGTCAACAGTACCCGACACGCCTCTTAACAATGCGGACCAAGTCGGGTCATTTGATTTTAGGAGAAAAAATGAAAAAAATTCATCAAGAACCGATTAGTATAGAAAATCAAGTAAAAAACTTAATAGACTTAGGACTTTTAGTAGAAGATAAAACTTATGCTAAGAAAATTCTTGGAAGAATATCCTATTACAGGCTGATTAAAGCTTATAGTATCACATTAAAAAAAGATGGAAGATATATATCAGGAATAAGTTTTGAAGATATTGTAAGTTTATATAAATTTGATAGAGAACTTAGACAGCTTATATTTGAAACAATAGAGCATATTGAAGTTTCTTTAAGAGCAGTTATCACAAACTATTTTTCTTTAAGATATGGGAACTTTTCATATAAAGATATGAATAATTTTGAGAAACAAAAGGAACAAGAAAGGGTACTAGAAGAATTAGCAAGGGAAGTTAAAAGAAATAGACGCTCACCATTTATAAAAAACTTTAAAGACAATTATGAAGGTGGAGAAATTCCACTCTATGCAGTGATAGAAGTAGCAAGTTTTGGAACTTTATCTAAAATGTATAAGAATATGAAAAATGAAGATAAAAGTAAAATTGCAAAAGTCTTTCATACAGACTACCATTACTTTGAATCTTGGATAGAAAATTTTGCCTATATAAGAAATATATGTGCCCATTATGGCAGGCTATATGGAGCAAAGCTTACAAAATCACCAAAGCTATATAAAGAATATTTAAAAAATAATATTTCAAACAATACAATATTTGCTACATTAGTTAATCTTAAAATAGTTTCTGAAGAAGAAAATTACAAAAATTTTTATCATGATCTAATAGCACTAATAGCAAGATATGAAAATATTGAATTAAGACATGTTGGCTTTATAGAAAACTGGAAAGAATTACTAAAACCATAAAATTAAATAGAGAAATTTACACCGAAAAAAACATTTCGGTGTTTTTTTATGCCCAAAGGAGGAAGAATGAAATATATACGAGATGAGCCGAAAAAATAAGATACAGAGAAAAATGAAATATTAATTAATTAGAAGTAGAAGCGATAGAGAAAACTATCGCTTTTTTTAGTATGACGGGCATGTCATCAATCTGTGGTGAAAGTCCACTAAGGGCGTAGTTGCCAGCGAACCTCATAGTAATTCCCAAGGTTTGCACCGTGAGATGCAGGCGAGAAGAAGGGATAGCAAAATTGTAGCCTGACGAACAGAAACCTAATACTAAGGCTTGCGTGGTGGACAAGCGGGCTAAAAGTCGTGAAGTCCAAAAGGCAACCGTAAACCATGCAAGTAGATTAGGCAGGTAGACAAGGAAAGATTGATGGCTTATCCCGTGAGGTCTCACTAGTGAATAAGTAGTAACAACGAATAGTGAGAAGTCAGCAAAAGCCATAGTAGTATTGAAGCCTTTGTAATAGAGGTGGAGCGAAGGGCTGAATAATTCAAAGTCAAATGGACTTGCAAAAGTCTGTATCCATATCCGACGAGAAAATCGTACCAAAGACGTAACGGCGGAAAATTTTCACAGGAGCTAGGAGTAAGAGGATACAGAGCATAACAAAGAAAGGAGACAATCCAAATGTCAGAACTGTTAGAACAAATACTCAGTAGAGAAAACATGTTTGCAGCACTAAACAAAGTGAAAGCAAACAAAGGAGCAGAAGGAATAGATGGAATATCCACCGAAGAAATAGACCAATATCTCAAAAACAACTGGGTAGAAATTAGAGACAAAATTCGAAGAAGAAAGTATAAACCAAAACCGGTCAGAAGGGTAGAAATACCAAAACCAAATGGAGGTGTACGCAATCTAGGAATACCAACAGTAGTAGACAGAGTAATAGAACAAGCAATTGCACAAGTTCTAACACCAATAGCAGAACCACAATTTAGTGATAATAGTTACGGTTTTAGACCAAATCGCAAAGCACAACAAGCGATAGTAAAACTGCTTGAATACTTTAACGACGGATACACCTATATTGTAGACATAGACCTAGAGAAATTCTTTGATAACGTCCCACAAGACAAACTCATGACCTTGATTCATAACCTCATAAATGACCCAGACACAGAATCCCTAATTAGGAAATATCTTAATGCGGGAGTAATGATAAAAGGAAATTATGAAGAAACACCCAAGGGAACACCACAAGGAGGAAATCTATCGCCCCTTCTAAGTAACATAATGCTAAACGAATTAGACAAAGAACTAGAAGCAAGAGGACTACACTTTGTAAGATATGCAGACGACTGCATAATAGCCGTAGGAAGTAGCGCAGCAGCTAACAGAGTAATGGCAACAGTAACAAAGTGGATAGAAAAGAAACTAGGACTAAAAGTAAATGCAACAAAATCCAAAGTTACAAAACCAAGAAAACTAAAATATTTAGGATATGGATTCTGGAAAGACAAAGCAGAATGGAAAGCAAGACCACACAAAGACTCAGTAAAAAGATTTCAAAGAAAATTGAAACAGTTGACAAAGAGGAGTTGGTCAGTACCAATGACCTATAGAATCAACAGACTGAACCAAGTAATTAGAGGGTGGATAAACTATTTTAGACTAGGAAATATGAAGACGGTCCTTAGAAAGATAGATGAACGACTTAGAACAAGAATGAGAATAGTCATATGGAAACAGTGGAAGACAAGAGGAAAACGCCTATGGGGACTTCGAAAGTTAGGAGTTCCGATGTGGATGGCAAAACAGTCAGTAGGATTTGGAGATCACTATCAAGCGGTTGCCAAAACCACAGGACTACATCACATAAACAAAGAAATCCTCGCAAAGCGAGGACTTCAAAGTTGTTTGGATTATTATTTGAATTAAACCGCTGTATGCCGAACGGCACGTACAGTGGTGTGAGAGGGGCTACATGTTAGCTCCTACTCGATTGGAATAAAGGAGATAGAACAAATGGAAAGAGAAATGCTAAATATTAATGGAAATCTAGTAGGAGAAATAAAAACAACTGCAATAGATACAAAGGAAGGAGAAAAAGAAGTAGCTAACTTCACAATAGTTAGAAAGAACAAAGAAGAAGGAAAGGTTAAGAAAGAATATATCTACTGTAATCTCTACGGAGAAAAGGCAAAAAGTGTGAAGGAATTTAAAAGTGGAGAATACATCCATATTTTTGGATATTTTAAGGAAACAAAAAAAGAAGACAAGACATTTAAAAATTTTATCGTAAAGCACATAAATAAAATTAAAAAAGAAGAAAAAGAGGAGGAAATATAAATGGAATTTTTTACACAAGCAGTAAATGTATTAAAAATATTAGTTACAGCAATTGGTGCAGGGCTTGGAGCATGGGGTGTTATCAACCTGATGGAAGGTTATGGGAATGACAACCCTGGTGCTAAATCTCAAGGCATTAAGCAATTTATGGCAAAATAAGGACGGAATAACACAACAAATTCTCTAAAACAAAACATTGAATCAATGTAAGATTGAATGAAATCAATATTCATGCTATAATTAAATAAATCTAATGAAAAGAAAAAGAGGGATATTATGGCACTTAACTATAAACCATTATGGATACAATTAGCAAAAAAAGGATTAAAGAAAACAGATGTAATAGCTATGGCAGGACTAACAACAAATGTTATGGCACAAATGGGCAAGGATAAACCAATTACCTTTAAGAATTTAGAAAGAATATGTAAGGCTCTATCTTGCACTCCTAATGATATTATTAGTTTTGAAGATGAATTCGAAAGAGAGATTTAAATTCTTATAGTTCTTTACACTTGATTTACAAGGGATCAAAGAAAATCTTAATAAAGGTTTCTAAAATTTTATTGAAATAATGTATAATTTGTGATAGCTTACTTACAATTTTAGAATTGTAATCTTTATATAGGGTGTTTTTATATCTTGTCAATGATTTTGTAAATATCTTTAGATTGTAATCCAAAGTTTTGTGAGTAATTTATTTGAGAATTTACAAAACTTCTTAATACATGACCTGTATGTGTATAATGACATTGACAAGAAGACATCTGTGATTATAGATTTTAAATAACTATATAATTGTAAAAAAGTATAGCACTAATACTAGCAAGAAAATTTATACGAATTTAGTTGACACAACTAAGAAAAATTGCTCCCATTTACGAAATGGTTTATACTTCAAGAGAGGAGGTGAACTAAATTGATGAAAACACTTGGTATGTTAACAATCATCTGCTTAACAGCATCAATTATGATGGTGAATTTTATACTTATTATACCGAAATTTGGCTCGAAGCATTTCGGTGCACCCGATGATATCAAAGCTATGATGAGTAAGTTGCCAGATAAACCGATTTGGGTCAATATATTCGGCGGACTTATCATGGTACTTGGATTGCTAACCATTGCAGCCGTCCTAGTCTGGGCAATTGTTGATACAGTAAAATTTAGTTTAACTTTTCAGCAAGCCTTTGTTAGATTTTTAATACTATTTGAAGGATATAAGCTTTTTGATATTATCTTTTTTGATTATCTCATGCTTACCAAGTTAAAATTGCCGACTAAAGTTTACCCAGAGACGGTTGGTGCTAAGGGTTATGATAATTTTGGATTTAATGCGAAAAGTCAGGTTGCAAAAATTATAATCTTCTTTTTCGTGAGCCTAATTTTGGCATATTTACTGACCGTTTTGGTTTAACTAAAAATTCATAACTTGTAATGTTCAATTCAACTTCTTGGCTATTTATTTTAAGGGGCTGTAGCTTAAAAAGAACCAATTATCAGAAATAGATAGAAGCCATGAACAGTTGTATGAAGATGGGTTAGAGTGAAATATAAACGAAAGAAACTTCAATCTAATGAATGTGAGCATATCTTAAAAACAAGACAAGAACCATTCCTATACAAATATCTATACATGCAAATTCATATAAGATAAAGGCGTATAAAAAAATTAGTTTAATCACTGCAATCACAATTTAAATTGTGGTGGTCGCAAGTGAAATACGAACTTCACTAGGAAGTTTTCCCTTGTATCTTTTGTAATAAATGGAAAATTTGCTATGGGATGAGTATCCAACAGATTGAGCTATTTCTTTTATAGGAAGTTTGGTATTTAAGAGAAGAGTTTCAGCTACATTCATTCTTTTTCTTTGGGTGTATTCTGTAATGCTCTGACCATATTTTTCTTTGAATAGATTTTTTAATTTAGTCCCGCTCATTGTAGATTTTTTTTCAAGAGTTTCTTGGTTTACATTCATGGCGAAATGATCATCTAAGAATCTGGCTACATCTTTTATCTTTGTGAGAAAAATATGATAAAAAAGATAAACAAAAAGTTATAACATTCCAGATTGGGATTACATGGAAAGAAATATAGAAAACATAAAATTAAAACGGAATATAGCAAATTATAATATTTAAAACGAAAACGATTAGAAATAAAAATCTAGTCGTCTTTTTTATTGTAGGAAAGGATATAAGTATGAAAAAATTAGATCAGATAAGACAAGAATCAAAAGAAATAAAAGACAAAATTGACCATACAGAAGAAAGATTAAGGCAACTAAAAAATCAAGAAAAGAAGATATTAAAACAAGACATAGTGAAAAAAAGAAAAGAAAGAACTCACAGACTAATAACAAGAGGAGCAATCTTAGAAAGCCTTATAGAAAATGCAGAAAAACTAACAGATGAAGAAATAAAAATCCTACTAGAAGAAGCAACAAAGACAAAAGAATTTAAAGAAACACTAAAAATAATGAGAGAAAATTAAGAAAAATAAAATAAACAAATCTCCCTTAGATTTCTAAGGGCGCAATTATACACCCTAAAGGGTGCTTGCGTGCCTTTAGAGCCAAACCCCTGAAGCGACCAACAACCATTCGCTTTTTAAAAGTCAAGGGTAAATAAACTCGCTAACGCTCGCCCTTGACTTTTAAAATTTGAAATGAACAAAACAATTAAGCCGACATACTGAAACAACAAAAATTAATTCAGTAGTCGGCTTTTTCTATTCTATCATTTCAAAACGCTCATTCACAAAGAGGTTATAAAAATCTATTAAGCCTCCACCTAAAACAACAAAAAAAGAAAGGAAGTGATAAAATGGCAGACAGTTTTCATTTTTCAGTAAACATAATATCAAGAGGAAAAGGAAAAAGTGCAGTAGCAAGTTCAGCATATATAAGTGGAGAAAAAATAAAAAATGAATGGGATGGAGTAACCCATGACTATACCAAGAAACAAGGAGTAATTTGCAAAGAAATATATTTACCAGATCACGCACCAAAAGAATATAAAGACCGAAAAACCTTGTGGAACTCGGTAGAACTATTTGAGAAAAATTCTAATGCCCAACTTGCAAGAAACTTTATCATATCCCTACCAAAAGAGTTAAGCATAGAAGAAAATAAAAATATGATAGAAGAATATATACAAACCAACTTTGTAAAAGAGGGAATGATAGTAGACATAGCAATTCATGATGAAAGTAGAGATGGAAATCAAAACATTCATGCTCATATAATGACCATAGTAAGACCAATAAATGAAGATGGAACATGGGGGCAAAAAAGTAAAAAAGAATATATCCTAGATGAAAAAGGAGAAAAAGTATTAAACAAAAATGGAAAACCAAAGACAAGAAAAGTAGAACTAACAAGTTGGAATGATAAGGGCAATGTAGAAAAATGGAGAGAAAATTTTTCAGACCTTTGCAATGAATATCTAGCAAAAAATAAGATAGAAAAAAGAGTAGACCATAGGAGTTTTAAAAGACAAGGTATAAAACAAATACCAACAATACATCTAGGAGCAAGTGCTAGTGCAATGGAAAGAAAAGGAATAAGAACAGAAAAAGGAGATATAAATCGTGAAATAAAAAAACAGAATGAACTATTAAAAAACATAGGCAATGAAATAAAGAAAATAACATCATGGTTAGCAGGCTTTAAAGATAAGCTAAAAGAATCATACAAGGAATATAAAGACCAAAGTAAAAAGCAAATAGAAAATGGATCAGGACTCTTTAACCTCTATGAATATTTAAGCTTTTATCAAGAAATGCAAGAAAATAATAGAGCTGGATTATCATTTTATGGGAAAAGAAACAAGGCAATCTATGATCTAAAAAGATATGCAAGTGGAATAAATTATCTAAGAGAAAATAAAATAAAAACCATATCCGACCTACAAGGACATATAAATATCTTAAGAAGTAAAAACTCTGAAATATATAAGACCATAAAAGAAAACAGTCAAAAGATAGAAGACCTTAACAAATGTTTAGCCTATGCAAAGACTGTAAGAAAAACAAAGGCAACCTACCAAGAATATGAAAGCAAGAAAATATTCAAAGAAAGCTTCTACAAGAATAATCAAAAGGAAATAGACCAACATATAAGGGCAAGAACCTTAATTGAAAAAATTAGTGGAAAGAAAAATTTAAGAGAAAAAGAATGGATAGGAGAAATCAAAAACTTAGAAGATGAAATCAGTAAATTAAATACAGAGTCAGAGAAGATAAGGGAAAGATACAAGGAAATAAATCATATCAAATATGCAGTAGAAGTAGTAAATAAAGAATATGGTATCGACCTATCAATAGAAATTGACAAGGCGATTAAGAGAGGAGAAAAAGAAAGTATCATAGAAAAGATAAAAGAATATAAGCAAGATAGTGATATGTTTAATAAAAAAAGACAATCAACCAAAGACTATTACAAAAATCAAGAAAGATAAGACCTGGTAAAAATATTTTATCCAAGCTACAATATGACCAAGAAAATAAAGGCAGATCTAGGAGGTAATAGAGATGAATAAAAGGCAAGAGCTAATAGATGAACTCATAAAAGCAGACCAAGATGGAAAATATAAAACATATAAAAGCACAGAAGAAATAAAAGCAATGAATAATGAGGAAATACAGATTATATATTCCAACATGAAAAACTATCTATCAGACAAAAGAACACATATAAACTACTAAAGGTGGAAAAGCCGGATTTAAAAGAGATTGGTCAGGCAGAAAAACAGATAAAAGCCGCCCCCCTAAAGATGAATATATTTGTTCAACATATAACTTAGCAAAAGGGAATTTTGAAGAAAAATGTTCATCACACTATATCAGGAACGAAGTTCTTAATAAATTAGTTTTAGAGACTATCAAAGAAGTAAGCGAGTATATAAAGTTGAATGAAGAAGAATTTATAAAAAAAGTGTACTCAACCTCAAAAGAGCAAATGGCATTAGAAAAATCCATTGAACATTCAAAAAGTATATTAAAAAACTTTGAGGAAGATAGTATTAGAGCAGATAAGTTTATATCACTTGTAAAGAAATATACTGATTTTAGCAAACTTACAACTCCAATGATAAATGAATTTGTAGATAAGATACTGGTTCACGAGGGTAAATGGGATAACTATGAAAGAACACAGGAAGTTGAAATATACCTGAACTTTATTGGCAAGTTTGAATTGTCACAAGAAGAACCTAAAGAACTTACGCAATAGCAACTTGATGAACTAGAGAAGCTAAGGAAAAAGAGAGAGAAGAAGCGAGAGTATAATTACAGATATTTAAAAAAGAAAAAAGCCAGTATGGAAAAAAATTATGACTTTGTGGTCGGCGTAGTTTTAAAACTGCACCGACTATTTTATTTCATACAAATTAATATGTAAGACAGTAAATTTTCTAAAAAACATCTTACAACTATTGTTAGATAAAACTAACTGATGTATAATCAATAATATCATTATTGATAATTTGATTATTGATTATACTATTAAAATTAAAGTTTTGTAAGAATGGAGGAATGGACATGGCAAATAGAAACCATGAACTTGATAAACCAATCATTGAAGCTGCTAAAATAGAGTTTTTGCAAAATGGATTTCAGGCTGCTTCAATAGGCAATATTGCTAAAAGAGCGGGAGTTACAACGGGAGCAATCTATACAAGGTATAAAGGGAAAGATGAACTTTTTTATAGTTTGATAAAAGAATTTTTAGAAGCTATAAGTGTGAAAAGAAAAGAGAACGAATACTCGTATAGGGAATACTGCGTAGATAAAAACTTTGATCATTTTTTGCGTAGCATTCAGAAAGAAACCAAAGGATATATAGATGTGTTATTTAAATATTACGAGGAGTGCAAACTAATACTTTGCTCAAGTAAAGGCAGTTCTGTAGAAGCAATATTTCGTGAAATGATGAATAAAAAAATTTCCATAACAAAACAATTTATAAGGGAAAATATAGACCCGAATATAAGTGAGATGAAATTAGATTTGGTAGAGCTTTTGATGAATCAACAATTTAGTGCTTTTAAATTAGTGATTGAAAAAGGATATAGCAAAGAGGAGACAATCGAGTACACAAAAATGCTCGGCGAATTTATTGGGGCGGGTTGGGAAAAGATATTTGATGAAATTATAAATAGGTATTGAATTTATGTACGATAAAGGCAAGAAGGACGAAAATATTTTAGATTTTAAAATAGATTTTTCCTATGAAGGCAAAAAGGAAAAGTCGTTAGATGATGTAATTGGCAGCATATCAAAAGGAGATTGCATAGTTCTTTGTGGCGAAAGTGGATGTGGAAAATCAACATTACTTAGGTGCTTAAACCATTTAATACCGGAGTTCTATGATGGGATATTTAATGGCTATATCTTGGTAAATAGCAACAATATAGAAAACAAGAACATTGGAGAAGTTGGAGAATTGATTTCGTCCGTTTTTCAAGATCCAAGAAGTCAATTTTTTACAATGGAAAGCGATACGGAAGTATCTTTTGGACTTGAAAATAAAGGGTTAAGCCATGAAATAATAAAAAGAAGAACAGAAGAAGCTTTTTCAAAATTTGGCTTAGAGTATCTGAAAAACAGGGAAGTATTCAAACTTTCAAGCGGAGAGCGTCAACTAATAGCGATTATGTCTGCTTGGGCAATGGATACGGATATTATTTTACTTGACGAGCCAACTGCAAACTTAGATTATTTAGCCATAGAAAAACTGAAAAATATCTTATTGCTTCTAAAAGAAGATGGAAAAACTCTAATAATCAGTGAACATAGGCTTTACTATTTGAAAGAGTTGGCTGATGAATATTGGCTGATAAAAAATGGAAGCTTTTATGAAAAGTATGATAAGGACGATTTTAAGATATTTTCTAAGGATGAATTAAATAATTTGTGTTTACGAGTTACGGATTTGAAGCAGATTGAGGTTCAGAAGAAGTGTTCTAATGTTGTCAATGATAAATTAGAAGTGAAAAATATATCCTTTGGATATAAAAAACAACATATTTTAAATGATTTGTCGTTTACAGCTTATTTGGGAGAAGTGACTTGCTTGATTGGCAAAAATGGTTCAGGTAAAACCACCTTAGGAAAATGTGTATGTGGACTATTGAAACCAAAAAAGGGAAGAGTTTTTTTAAAGGAAAAAGAATTGAGCCATAGGCAGCTATCGCAGGATAGCCTATTTATTATGCAAGAAGCTGAATTTCAATTTTTTACAAATTCTGTATTATCTGAACTGAAGTACGGTGTAAATCGAAACAAATATGATGAGATAGAAGCTCTACTTAAAAAGTTTGATATGTGGAAATATCGTGATAGACATCCATTTTCTCTTTCAGGTGGGCAAATGCAAAAATTAACCTTAATGATGGCGTATCTTTCGGATAAAAGTGTGGTTATTTTAGATGAACCAACCTCAGGAATGGACAAAAAAAGTTTAGATACTGTAGTGGGATTGATAAACGATATGAAAAAGAAAAAAATCGTGATAACAATTAGCCATGACTTAGAATTTATTTCATCAGTTGCGGATAAATGTTTGGAACTTGATGATGGAACGATACAAAGGATTTGTGAAGTAAAAGAGAATAGAGATATTGAAAGCATTAAAAGTATATTTGAAAAAGATTTAGAACATCAACCTCCGGCAAAAAGAGAAAAAAATCTTTTGGATCCGAGAACAAATATTTTGTTTTGGCTTCTTTGTATGGTTGCAGTAGGAATCGACAATAAAAGTTTGATTTTTGAATGCAATTTATTAGCTCTCGTTTTTTCTCTTGCAAATAGAAGATATAAGACTTTAGGAATTACTTCTATCATTATAGGACTTATTTACGGTCTTGAAATCATATATCCGAATGAAATTACAATGTTTACGGCAAATTTGTTTCCTAGATTTATTTTAATATTTCTACTATTTCCTATTATTCTTGGAGGTAGAGGGGCAACAAATATGCTCGCGGGACTTAGAAAAATAAGAATACCTGAGAAGTTATTATTGATTCTTGCAGTTTCTTTCAGGTTTTTCCCGGTGCTAAGGAATGATTTTAAATTACTTAGACAGGTGCTTAGAAATAGAGGAAGTTGCAAGCATAAAAATATAATAAAAGAAAAAATAGATTATCTTGAGGCTCTGATTGTATCACTCATTTTTCGAGTGATAAGAATAGGGGAAACTTTATCAGCTTCAGCAGAAACAAGAGGAATTGCTTTAAATCATAAAAAATCATCTTATGTTACTTTACAGTTCAATTTATGCGATTACATATTGATGATTGGAATGATAGTAATTTTGATGATAAATATTTTATAAAAATAGGAGGACTTAATCATGAACAAAAACAAATTGAAAGCGAAAGATATCATTACAGTTACTTTATTATCATTGTGTAACATTTTGATATTTTCGATTGGAACATTCATGTATGCAACACCAATTACCATACTCTTAACACCGGTGCTTTACTCATTATTACAGGGTATTGTTTTCTATGTTATCGGAGTGAAAGTGAAAAAAAGAGGAGCGTTTTTTATATATTCCCTTATTCAAGGAGTGATAGCATTCTATCCACCATATATTTTGATGTTTGTAATTTCAGGATTGATAGCAGAGTTTTTATTATATAAAAAAGGTTATGGTAATTTAAAAGTTATTGGAATCAGCTATGTTATTCAGCAAACTTTGGCTTCAATTGGAAGTGTAATTTATCCATATACAATAGCCTTGAATAAAACTATAGGAGCCATGAAACAAAAGGAATTAGCTTCAAATATTATAGCGGCAGGCAAAATGATTTCTTCTTGGGGAACGCTGATTTTACTTGCCTTAGTTATAGTTTCAGCAATCGCAGGAGCTTATATAGGTAGCAAGGTCGTAAGGAAACATATTTTAGAAAAAGAAGCTAATGCATAGGGTGAAGTCATGAAAAAAAAGAAAGAACCAAACTTTTTTAAAGAAATGGATTCGTTTATAAAGCCATACAAAAAAAGATATATTTTATCTGTTATGCTAAGTATGCTTTCTGTTCTATGCGAACTGTTATCCTACGCTTTTGTTGGAATTTTAGCGGGATATATCTTCAAAGGATTTCATGGAAACAACATGATATATGTCTTGATTTTTACTATAATCTGCAAAATATCAGGGGTGCTGCTTTCAAATATTTCAACACTTATATCTCATAAAGCAGCATACTTAACGCTAAAGGACTTAAGATATGCAATTTGTGATAAATTTGTTAGATTGCCGATGGGATATTTTGATATGAATCCTAGTGGAACATTAAAAACGATATTGGTAGATAGGGTGGAAGATATAGAAAAAACATTAGCACATCTACTTCCTGAGATGACTGCAAATTTATTGATACCTATTGCCATGATTGTTTGGATGCTTGCAGTTAATATTAAGCTTACCGGGATTATATTTCTTTGGGTTATATTTGGACTATCAATCGGAATGCTTATGATGATTGGATATAAGAAAAAATATGAGGGACAAGTACAGGCACAAAAGAATATGAATCAAGCGGTTATAGAGTATGTCAAGGGGATTGATGTAATTAAAACTTTCAATATGGAAGATAGCTCCTATGCTAAATATAAAAATGCAGTCATACGCCATGCGGAGTATGCTATAAACTGGATGAAAAGCTCACAGATTTATGCGTCTCTTTCCTATAGCATAGCTCCTGTATCTATATTTCCAACAATTGTTGTGGGATTGATATTTTTTAATAATGGGTTTCTTACTGAGCAAAGTTTATTTTTGTTTATGATGATTTCTCTTGGAATATTTAAACCGATTGTTAAAGCATCCAGTTATGTTGACCAATTGGCACAGATGGGAACTGTTACTAAGGAAATAAAAGGAATCTTAGATTATCCGGAACTTAAGAGAAGTGAGAATTCTAATGTAAAAGAAAAAATGACATACGACATAGCGTTTGAAAATTTACAATTTTCTTATGATGGGACAAAAAATGATGTTGATGATGTGAATTTAACCATTAAAGAAAAAACTATGACTGCAATTATTGGTACTTCAGGTTCAGGAAAATCAACTCTAATGAAACTTTTAGCCGGATTTTGGGATTTTGAGAAAGGAAAAATAAAAATAGGTGGTATAGAGGTAAAAGACCTTTCAATGAATGACCTGAATACTCTTATCTCCTATGTGGATCAAAATACATTTTTATTTGATGATACTATTTTGGAAAATATTAGAATAGGTAAAAAAGATGCAACGAATGATGAGGTGATAGAAGCTGCTAAAAGAGCCGGTTGCCATGATTTTATTGTAACTTTGCCTGATGGATATGACACCATCGCAGGGGATAGGTTATCCGGCGGAGAAAAGCAAAGAATAGCTATTGCCAGAGCAATTCTAAAAAATGCTCCAATTATCATATTAGATGAAGCAACTGCAAGTACAGATATTGAAAATGAAGAAAAAATTCAAGGAGCGTTACTGGAATTTACCAAAGGAAAAACACTAATTGTTATTACACATAAAATTAAAACTATCATAAATGCAGATAAGATTATATATATGGAAAATGGGAAAATCATTTGCGATGGAAAACATGAAGAACTTATTAAGTCGTGTTCTGCGTATAAGCATTTATATGAAATAGCAAATTGATTGGAGGTGAGAATATGTTTGAAGCTATAAAAAGTGTATGGAACTTTAGTAAGAAAAGGCAAGGCAGTTTAGTCAAAATTTTAATTCTATCATTTATAGAAGGCATATTCGTTATGCTGAAAATGATAGCAATAATTTTAGCGGTAAACGCCATGTTTAATAGTAATTTAATGGACAATTATATTTATAAGGTAATGATACTCGGAATTGTATGTATCATCGGAGTATTTGGTCTTGGTTATTTCACACAACTGGGTTCTGTATCCGTTGGATTTGAGATGGCGAAAGATAAAAGGTTATATTTTGGCTCATTATTTAAAAAACTCTATTTAGGGTTCTTTAGCAAAAATTCAGTAGGAAATATAAACTCAACACTGACTACATCTATTTCAACTGTAGAACAAGTCGCACCAATCATTTTAATTCATGTGATAGGTGGAATTTTATCTGCTATATCAATAGTTTTAGGATTTGCTTACTATGAATGGCAAGTTTCCGTTGTAATATTTGCAGGCATATTAACATATTTGTTTGTAGTTAATTATCAAATGAAAATTTCAAGAAGCGAAGCTCCCAAAAGACAATTAGCACAAACAAAATTAACGGAAAGTGCTATTGAATTTATACAGGGAATAAGCGTAATTAAGGCTTTTGGTATGGGAGAAAAAGATGAAAGAGTAAAAAAAGATATAGATGGTAGTTGTGTTAATAATATAAATTTATCCGAAAAATCTATTCCCTCAAGCATAGGTGCCGGTCTTACGATACAACTGTTTGAAATTATGATTATTAGCTATGCGTTTTTTATGTGGAATAGTGGAGAAATTTCTCCTCAAAAAGCCATCAATTTATTGATTATGAGCTTTGTAATATTCCAGTCTGTAAGTCAAGCAGGTTCTATTCTTTCTATGATTGGGCTTTTAGATAGTTCACTAAAGGATATAAGCAGTATGGAAAATGCTGAAGAAATAAAGGTATTATCACCTATTCAAAATATAAAATCCAATGAAATAGAATTTAAAAACGTGAGTTTTTCTTACGGAAAAGGAGAAGCTTTAAAGGGAATATCAGTAGCTCTTAAACCGAACACACTTACAGCGATTATCGGACCTTCAGGTTCAGGAAAAACAACGTTTTGCAAGCTTATACCGAGATTTTATGATGTAAGCGAAGGAGAAATTCTGATTGGTGGAGCAAAAATAACAAATATCTCCACCGAAGAATTGATGAAAAATATAAGTATGGTATTTCAAAATGTGTATTTGTTTGAAGATACAATTATGAATAATATTCGTTTGGCAAAGCCAAATGCCAGTGATGAGGATATTATATCCGCTGCAAAAAAAGCGCGCTGTCATGACTTTATAAAAAGCTTGCAAAAAGGATACGAAACTAAAATTGGCGAAGCGGGTAGCACTTTATCCGGCGGAGAAAAACAAAGAATAGCGATAGCTAGAGCAATACTCAAAGATGCTCCCATTGTGATTTTAGATGAATTTACCAGTGCTTTAGATGTAGAAAATGAACGCCATATTTTGCAAGCCATCGATAATTTAGTACAGAATAAAACAGTTATTATGATTGCACACAGGTTAGAAACTGTTAGGAAAGCAGATAACATCATAGTTTTAGATAAAGGGGAAATAGCACAAGAAGGAACGCATAATGAGCTTATAACTCAAGATGGGATATATAAATCATTCATTTCAATAAGAGAGCGAGCAAATAAATGGAGTTTTAAGTAAATACATCTATTTTGATGTTTGACTAAATAGATGAGTATTTAATGGGAGATGACGATGTTTTTTGATAATAAAAGTTTTTGAAAGTAACTTTTAACACAAAAATTAAATAATTCAATAACAATAAGAGTTAATTTGATTGTTATTTTCGGAGGACTTTTTACGCCAAAGTGGAGAAGTCCTCCTTTTTTATTCTCAGAAAACCATGATGTCATACGCAATAAAGGCAGCAAAAGAATCCATAAATCTTGAAAAAGAAATAAGAAAAAAGGTGAATAATATTTAGAAAAAGCAAATGGAGTATGATTTTAAATAAGCCATAGCCAAGGTAAATAAAAAAGAAAAAGAAAGTATCATAGAAAAAATAAAAGAGTATAAGCAAGATAGTGATAAGTTTAATAAAAAAAGACAAATGACTAAAGACTTTTATAAAAATCAAGAAAGATAAGACCTGGTAAAAATATCTTATCCAAGCTATAATATGACCAAGAAAATAAAGGTAGATCTAGGAGGTAATAGAGATGAATAAAAGGCAAGAGCTAATAGATGAACTCATAAAAGCAAATGAAGATGGAACATATAAAACATATAAAAGCACAGAAGAAATAAAAGCAATGAACAATGAGGAATTGCAGATTATATATTCCAACATGAAAAACTATCTATCAGACAAAAGAACACACATAAACTACTAAAGGTGGAAAGGTATTGTAAGCTATTTTAAAGTATAAAAGGTACAAATACCTAAGAAAGCTATAAAAACATCTAAAATAAGTATTCCACCACCAAGAACAATAAAATAAAAACAATCAAAGGGAAGTATAGAAAAATTAAAGCCTATACTTCCCTTTTTTTAATTCAAACAAAGGAGATAAAACATGATAAACGAAGAAATAAGCAAAGAAGCAGGGCAAGCAGCACAAACCATAATAACATACACAATAAAGGCAGCAAAAGAATCAATCAATCTTGAAAAAGAAATAAGAAAAAAGATGAATGATACTTTAGAAAAAGCAAACGGAAACCTCAAAAGCCTTATGGGCGATGAAATGAAAATAAAAGACCTCTACAAGAAAGGACAACTAGAAAATATAAGCATAGATCAAAGCAACCTCAAAGACTTAAAAAAAGAACTAAACAAACTTGGAGTAAGTTTCTCAGTAATGAAAAACAAAGAAAGCCAAAACTATGAAGTATTTTTCCAAGCCAAAGACATAAAAGTAATGGAATATGCCTTTAAGCAAGTCATAGCCAAAGAAAATAAAAAAGAAAAAGAAAGTATCTTAAAACAAATAAAGAAATACAAAGACCTATCCAAGAACAAGGATAAGACAAAAGAGAAAGTAAAAAGAAAAGTAAAAGAAAAAGTAAAACCAAACAAAAAAGATATGACCAGAGAAATCTAAGGGAGTAACGAAAAGTTACACCCTTAAATAACCACAATAACAAGACTTCCGAAAAGCAGGAGTCCAGAATTCCGAAAATCGGAAATCAAGAATTTCGATTATCGAAAATCTGGGAAATATCAAGGTGAATAGGATATAAAATTAGATAAATACAATATTTATGATATAATTATAGCAATTAAGAGGTCAAAGAGGTGCTTGTATGAATAAGAAAATTAACATAGATAGAGTCCATGATGATGTTTTTAATAGTATAAAAACATTAATGGATAAGGCAAGAAATGAAGTCGCAAGAGAAGTCAATAATATTCTGGTTCAAACTTACTGGGAGATTGGACGTATCATCGTAGAAGATGAGCAAGGTCATTCAGAAAGAGCTGAGTATGGTAGAGAATTGCTTAAAGATTTATCAAAGAGGTTAACCAAAGAATATGGGCGAGGATTTTCAGTATCAAACTTGCAATTTATGAGGAGATTTTTTCAAGAATATGAAATTCAACAGACAGTGTCTGTTAAATTGACCTGGTCCCATTATTGTGAGCTTTTATCAATTAGCGATGAGAAAAAGCGAAGCTTTTATGAAAAAGAAAGTATAAATGCAAATTGGTCGGTGAGAGAACTTAAAAGACAAATAAAAACATCACTTTTTGAAAGATTGCTCCTATCATCTGGAGAAGAAAACAAAGAAAAAGTCCTAGACTTAGCCTTAAAGGGAAATGAAATAAATAAGGCAGCAGATCTTGTAAAAGACCCTTATGTATTTGAATTTTTAGGCTTGCCAGAAGAAAAGCCAATGATGGAAAGTGATTTAGAAAAAGCACTCATAGATCATATTGAAAAATTCTTGCTTGAACTTGGCAAGGGTTTTATGTATGTAGGCAGCCAACAAAGAGTAACTTTAGGCAACACCCACTATTATGTGGATATGGTATTTTACAATAAGATATTAAGGTCCTATGTCTTAATCGAACTAAAAACAAGCAAGCTAATGCCAGAAGCAGTTGGGCAAATAAATATGTATCTTAATTATTATAAGGCAGAAGTAAATGATGAGATGGACAATGAACCGATAGGAATAATCTTGTGTACAGATAAGGACGGGGTACAAGCAGAATACGCCTTAGGAAACTTATCAAATAAAATATTCGCATCAAAATACACCCTATATATCCCAGACAGGGAAGAGCTTGAAGAACAAGTGGAGAAAGTTATTAAAAAATATAAGGAAAAATAAAATATAAATTATAAGGAGAAGTAGAGAAAAAAATCTACTTCTTTTTTTATTGCAAGGAGGATTAGAATGGCAATAAACAAGAGATATTATTGGATAAAATTAAAAGAAGAATTTTTCATAGATAAAAGGATAGAAAGAATAAGGAGAATATCGGGAGGAGATACCTATACGATAATCTACTTAAAACTTCTACTACTAAGCCTAAAAGATGAGGGCAAACTATATTATGACGGAGTAGAAAGTGATTTTACAAAAAAGTTAGCACTAACCATAGATGAAACAGACGATGATGTAATGGTTACAATTAATTATTTAATCAATCAAGGCTTACTAGAAGTTGTAACAGAAAACGATGAATATTATTTAATTGAAATACCAAACTTAATCGGATCAGAAACAAAATAAAATAAAAAACATATACAAGCAGGCAACTTAAAGTAGCAGTTTCGGTCAATTCTGAAATGCTAAAGTTTTACTATAGTTTAGGAGAAGAAATTATTAGCTTAAAGGCAGAAAGCAGATGAGGTAGCGGATTCTATAAAAAATTAAGTTCGGATTTAAAAAATGAAATTCCCAGTGTCAAAGGATTTTCTGTTACTAATTTAAAATATATGAAAAAATTTTATGAAATGTATTCGCCATTAAATCGTCCACAGCTTGTGGACGATTTACGAATATCTAAAGTCGGCGAATATTTTAATATGATTTTTAGTATCTCAGTAGTTGGAAATTCAGAAGAATTTATTGATATGTTATTCTACAACATTAAGCTTCATTGCTATGTAGTTGTGGAGGTTAAAATTTCCGCATTTAAACCTGCGGATATAGGACAACTTGGAACCTATGTAACATCTGTAAACCATATATTAAAGGGAGATGGGGATAATCAAACAATAGGTCTTTTAATCTGTAAGACAAAGGATAATGTATTGGCAAAATATGCTTCTGAAAGCTCAAGAGAGCCTATTGGAATTTCAGAATATCAACTACAAAACTTAATTCCTGAAAGGTTAAAAGGAGCATTACCAACCATAGAAGAAATTGAAAATGAACTAAAATAAATTTTGAAAACATAATAAATGTACGCAAGACGGTAGAAGTAAAAACTATCGTCTTTTTTTATTTAAAGAAAGGTAGGAGAGCATGGCAGATAAAAGAATGTTTTCACTAAAGATAGTAGATAGCGACTTATTTTTGGATATGCCACTAAGTAGTCAATGTCTATATTTTCATCTATCAATGAGGGCAGATGATGATGGTTTTGTAAATAATCCTAAGAAAATCATCAAAATTATCGGAGCTAATGAAGATGACCTAAAAATACTTATTGCCAAAGGCTTTGTGATAGTCTTTGATCAGGGAATTATTGTCATTACTCATTGGAAGATAAATAACTATATTAGAAAAGACAGATATAAGCCAACAATGTATATAGAGCAGAAACAACAGCTTTATCAAACGGAAAATGGAGCATATATTTCAGAAGAAAAAGTTGGTTGTCATCTGGTTAACCAAAGGTTGTCAAGTGGTCAACCCAGTATAGATAAGGGTAGATTAGATAAGGTTAGTATAGATAAGGGGAGAGAAGAACATTCCACCCCCATTTTTTATGGAGAATTCAAAAATGTAAGGTTAAGCAAAGAAGAATATAAAAATCTTAAAGAAAAACTAAATTCACACACAGACATAATGATAAATAAACTATCAAGATACATGAAAAGCAGTGGAAAGACCTATCAAAACCACTATGCGACAATCTTAAAATGGTATCAAGAAGATAAAGAAAAACTAACACAGAAAAGTTTAAATAAAAAAATGAACTATGATGTAGGAGAATCTTTATAGATAAAAAGAGGTGGAAAGGCACTATTAAAGACTTTAAGTCTAAAAAGGTATAAAAGTATGCCAGAGATAATAAAAATGTAAATATGACACGTAAAAGGTGATTAGAAAATTAAAAATCTAATCGCCTTTTTTTTTATTGCATGAAAGGATAAGCTATGACAAAAAGACAAACAAAATATATTGTAAAAAGAAATTATGATAATAGAAGAACAGACACAGACGCTTTTCTAAGATTAATAAAAAAATCAAGCAAATTAAGTAAGGACAATGAAATTGAGTATAGCAAATATAATATTGATAGTAATAGAAAAGAGTGCTATAATAAAAATAGTTTTAGAGAAAGTTGTGTTATTTCCGAAAACTCAAATAAGGAGGAATAGGAAATGATACAAACAAATTCAAATCACTTTTCATTCAAAGCTGCAATTTATTGCAGACTATCTAAAGATGATGAGCAGAAAGGAGAGAGTGCCAGCATACAAAACCAAAAGGAACTTTTAGAAAACTATGTAAAATCAAAAGGTTGGAGTATTTATGATGTATATATAGATGATGGATATACTGGATTAAATACAAATAGACCATCATTTCAAAGACTAATTAGAGATATTGAAAATAAAAAAGTGGATATAGTCATTACTAAGGACTTATCAAGGCTTGGAAGAAACTATTTACAGACTGGATACTATACAGAAAATTTCTTCCCAAAGAACAATGTCAGATATATAGCTTTAAATGATGGAGTAGATACCTTTCAAGAAAACAATGAAATAGTTCCTTTTAAAAATGTTTTAAACGAGTTTTATTCAAGAGATGTTTCCAAAAAGATGAAATCTGCCTATATGACAAGGGCAAGGCAAGGAAAATTTATTGGTTGTCTTGCACCAATAGGATATAGGAAAGACAATGATGATCCACATAAATTAGTAATCGATGATGAAACTTCATGGATTGTTGAAAAAATTTTTGATCTTGCTTTTAGTGGTTATGGAGTACAAGCAATTAGAAGAAGACTTTTTGAAGAAAAAATACCTACACCTACCTGGTGGAATAGAAAAAAAGGACTTAGAAATAAAAAAACTAAGTTAGAAATGACCGTAGATGGTGGAGAGTATTGGTGGGACTGCACAACCCTAAAAGAAATTATTGAAAACCCAGTTTATATTGGTCATATTGCTAGTCAAAAAGTTAATTATAAATTCAAAGTAGGTTGGTTATCCGATAAACCCAAAGAGGAATGGATAATCGTAGAAAACACACACGAACCAATAATTTCTGAAGATATTTATAATGTAGCGAATGAAAAATTGAAAAGCAGGAGAAGACCATTTAAAAATGGAGAAGAAAGCATATTTGCAGGCATTGTGAAATGTCCTGATTGTGGAAAATCTTTAAATCTTGGAAGAAACAAATCGAAAAAAAGAGAAAAGTTACTCACTTGTAACACTTATAGAAGATACGGAAAGTCATTATGCAGTCAGCATAGAATTTATTACGATACTCTTTATGAGATAGTGCTTAAAGATATTAGAAAAAATGCAGAAATAGCATTAAAAGATGAAAAAGAAATCATAAAAGCACTTGAAAGATCACTAGAAATTGATAATGCAGAAGAACAAAAATTTATCATGGATAAGATTTACGAAGATCAGATAAGAGTAGAAGACTTAACTAAAAAGATTGAAAGATTATATGATGACTGGCTAGCTAACAAGATAAGTGAAAGTAACTTCCAAAAAATTCTTGAAAAATCACAAAACGAACAAGATTATCTAAATCAAAGAATAGAAGATAATCAAAAATTGATTGTTAAAGAAGATCTTGAAGATATTAATGTCAAAAAATGGATTGAACTCATAAAAAAACATAGGGATATAAAGAAGCTGGATAAAGAAACCTTAAACGAACTCATCTCAAAAATCTATGTTCACGAAAAAGAAGTAGTGAATGGAGAAATCACCCAAACAATTGATATTTACTACAATTTCATAGGAAATACAGACACACTACAAGTATTTTACAATCTCTAATTAGGCATAAAGCAGCTTATGGCTGGAGGGGGAATTGTACTCATAGGTTTAAAACTAATACCGCTATTAGCAAACGTGTTAAAATAAAATGTTTAATATAGTAGATAAGATCAAAGAGTTTTTTTCGGAGATACTTATTGATATGATCAAGGAAAATTTAAGCGGAATGCTCCTTGATATAAATGACAAAGTATCAACGATAGCAAATGAGGTAGGAAAGACTCCGAGTGGATGGAACTCGGAGGTTTTCCACTTCATAAAGTCTATTTCAGAAAATGTTATACTTCCCATAGCAGGTCTTATCATAACGGCTGTACTATGTATTGAATTAATTCAAATGGTAATGAACAAAAATAATATGCATGACACAGATACCTTTGGTTTTTTTAAATATATGATAAAAATGTGGATAGCAGTATGGCTTGTATCTCATGCTTTTGACTTTTCTATGGCAGTATTTGATGTGGCACAGAATTTAATAGGAAAGGCAGCAGGTGTGGCAAATGCTAGTGCAAAAGTTTCTCCGGGTGATATAGCTAATATGGTAGATAGCCTAAAAGGAGAGTCAATAGGAAAATTAATGACTATAGTACTAGAGACATCAATTGTAAAGATGATAATTCAAGGGATATCAATACTCATTACAGTTATTCTATACGGCAGGATGATAGAAATATATATTTATACTTCAGTTTGCGCCATACCTTTTGCCACAATGGGTAATAAAGAATGGGGAAGTATTGGAACAAACTATATAAGAGGGCTCTTCGCACTTGGCTTGCAAGGTTTATTCTTACTTATATGCGTAGGAATTTATGCCGTACTTGTTAAGACTTTAAATATATCAGACATACACAAAAGTATTTTTGAATTACTAGGATACACATTAATACTTGGGATAACTATGATGAAATCAGGAAGTATTGCAAAATCAATTTTAAATGCTCATTAATAAAAAAGGAGAAGATGATGAAAATTAGAAGAAAAAAGGACAAAAAAATTAATTTAAAAACACTTGGAACAATAGGACTCCCAATACTTTTAATAGGGGGATATATTACAAGAGAAATACAAAATAGAATGATTATAAGAAAAACATCGGAAGTTTTAGATAATAGAGAAGAAACGAATGAAAAAGTATTAGAAATAGCAGTGAATATGGGAAAATCATTAGAAGATCTGAACAGAGAAGATATATATGGCTTTTACTTAGAGGGTTTAGAATAATGGCTTATGTAAATGTCCCAAAGGACTTAACAAAAGTAAAAACAAAGGTAGCTCTAAATCTAACAAAAAGACAATTAATTGGCTTTACAATTGCAGGTCTAATAGGCTTTCCAGTATATTTAATGGTAAAAAAAGTGCTGCCTAATGACCTATCTATGTTAATCATGATAGGTGTGTCTTTTCCTATAATATTTGCAACTCTTTATGAAAAGGACGGGATCTATTTTGAAAAATATTTAAAGTATATTATAGATAAGAAAAGACAGACAAGTATAAGGATATACAAGACAGAATGTATTTATGATATAAAGAAACAAAGAAAGGATAGGAGTAAATGAATCAAATACAGAAAAAACAACAGAAAAAATTAAATCAAGAAAAAAGAAATTTAAAAAAACAAAAAGAAGATTTAAAAAGCATTAGTATAAGTCAAAAAAAGATGAAAAAAGCAAATATTTCTAAAGAAAAAGGAAAGCCCAAAAAGAAGCTTTCCTTTTTTGGTGGGAAGAAGAAAAAGAGTGTTCAGGAAACAATCCCTTATTTAAGAATGTTGAGAAATGGGATTTGCCAAGTTGAGAAGAACAAATTTAATAAAATGATACGTTTTTTAGATATTAACTACCAGCTTTCAACAGAAGAAGATAAGGAAAGTATATTTAATGAATTTTCAAGTTTTTTAAACTATTTTGATCCAAGTGTTGATATAGAACTTTCATATATTAATCGCATAGGAAAAAATGAAGAAGTAGAAAAAAACATCAATGTTCCGGATAGAAACGATTCATATAATGAAATACGAAAAGAGTACAGGGAAATGCTAAAAAATCAGAGTCAAAAAGGAAATAATGGACTTACTAAATATATGTATATCACCTTTAGCTTACAAGCACAAGATTTAAAAGAGGCAACTACAAGACTTGAAAGAATGGAAATGGATATATTAAATAACTTTAAGCAGATGGGAGTAAAAGCTTATGTATTAAGTGGATATGAAAGGTTAAAGGTTATTCACGATATCTTAAATCCAAATAAGAATTTTGTTTTTTCATTTGAAGACCTAAAATATAGTGGACTATCTACTAAGGATTATATAGTACCAGCATCATTTAACTTTTCATCTAACAATCAATTTAAAATTGGAGAATACTTTGGAGAAGTAAACTTTCTACAAATTCTAGCACCTGAATTATCAGATAGATTATTATCAGAATTTTTAGGAGTTGAAGAAAATATGATTGTAACATTTCATATAAATTCCATTGATCAAACAGAAGCTATAAAGATGATTAAAAGAAAAATAACAGACTTGGATAAAATGAAAATTGAAGAAAATAAGAAGGCTATAAGATCAGGATATGACATTGATATTCTTCCAAGCGATTTAATTACCTACGGTAATGATGCTAAGAAACTATTAGTAGAACTTCAAAATCATAATGAGAGAATGTTTGTCATAACTATTTTGTTTACAAATATGGAAAAAAGTAGAAAGAAATTGAGTAATATAATCTTTCAACTAAATTCAATAGCAGGTAGGCATAATTGTGTATTGAAAAATCTTAACTATAGACAGGAACAAGGACTAATTTCTTCCCTGCCACTTGGAAAAAATGAAATAGAAATAAAAAGAGGACTTACAACCAGCTCTACAGCAGTCTTTATTCCTTTTACAACAGAAGAGTTGTGCTTAGAAGGAGAGAGCTTATATTACGGATTAAATGCTTTAAGTCGTAATATCATTATGACAGATAGAAAGCTTTTAAAGAATCCAAACGGTTTAATACTTGGAACACCGGGTAGCGGTAAATCTTTTTCAGCTAAAAGAGAAATTACCAATGCTTTTTTAATCACACAAGATGACATCATTATCTGTGATCCGGAAGGGGAGTATGGAAATTTAACTAAGGCACTAGGTGGAGAAGTTATAAAAATATCGCCAACAAGTAAGGATTATATAAACCCGTTGGATATAAATGTAGACTATGCCGATGAAGACAATCCCTTATCTTTAAAGTCTGACTTTATTCTTTCACTGTTTGAACTTGTAGTAGGAAAGGAAGGGTTAAGTGCAGAAGAAACTTCAGTAATTGATAGATGTCTTCCAATATTATATAAGGATTACTTCGACAATCCAATTTCTGAAAATATGCCAATTTTAGAAGATTTATATAATTTACTTTTAAAACAAGAAGAAAATGTAGGGAAAAAATTAGCGGTAGAAATGGAAATTTATGTCAAAGGCAGCCTCAATGTATTTAACCATAGGACTAATGTAGATACAGGAAATAGAATTCTTTGTTATGACATTAAGGAATTAGGAAAGCAACTTAGAAAAATAGGTATGTTAATTGTTCAAGATCAAGTGTGGAATAGAGTAACTATTAATAGAAATAAGAAGGAAACCAGATATTACTGTGACGAATTCCATTTGCTTTTAAGAGAAGAACAAACAGCCTCATATTCCATAGAAATTTGGAAGAGATTTAGAAAATGGGGCGGGATTCCAACAGGATTAACACAAAATGTAAAGGACCTTTTAGCCAGTCCCGAAATAGAAAATATATTTGATAATACAGATTTTATCTTAATGCTTAATCAAGCTAGTGGTGATAGGGAAATTTTAGCTAACAAGTTAAATATATCTCTTTATCAGTTATCCTACGTAACAAATTCCAATGAGGGAGAGGGATTACTATTCTATGGAAACACAATAGTACCTTTTGTAGATAGATTTCCTAAAGATACAAAATTGTATAAGTTAATGACAACTAAACCAGAAGAATTAAAGGAAGGGATAGAAATTGATAGACAGAGAGAAGTTAAAAACTAACTATATTATTAATTTAGATGCAATTTCTGCTCTAAAGGAATTTCCAGATAAAATATTTGATTGCTGTATTACATCTCCTCCATATTATGGACTTAGAGATTATAAAGCAGAAGGACAAATTGGAAGAGAAGAAAGTCCGGAGGAATATTTAAATAAATTAATTAAAGTCTTTAGAGAAGTAAAAAGAGTATTAAAAAAAGAAGGAACACTTTGGGTAGTTATTGGAGATTCTTATGCAGGTACAAGAAGCAAAAAAAAATATAAAGATCCTAAAAACATAGAAGGAAGAAGTGGTCAAAAAGAGTCTATTACAGAAAAACTCAGTGGCTACAAGGCAAAAGACTTAATGGGGATACCTTGGCAACTAGCTTTAAAATTAAGAGAGGATGGTTGGTATTTAAGAAGCGATATTATTTGGCATAAGGAAAATGCCATGCCTGAGTCTTGTAGGGATAGACCATCAAGGTCTTATGAACATATCTTCCTACTATCAAAAGCAAGAAAGTATTTCTATAACTTTGACGCTATGAAAGAACCAATAAAAGAAATAAGCAAGAAAAGATATATGAGGGCAAGAGGAAAAGATAATAAGTATTTACAAGAAGGCACAGGAGCTAAAAGACAGAGCATAAATGAAGCAAGAGAGTATGGAGAATATATAGGAGATAATGTCCCTAAGTTTAGAAACAATAGAGATATTTGGACTATTAACACCAGTGCGTTTAAAGGAAAACACTATGCGGTATTTCCACCAAAACTGGTAGAACTTTGTATAAAAGCAGGATGTCCTAAAAAAGGCTTAATTCTTGATCCCTTTATGGGTTCAGGAACTGTTGGAATGGTAGCTATTAGGATGGACAGAGAATATATTGGAATTGACATAAACAAAGACTACTGTCAAATAGCTAAAGAAAGGATAGAGAAAAATATGAAATAGGAGGTATATATGAAAAAGAAAGGGAAAGTAAACCCAAGAGATGTACCAAAGACCAAACTTATATCAGAAAAGAAAGAAGAAAGCAATGAAAAATTCAGTAGTACAGAGAGAAAATCAGATTTTTCAAAAAAAGAAATTAATAAAGTAAAAAGCAGGAATAACATAGACAATAATGATGAAAACTCTAAGTATTATTCATCTCATTTGCAAGAAAATAGTCAGGATTTACTCAACGAAAAAGATAAGTCAAATAGAGGAAGAAGACAAAGAAAAAACCATGAGGAAAAATTTGCAGAAGCCTCCTATCATAATGAATATCAGCCAGAATATTCGCAACAGCAGCATAGAAAAATGGAAGAAAATGAGGAAAGTAGATATGGTGAATATTACGGGCAAGAAACAGAATACAGGCTAAGTAACTTTAAAGAAGATTTTAATGATAGACCAAATTCAACTAGCTCTAATTTAAAAAGTAGCACTTCTCCCCAAAAAAATTACAAGGGGAATAGTAATTTAAAATGGAAGAAAAACGTTGAGAGTGAAAGTTTTAATGGAGTGCAAGAGAAAAAAATAAGGAGATTTAGAAAAGAAGAAGATAAGGATTTTAATATAGAGGTAAGTTCAACATATGATCCCTTATCGCAGGACTCAGATAATGATGGTGTCATAGATCGCTATGACATGAACTTTAGTGATAGCAATGTATCATATAGGGACACAAGAGATGACTATAAGTATTTACCATCTTCTGATGTGCAAAGAAAAAATTGGGATGGTTATTCTATTCTTGGTGAGAAAGGGAAAGAAAGCTTTCAAAAAAACACCTTTAAAAAACTTTATCAATCTCAAAGTCAGTTTAAGGATAAAGGGGAAAAAGTAGAATTAAAATCTTTAAATGGGAAGTTTAGAAGAAAATATCTATCATATAAGGCAAATGAAGAAGATAAAAAAATAATTCAAGACCTGAATACTAATAAAAAACAAAATAGCAAATATTTCAAAGGCAAAGTTAGAAATTTAGAAGAAAAAGATATGCTAATGGGTAAGGTTTCTAGTGGGAAATTTAGACAGGATAGCCTATCTGAAGGATTCAAAAGTGAATCTGAAAAAAATAAAGATAAATATAATATAAATAAAAAGAATCAAGAAAAAATAGGCACGAAAAAAGAAATCTTCAAACAGGAAAAAAACGTAATAAAAAATGAGAATCTTGAAGTAGATGAACTTGATTTAAATCATAGTGGAATTTCTAATAAAAACAAGGGAAAGAAAAGACAAATAAAAGACGCTTTTGATAATACTATAAAGAAAAGCAACTTTGATCCAAAGAAAGAATACACCAGGACAAAAAAAGAAGTACAGGATTCTAAAAATGTATCTGAAGAAAATAAGGTAGATACAAAAAATAAAACTAAATTCCATTCTAAAAAAGATAACAAAAGTGAAAAAGATAAGTTTTATAAAAAGGAAGATAAAATATCAAAACTATATGAGAAAAAGAATAAAAAAGAAAAAGAGTTAATTAAGTATAAGAAAAAGTCAAAAAAAGCGGGTTTAGAAAAACCTATTACTTTTGCGAGTGCTATGACGGCAAACTATCTATATAGTGGGAAAGATGATAATGCAGGTGTTAACGCTGCTTATAAGCTTAGTAGAACTACCGAAGTTGTAGGTAGAGAAATTAGCCATTTTAGAAGAAAAAAACCTTTAAAAACTCAAAGAAAAATAAAATCTTTAGAAGGAAAAATTTATAAGAAAGAAAGTAAACTTCTATTTCAAAGAAATTTTGAAGAATTGAAGAAGACTAAAGCTTATCAAAACTCTAATAAACTGAATCGATTTTTTATGAAAAAGAAGTTTCAGAGAGATTTTAGGAAGAAACACGGGGAAGGTTTAGTAAATAGAGTAAAGAAATCTTTCGCTAATATTGGAAAGAAAACATTGGAAGCTTTAAAAAACAAAGGATATAAGCAAATTTTAATTGCCCTTTGTATTTTAGGACTTTTTTTTATGCTATTTCAAGGAATTAGCAATGTTGGCAGTCTTACTTCAGGATTAACAAGTAATGTTATAGCTACAAGCTATCTATCAAAAGAAGAAGTTTTAATGGATATTAACAATGAATTTACAAGTTATGAATATGCCTTACAAGATGAAATAGATAGTATTAAAGAAAATTATCCAAATTATGATGAATATCATATAAAAGGAGATTCTGTTGGTCATGACCTACACGAGCTTTTTAGCTATTTAACAGCAAGATATGGAGAGATTAAGTCAGCTGAAGAGATACAAAAGGAATTAAAAAAGCTATTTAATCAAATGTATGAGAAAAAATATACTTCAAAGTCTATTACAAAATATGACAGTGAAGGAAATCCATACACCTATAGAATTCTAACATTAACTATAAAAAAGAAAAGTATTGATGAAATAGCAAGAGAAGAATTTGCAAACTATGAAACAAATATGGCTCATTATTTAGCATTACTTGATAGTCAGGGAAATATGAGTGGATATTTTGGATCAAGCTATGGGAACTTGGGAGAGATTATAGACAATCCAAACTTTGGAAATCCCGGTCTTGCTTTTGATTCTGAAACTGCCAAAGCCTTATTTAATGAAGCAGAAAAACATATAGGTAAAAGATATGTGTTTGGAGCAAGTGGACCATCTAACTTTGACTGTTCAGGTTTTGTATGTTGGTCATTTACAAAGTCTGGTGTAAAGAGAATGCCAAGAACTACAGCTTGGCTTATTTATAAAAACTATTGTAATCCAATATCTCCAAGCGAGGCAAAACCTGGGGATATTATTTTCTTTAAAGGCACATATAATTCCGGTACGCCAATTTCTCACGTAGGGATATATGCCGGAAATGGAATGATGCTCCATGCAGGAGATCCTATCCAATATACCAGTATAAACTCAAGATATTGGAAAAATCACTTTTATTCCTTTGGTAGACCAAAATAAGGGGGAAGGAGTAAAAATCTATGAATAAAAAATTAATCAGAAACATAGAAAAACAGAAGAATTTAAGAAAGAAAAAAGAAGAAATTGAAATAGAACTTCAGTTATTAGTAGAGGAACAAGAAGAAATAGAAAATTTAGAGGTCATCAAGGAATTTCGAAGTCAAAAAATATCTCTTGATGAATTTTTATTTATTGTTAGAAAAAATAAGGAAGAAGAAAATAGAGAAAGACAAGAACTTAAAAGAAAAGATACAAATGAAAGTGAGGAAAATTTATGAAAAAAATAACAAGTGGAATTTTAGCTGTGATAATGCTACTTGTAAGTCTAGTGAATATAGTGGCTGTAAGTCCTGTATATGCAAGTACAGATTATAAGGTAGAGTGGACGGAAGATGATTTTATGTATTCCTCTGAGGGAAATATAATTGCCTTTAGTGATAAGGGCTTAGAAAAGAAAGAAAAGACAAATGTTCTAGTATTTCCTGAAGGAACAAAATCTATAAATGGAAATTATTCTTTAAGTCATTTAAACGATGAACTTAGATATAAAAGAGAATTTGGACGTGGCAAACATTGGGATAAAGTAATTATTCCTGATTCTGTTAAGCATTTAGGCTATGCTGCCTTTTACGATGCAAGTATAGACGAGGTAAAACTATCAAATAGGCTAACTTATCTTGGTGGTTTAGCATTTTTTAATTGTGGACTTAGAGAAGTGACTTTACCTGATACTTTGGTAAATATTGAACATAATGCTTTTGAAAGAAATAACCTTCAAGAAATAACTATACCGAAGTCTGTAAAGACAATTGAACAATACGCTTTTTCAAGAAATAAATTGCACACTATAAAAGTTTTAGGCAATCCAAACATTAACAGTAAAGGAGTATTCCATAATCAAGATGTTGAATATAGACCAAAACAAAATCCATTTTACGAAAATCATTTTGGTTTCAACGGAAATCAAGGATTCAAATCTATTCCTAATGGATTAAGGTTTGAAAATGGAGAGTTTGTCTTTGATAAGAACGTAGATAGTGTAGAACTTGAATTTGATTATAACAATGATATGTATCAAGGAAAGATGACTATATACAATCCAAATAAATATTCCATTGATACTCAAACTGATTTGACAGGACAAGATATTGATGAAAAGGACAATAAGATTGATGATTTAACTAAAAACATTAAGGACTTAGAAAATCAGATCAAAGACTTAAATGATAAGAAACAAGAAGATCAATCAAAGATAGATGAGTTAAAGGAAAAGTTAGAATCTTGCAAAGATAATGGAGAGAAACTAAAACAAGAAAAAGCTAGGCTAGAAGAAGAAATTAGAGATAAAGACAATAAGATTGCTCAATTGAATAAAGAAATTGAGGATCTTAAAAATTCTAACAATGATGAACTAATAGCAGAAATTACTCAGCTTAAAGATGAACTAAAAAGATTACAAGATGAAAATGCAAAACTAAAAGAAGATTATTCATCTACAAAATGGGAGTTAGAAGCTGAGAAAGAAAAGACCGATAAAAACGAAAATAAAATCAAAGAAATGCAAGAAAAGCTCGAGTCTTTAGAAGGAGAACTAGCAAAGAAGACTAAAGAAATTGAGGATAAAGATAATAAAATTAAGGACTTAGAAAAAGCTCTTGATGAAAAAGATACTAAGATAAAAGACCTCGAGTCTAAAAAGAAAGAAACAGAAAATTCTAAGTCAGAATGCTGTAAGAAAATTGAAGAGCTTCAAAAGGCTATTGATAGTTTAAAAGAATCTTCTGAAAATACAAAAAAAGAATTAGAAGAGAAGATTAAAGGGTTAGAAGAAAAACAAAAAGCTTCTGAAGAAGAAATTAAAAAGCTAAAAGAAGAGTTAGATAAGAAAATTGAAGAAGCAAAGAAGTTAATCGAGGAAGCAAATAAAAAAGCAAAAGAAGAACTTGAGAAACAAGCTAAAGATGAAAAAGACAAAAATTTAAACCAAGACTTATCCAAGAAATTAGATGAAATTCTAAAACTCCAAAAAGAAAATAAAGAGAAGAAAGAAGACAAGAAATCTCAAGATAAAAAGTTGGACGAACTTTTGAAAGCTGATGACAAGAATATCCTAAATCAATTTGATCTTAACAAAATGAAAGAGCAAGAAAACCAACAAGGCAAAAAACAAGTTAAAGATGAAAAAGAATTTGCAGTTTTCCAAGTAGACAAAAACTTTTATAACATTATAAAAGATGGAAAGAAAACTACTGTGTATATGGATGTAAAAGCATATATTAAGGATAATCGCATTATGCTACCTGTTAGATATGCAGCTTATACTCTTGGGTTTAATGTAGAATATGATGATAGTAAGAGAGAGGCTATCTTTTCAAATAAAGAAAATACAGCCTTACCTAAAAAAACTCTAAGATTAAATATAGATACTGGTGTTATGAAAGATAGTCAAGGAAACATTTATCATTCTGACACTAAACCTGTAATTATAAATGGAAGAATTCACGCATCTATTTCCAATATAGCTAAAGCTTTTAATGCAAGCTGTGGGGATATAAGAGATGAAAAAGATCAAAGTATAGAATGGGATAATAGCAGAAAGGCAGTTTATGTCTTCAAGAATATAAAGTAAGAAAAGGAGAGAATTATGAAGAAAAAAAGATTAGGGGTAGCCTTAGTGCTACTCCTTTTACTATTCAGTATGCCAAGCATATCCATAGCTAAGAGCAATGAAAATGAAATAAAAAATCAGTCAAATGATATTTATTTGCCAGAAAAAAGTAAAGAATTAGAAAGCTTATTTGATGAAGATGTATATGAACCATCTAATGAGAGTCAAAAAATTCCTTATCAGGAAGTGCCGAAAATACAAGAAAATAACATAAAAAATGAGCAAGTAGATAAAAAAGAAAAGCCATCTAAACTTGTTAAAGGTGGCAATACTAAAGCAATTAATCCATTAGCTACAAAAGAAAATAAGGCAAGAGGAACAGTTATAGAAAATGTAGATAAAAATGGACAGGATATTACACCGAAAGTAGAAGATCAAACATCAAGAGATGAAAAAAAGGAAAATCCAATAGATGTTAGACAATTTTTAACCTTTCAAACAAAGAGTGGAAAAACTATGCACCTCATTGTAGATCATTCGGAAAATCAAGAAAATGTACAATTACTAACAGAAGTTGGAGAACAAGATCTACTAAATATGATTGAAGGAGAAAGTGAAGTAAAGCCAAAAGAAGAAGTAGTGAAAAAAGAAGAACCGGTGGAGGAAAAACCGAAGAAAGAGGAGAAAGAAGAAAAGAAATCAGGGATAGGACTTTATTTATTTATGGGTTTAATTATTGTTGGTGTAATGGGTGCAGGATATTACTTCAAAATCTATAAAAAAAATGAAGAAGCAAGTTTTGAAGATGAGCAAGATTATAATGAATTAGAAGATGATTATGAATCTGAAGGGGAGGATTATGATCTTGAAGATAAGGAAGATACAGAAATTATTCCAGATGAAGATGAATTTTAATCTTCTCAATGATTTAAGCAGTAGATTAAGGACAACAATAAAATTAATTATCGTGTAAATTTATAAACATACGATAGAAAAGTACAATTAGAATTCTGGAACTTTAATAAAAAACGATGAACAAAACGACAGCACAAACTTAATATATAAGTAAAGCTAAGTTGAAATGATTGATTGTATAATTAAGAATTTGATATAGATAAAATCATAAGTTTAATGAGAATGCTAAAAACGGATCAAGCTTTTTTATACGGATGGAATTCTTATTCGAAGAAAAATCTTTATGCTAGAGACATAAAGTTTGAAGATGTAATAGATAATGGAATAAATATTATAGAAAAAATAAAAAATCGGTAGAGCTATAAAAAGATGAGGGATTGAAAATTTAATCTCTCATTTTTTTATTAAAAAATTAAAGGAGGAAAAATGAAATTAGTAATCGCAGAAAAACCAAGTGTTGCAGCATCAATAGCAAAAGTTATAGGAGCAAAAAATAGAAATAATGGATATTATGAGGGGAATGGATACATTGTTTCATGGTGTGTTGGGCATTTAGTACAAATGGCAAATCCTGATGTGTATGATGAAAGATATAAGAAGTGGAGAATTGAAGATTTACCTATTATCCCAAAAGAATACAAGTATGAGGTAACGAAGACAACTAAAAAACAGTTTAATATTCTTAAAAGACTAATGAATAGTAATGAAGTTGACACCATTATTAATGCTTGTGATGCTGGTAGAGAAGGAGAAGCTATCTTTAGACTTGTATATATGATGGCAAATTGTAAGAAGAAAATGAAACGTCTTTGGATTTCCTCAATGGAAGACTCTTCCATAAAAGAAGGATTTAGCAACTTAAAAGATGGAAGTAATTATGATAATCTTTTTGATTCAGCTAAGGCTCGTGCCATAGCTGATTGGCTTGTTGGAATGAACATAAGTAGACTTTACTCCTGTCTATATAATGAAAATTATAGTGTAGGCAGAGTACAAACACCAACTTTATCAATGATTGTGAATAGAGATGATGAGATAAATAGTTTTAAAAAAGAAAAATATTATACAGTGGAGATTTCCATGAATGGATTTACACTTTCGACAGATAGAATTGATGACAAGATAGTGGCAGAGCAGCTTAAAAATTTAATCGGAGAAAAAATTGAAATAACCGATGTAATTAAAAAAGAAAAGATTACAAAGCCTAATCTGCCCTTTGACCTAACAACACTTCAAAGAGAATGTAATAAGTATTTTGGATACAGTGCAAAACAAACCCTAGATTATGCCCAAAGCCTGTATGAAAAGAAGTATATTACCTATCCACGAACAGATTCAAGATATTTGACAGTAGACATGATAGAAAGCACTGTAAATAATATTATAGGAAAAAATGATTTTGACACAGAAAGAATTAAGGTAGTTTTTAATTCTGAGAAAGTTACAGATCATCATGCAATAATTCCAACGATAAGTTCATTAAATAAGGATATTTCAAATCTCCCGGAAAGCGAAGCCAAAGTATATAGACTTATAACAAATAAACTCTATGCAAGTTTTGGATATCCACTTGTAGAAAATACAACAAAGATAGTGGCTGAATTTGACGGGTTTGAATTTATAAACACTTATAAAATAATTGCAGAAGAAGGGTTTACAAAATATTTAGAAGAATATACATCAAAGAAGAAAGAAGATATACAACTTCCTGATGTAAAAATAGGAGATTTTTTATATATTGAAAATAAAGATATAAAAGAGAAGTATACAAATCCACCTAAACACTTCACTGAAGACACACTCTTAAAAGCAATGGAAATAGCTGGAAATGATGAATTAGTTAAGGATGTTGAAATTGAAAGAAAAGGACTTGGTACTCCTGCTACAAGAGCGGGAATAATAGAAAATTTGATATACAAAGGTTATATAAAAAGAGAAAAGAAAAACCTAATATCAACTAGGAAGGGATTAAACCTAGTTACTATAGTTATAGATGAGTTTAAATCTCCAAAGACAACAGCAAAATGGGAAATGAGATTAAGTGATATAGCAAAGGGTAAGGAAAATAAAGAGAATTTTTTAAAAGAAATTGAAGAAGAAATAAAAAATACTATAGGTAAATATTATAAGTAAATTGATTATAAAAAATTGAATACGGTTATAGGAATGAAGAAAGGAGTGATTTATGAAAGAAATAGGGTATAATATAAGTGATAAAAGAGTAGGCATTAGGAAATTTACTTATTTGATATTACTATGAATATATGTTATACTCTTATCAGATAAAGATGGTGTCCCACTACCGTTAAAGGTGGAGCATTAAAGAAGGTGTCTCACTACCTATATCCCAAAGGTGAAGCATTAAAGCAAGCAGAGAGGATTAAACCTCTCTGTTTTTTTAGGAGAAAATAATGGTAGAAGTTATAAAATATGGATTTTATACTGTAAACTCTGATTACCTTGAATATCTAAATAAAGTAGATTCAGAAGTTTATTACAACCCATCGTATAGAAACAGTATAAAACCATTTGTTGGAATTATTGTTGGTATAGAAAATTATAATTATTTTATTCCAATTTCTTCTGCAAAGGAAAAACATAAAAAATGGAAGAATGTTTCTGATGAGCATTTTTTGATTTATGAAGTGATCGATAATAGTATTACTATAGATGGAGATATCTACAAATATTATTCTGATAGAAAAAAATGCACATATTATCTATATTGGATATTAAGAAAATGATTCCTGTACCGACTGATTGTTATGAAAGAATTGATTTTAACGAACTTGAGGATATTAGATATAAAGACTTATTTCAAAAAGAATACGCTTTTTGTTTAAAAATAAAAACAAAGGTCTTGATAAAGGTAGAAAAAATATACAAAAATCAAAAGAAAACAGGAATTATAAGAAGAGCAAATTGCAATTTTTCAAAGTTAGAAAAAGCAATGTTGGATTGGAAGCAATAGAATAAAGGCAGTTAAAGCGATTAGAAAAGTAAAAAATTCCAATCGTTTTTTTATTGCAATAAAAAGATAGCGTAAATGACATTTTAAAGTTATCTTTTGCTTACAGAAATTTAAAAAATAGAAAGAAATAAAGTTTAATAAATAAATATATAAAAATTTAGTTCATTTTTATCACTATAATGAGGAGGGATAAAATGCCAAGATATGATATAGTAGATTTAAGTAGAACAATCTATCTTGCAAAAGAAGAATTTAAGAAAGATATAAAAAAATATGAGGAATATTTAAAGGTATCAGGCAATAACTATAAGTATCCATATATACATCAAATATCTATATACAATATGGATCCAAAAGCAACAGCCTGTGCAGAATTTGATTATTGGAAAAGTATAGGTAGAAGCGTTAAAAGAGGCGAAAAAGGAATACCACTTTTAGATATAGATAGTGGAAGGATAAAATATATCTTCGACATAAGGCAAACAGTAAGTATTAATCATAATATTTCTGAGGTAAAGTTATGGAAATATGATAGCAAAAAGCATTTAAACTTACTAGATGAAATGATAGATAAGTTTAAAGAAAAAGATAGTAAGCTTCTATTAAGCCAAGAAGATAAAATTGCTGCCTTAGTAGAAAGTAATGTTAGAGGAAAATTCAATAAAATTTTAGAAAGTCTATCTGATGAAAGTTTAAAAAGCATTCAAAAGGTAGACCTTTTTAATTTGTTAAAAGAATCCGTAAAAATTTCTATAAGCGAGAGAATGGAGGTCTCATATCAGCTAAAAGAAGAAAACTTATCTTTACTGTCTAAAATATCAAGTTCGGACATAGACAAAGTATTAAGTATAAGTGCTAATATAAGTAAAAATATCTTACTTGATTTGGGAAGTGAAATAAAAAGATTAGAAATTTTAGAGAAAATTCAAGAAAGAAAAGATTTGGAGCAGACAAAAGAGCTTAAGGAGCGTTATAATAAATTAAGTTCTGATATAAACGGTGAAATAAATTTTAAAGGAGGCTTGGAAGATGAAAGAGAAATTAACATTGGCAGGCAAGGAATACCTCATGGAGGAGGGGATTTACACACCAATCGTCAAGGAGAATTCCTTCGAGAGACAGGGAGGGACATACAAGATGGAAGAATTGGAGGAAGGCATGGAAGTCCTAATACCCAATATGGCAATTCCCAAGGAAATAGATTTAAAGAAACTCAACAGATGGGGAAGGATGAGATTGAACTTTCTCAAGGAGAACAAAGAAGAGGATTATCAGATAATGTATTTGCAAGGGACATTGATGGATCATCTTCTATCAAAGGAAAAAGAGATAGAGGACTTTATCACGAGGGAAGAAGTCAAAATGATGGAAACTTGGGGTCTGACAGAAGAACTGAAAGAAGAGGACTATCTGAAATATCTGAGATTGAAGAAGAACATGGATATGACCCTACAAGAAATAGGGGAAAGGGAGATAATCCTAATCTAAAAAATGAGGAAGTAGAGTCTACTTCCTTTTTTTCTGCTAAAAATCATGGAGAGCAAATATCCTTCTCAAATCCAATAAGTCAAAGAGAAATAGATACATTTTTAATACATGGAGGAAATCATGAAGATGGAAGATTAGCAGTAATAGCAGAATTTTCTAAGGGTAAATCTTTAGAAGAACAGGCAAACTTTTTGAAAGAAATATATAGGGGAGCCAATGGTCTTGAAATTGAAGGAAGAAAGATATCTGCATGGTTTGGAAAGGAAGGAGCAATTTTTAAAGATGGAGATGAGGCAAGATATAGAGAAGGGCAAATAGTTTCTTGGAAAGATTTAGCTAATAATATTAATAATTTATTAGATAGAGGAGAATTTGCTAGCAATGTTGAGATTGTAGAAAGTGCGACATATGAAAGAGAAAAAATAGCAGAAAAATTATTGTATTTAAAGAGAGATCTTACTGATGAAACTAAGGATAGATATTTAGCGATTCTTAATGATATAAAAGGAAGAGGCTTCCCAGATGAAAAAGAAAATCTCGGGAAAAAACTTGAAGATAAAAATTTTATAAATAAACTCAGAAAAGAATACGAGGTATTTTTAGAAGAATATAAGATTAATCCTGATATTTTAAGATTTCATCATTATAAATTATCTAAAATCTATAATGATATCAATGATTTAGAAATAGAAAGAAAATTATATAGGTCAAATTTAAAGGATATTGCACCTATTCAGAGTTTTATAACACAAGATGAAATAGATGAAAGCCTAAAAAGAGGAAGCGGGTTTTCTGATGGAAAGAAAAGAATATATGAATTTTTTACTGAAAAGCATGATTTAAAAGAACAAGCAGATTTCTTGAAAAATGAATATGGCGTAGGTGGAAGTTCTCATGCACTATCTGCTGCAAGAGAAAGTGGTGAGTGGCACGATGCGAAGGGAATAAAATATAATAAAGGTAATGCAAAAGAAATACTACTATCTTGGTCTAATGTTGCAAGAAGAATTAATGACCTTATTAAAAAGAATAGATATATAGATGAAGAAAGTTTTGAAGAAAATAGGAAGAAAAAAACAGATCAGGAAATAAATAAAACAGAAAAAGAAAGCCAGGAGTATATAAATTATCAAGATGATTTGCCTCCAACTGATAATGATGTATATATAGAAAGAACAAATAATAGTTCTATATATTATTATCAAGGACAGTCTGTAGCAAGTATAGGTGATGATGGAAAACTTATCATTTATGATGAATTTATGCCAAACTTTTTAAAAGAAGAAATATATTCCATAGCCTTTGAAAAACAATTAGATATACCATTAGACCAGTTAGACGATGGAATTATTCTTGAGGGAATACATGACACTTTTTATATTAAAGAAAAGGAAGAAATAGAAGGAAGAGAATATTACCTTTTAGAAAGTCAAAGTCGATATGATGATATTCCAAATATTGTAGTTAATTCTAACAAAGAAGTTATAGATGATGATATAGTAAATGGTTTTGAAGAATTTAAGGAATTTTATCCTAATAAAAATAAAGAGAATATAGGTTTTGATTTAGATAGCCATAGAAAAGATGATTATTGGATAATTGAGTTTAATGAGGGTTCAAGTCTAATAGAAAAAGATTATGCAGGACAAAGGCTGACTAAAGAACTATTAGATGAAATAAGGGAAATAGATGAAAAGATAAGACTTCATAATAAGACCTTAGGAGAAGATGAATATGGGCAGATGACTGATAAGTGGGAGGGGTATTCCAAATTCTATTTTAACCATATAGTAGATGGGAAAATAGTTGATCACTATAAGATAGACATAGGTGATGGAAATGAGATCAACCAAAGAGACTTTGAATTTCTTTATGAACAAATAGGAAAAAGTCAGATAGAACTTAATCAAACTATAGAAGGAAATAAGATAGATGAAAAAATAATTTCAATAAATCAAATTGAAGATAGAATTTTTGATGTATTAGTTAAGGATAAAGTTTTAGAAAATGAAATTATAAAGGCAAGAGAAAACTTAGGAAATAATACCTTAGCAAGTTTTAACTCTGTATTCCAAAGAGAATATGTAAAAATCATGAGAGAAGTTGCCGATAAACAGGGAAATCTTCCGGATGATATGAAGGCAATAGATAAGGTTAAAGAATTAGCTATTAGAATAGAAAATAGATATAGAGAATATTTAAATAATTCACATGAAAACAATATAGAAGATGATAAGGAGATACTCTCTATAAAAGTGGGAGATATAGTTAGAACAGAGGATAATAAATATTTAAAAATAAAAGATATTTCCAGTGGATATGATAATAACCATAATCAAATAATATATTATTCATATGATGCCTATTTTGATAAGGACTTAAAACTATTCTCACATTCCTTTAAAGAAAGCGATTTAAAAGCTTTAGAAGTATTAAGAAATGAAGTAGAAGAAAAATTAACAAAAGAGATTGTAGAAGATAAAATAGCAGTAAAAGTAGGATTTTATTATGCTTTAGTAGATAAATATAAAACAAAGGATATAGAATTAGAAGAAACAGGAATTAGAGTTTATCCAAGAAAGGAAAACTCACAAGGAAAGATCTATACTTTATATAAAGGGAAATCTTTTGAAGATAGCAAAAAAATAGACAGTTTGTTTGATGAAATTACTGCCAAAATGAAAGAAGCAAATCTTACAAATTTAAATGATGTATTAGAATTGGAAAGGGAAGGTTTATTTGAAATTACTGATGATAAAGTTACAAAATTTGAGGAAGGCTATGATATAGATGTTCAAAGCTTTAATCAGCAATTTCCAGATTATTATAATGATATATATGTTTTTAATAAAAATCTTGAAATCAATGGAGCATATCAAAATTTAGCACATATAAATGAAGAAAATAAAATCACTTTTAATATAAATTTATCGCAAGAAGAAAAATCCAAAATTGAAGAAATAAGAGATAAGAAACAAGTTCTTTCCATGTTAATAGATAAGGATATCAAAGAAAAAAGAGAATACTATTTTGATCCTCAAGATGAAGAATACTTACTACTGTCAAAGAAAATAGAAGATGGATTATTAAAAAAACCAGAAAATATTATAGATGGAAAAGAAGGGTATAAGGTAGAGCTAATCTTAGATGTTAAGGGAAAATCTCTTAAACAAAATTTACGATACAATGGGTATATTTTAAATTCTAATCAAGCTATAAAATATAAAAGTTATAAGGACATATTAAGTAACTTACCTTATTTACTTGATGATAAACATAGAGAAGTGCTTTTAAATGGATATTTAAATCAGCAAATTGAAAATGATAGAACAAGGCAAGAAGAAAATCCATTTAAAGAAGGTATGAATGTTAGATACAAAGGAAAAGAATACACTATAACTGCCATTAACGATACTACAAGTCCTAAAACTATAGAACTAGAAGATAGCACAGGACTAATGAATGGTTTTATTACCGGAAGTGAAATAATTCTTTTTAATGACTACAAAGATCTTGATTTGGAAGTTATAAAAAAAGAGGAATTAATTCCGTTAGAAATAGAAGATTATAGTCTTTTAGGATTACCAGTTCAATTTAGAAATAAGGAATATTTAATTAAAGAAAATGAATTTAATGAAGCTGGAATGGGTAGATTAGCTTTAAGTACAATAGATAAGAGTGGTATTACTGAAGTAATATATAGTAGAGAAAGACCTGTTTCTAATATCTTTGTAAGAAAGGAAGATTTAGAAGAATATAAATCTAGTGAAAAAGATAAATTAAGTAAAAAACAATCTATCGATAAAGAGGAATTAGTAGAACAAATTAGCTTTGAAGATATTGACAATAATAACGAAGAAAAAGTTAAAAAAGACAATTCAAGGCTCTTATATAAAAGCCTTGATGTAATAAATAATAAATCTTCTCTTGTTGCTGATCAGTTTATAGTAAGTGTTGATAATGAAAAGGAAGAATTTTTAGTATATAGTTCATCTAATCCAAAAAATCATAGGGAATTTACTCTACCTTTTTCTTACCTCAAAGGAATTGACAAAATTGACGGAGATGGTAATTCATTGAAATTAACCACTCATAGAAAAGAAACTATTGATAAGAAGTTAGAAGAATATAAGGAATGGAAAGAAAATAATGATTTAATAAGGACTGATAGAGAGAATATAGAAGGTGTTTCTGAAGTTTCTTTAGAAAACTATAAAATTATTAATGAAGAAGAAATCCTACCACCTTCACAGAGATTAAAAAACAACATTGAAGCTATAAATGTCTTAAAGGCTTTAGAAAAAGAAAATAGAAGTGCAAGAAAAGATGAACAGGAAATTTTGGCAAAATATATCGGCTGGGGAGGACTTTCTGATGTATTTGATGAAGAAAAGGAAGGTCAATGGCTTGATGCAAGAAACTTTTTAAAAGAAAATCTAACTGGGGAAGAATATAATAGGGCAAGAGAATCAACCTTAACAGCTTTTTATACGCCGAAAGTAGTTATAGACGCTATCTATGAAAGTCTTTCTAATCTTGGATTTGAAATAGGAAATATATTAGAACCAAGTGCTGGGACAGGGAGATTTATAGGAAATCTACCTGAAGAAATGAAAGAGTCAAACTTTTATGGAGTTGAATTAGATAGCATTAGTGGACAAATTGCCAAAGAACTTTACCCTAATGCCAATATCCAAATAAAAGGCTTTGAAGAAACTTCTTTTTCTAATAACCTATTTGATGTGGCCATAGGAAATATTCCTTTTGGAGAATTTAAAGTAGCAGATCGTGAGTACGAAAGAAATAACTTTCTAATTCACGATTATTTTTTTGCTAAAACTTTAGATAAGGTTAGAGATGGCGGCATCATTGCCTTTATAACATCTTCAGGAACAATGGATAAAAAAAGTGAAGATGTTAGAAGATATATATCGGAAAGAGCAGAGTTTTTAGGAGCAATAAGACTGCCAAATACTACATTTAAAGGGGTAGCTGGAACAGAAGTAACTTCAGATATAATCTTTTTAAAAAAGAGAAATAGGCTATTAAAGATAGATGAAGACTGGATAAAGCTAGACAAAGATGCAAAAGGACTAATATATAATAAATACTTTGTAGATAATCCTCAGATGGTAATAGGGACTATGGAAGAAATACCGTCAAGATTTGGGACAAGCCTTGCATGTATTGAAAATAAAGATATTTCTTTAGAAGAAGGACTAAAAAAAGCCATTAAAAATATCCAAGGTAGGTATGAAGAAGCTCAAATAAATGATGATTTAGGAGAAGAAACAATACCAGCTGATGATAGTGTTAAAAACTATTCTTTTGCTTTAGTGGATGATGAAATATATTTTAGAGAAAATTCAATTATGCAAAGAATATCCTTAAACCAAAAGGATAAAGATAAGGTAAAAAAATATTTAAGATTAAATGAAAGTCTAAGGAAAGTTATAACCTATCAAAGAGAAGACTATTCAGATGAAGAGATAAAAAAAGAACAAGAAAATCTAAATAAATTCTACGATGATTTCAATAGCAAACATGGAAGACTAAATTCAAAAACCAATAAAAAGTTATTTAGAGAAGATGCCAATTTTTCTTTAATTTCAACTTTGGAAAAATTAGATAAAGAAGGCAACTTTATAGGAAAATCTGACATCTTTAACAAGAGAACTATAAAAAAAGCTGTAATAATAGATCATACAGATAGGGCAATAGATGCTCTGGTACTCTCTATTAGTCAAAAAGGTAAAATAAATTTTGATTATATGGAAGAATTGACAGGAAAAACAAGAGATAAATTAATAGAAGAATTAAAGGGAGAAATATTTTTAAATTTAGATTCCTTTGAACCTAATGATATAAATCCATTTAAGTCTGCTAATGAGCTAGGAGATTTTTCAAGACCTTACGTAAGTGCTGATGAATACTTGTCAGGAAATATAAGAGATAAAATTGAAGTTGTAGACTCTTATATTAAAAACATCGAAAAAGAGTTAGGAAAGGAAGAAAATCTAGAGGATAGTAAACTCTTAAAAAAAGAATTAGAAGAGTTACATTTTCAAAAAGCAAAGCTAGTGGAAGTAATGCCTAAAGCACTAGATGCAAGTGAGATTACAGTTAGAATGGGTGCAACATGGATACCGGAACAAGATTACAAAAAATTTATGTTTGATTTGTTGAAAACACCAGTTTCATCAAGGTGGAATATAGATATTAAGTATTCTGACTTTACAGGAGAATATAGAGTTGAAGGAAAAAGCTCTGATAGGGACAATGACCTTGCTTCTTTTACCTATGGTACAAATAGGGTAAATGCCTACAAATTGATAGAAGATACTTTAAATTTAAGAGATACTAAGGTATTTGACCAAGTAGAAGACAGTGATGGAAAGAAAAAATCTGTGCTTAATCAAAAAGAAACAATGCTTGCAAGAAGTAAGCAAGAGATGATAAAAGAAGAATTTAAAAGCTGGATATTTGATGATGTGGAAAGAAGAAATAGATTAGTAGAAGATTATAACGAAAGATTCAATTCCATAAGACAAAGGGAATATGATGGATCTAATCTTACTTTTGAAGGAATGAATCCTGAAATAGAATTAAGAGCACATCAAAAAGATGCCATAGCAAGAGGTTTGTTTGGTGGAAATACTTTACTTGCCCATGAAGTAGGAGCAGGAAAAACCTTTGAAATGATAGGTATAGCCATGGAGTCAAAAAGACTTGGTATGAGTAATAAGTCAATGTTTGTTGTTCCTAACCACATTGTAGAGCAATTTGGAAGAGAATTTAATGAACTTTATCCAGGAGCTAATGTATTATGTGCTACAGAAAAAGATTTTACACCAGATAGAAGAAAAAGATTTTGTAGTCGTATTGCTACAGGAAGTTTTGATGCTGTTATTATAGGGCACAGTCAATTTGAAAAAATTCCTATATCAAAAGAAAGACAAGAATATGAATTGCAAGGTCAAATTGATGAAATCATTGACTATATAGATGAATATAAGAGAGAAAGGGATCAAAGATTTACTGTAAAGCAATTAGAAAAAACAAAGAAAAAATTAGAGACAAAGTTAGAAAAACTAAATGCTGATTATAAGAAAGATGACGTTGTAACCTTTGAGGAACTGGGAGTAGATAAGTTATTTGTAGATGAAGCCCACGCATACAAAAACCTCTATCTATTTTCTAAAATGAGGAATGTAGCAGGAATTACTTCTACAGATTCACAAAAATCATCAGATATGCTTATGAAATGCCGCTATATGGATGAAATAACTAATAATAAAGGATTAGTATTTGCCACAGGTACACCAGTAAGCAACAGTATGGCTGAACTTTATACCATGCAGAGATATTTACAGTATGATGAATTAAAAAAGATGAAATTGCAACATTTCGATTCTTGGGCGTCTACTTTTGGAGAAACAATAACGGCAATAGAATTAAATCCTGAGGGTAATGGTTATAGGAGCAAAACCAGATTTGCAAAATTTTATAATCTTCCTGAACTTATGAATACTGTAAAAGGATTTATGGATATTAAAACAGTTGATGTTTTAAATCTTCCTACACCAATTGCCCATTATGAAACTATAAAAACAAAGCCTACCGAAGAACAAAAAGAAATTCTTGAAACTTTTTCCGAGAGAGCAGATAAGGTTCGTGATAAGCAGGTAGATGCAAGTGTTGATAATATGCTTTTGATTACAAATGACGGAAAGAAAATGGCACTTGACCAAAGGTTAATCAATCCTTTACTTTCTGATGATCCTAATAGTAAGGTGAATACCTGTATAAAAAATGTATTTAGCATTTGGGATAAATATAAAGATAAAAAATCTGCTCAATTATTATTTTGTGATATGTCTACACCAAGTAATGATTTTAATATCTATGATGATATTAAAACAAAACTTATAGATATGGGAGTACCTGAAAATGAAATAGAATTTATTCATAAGGCAAAAAACAATATGGAAAAAGACGCTATCTTTGATAAGGTAAGAAAAGGAGAAATAAGAGTCTTACTTGGTTCAACACAGAAAATGGGAGCAGGTACTAATGCCCAAGACAAACTAATTGCAATTCACGATCTTGATATACCATGGAGACCTGCTGATCTTTCTCAAAGGGCAGGCAGGATTGTTAGGCAGGGAAATGAGAATAAGGAAGTCCATATATTTAGATATGTAACAGAAAATACTTTTGATGCCTACCTATTCCAAACCTTAGAGAATAAACAAAAATATATTTCCCAAATTATGACGTCAAAGACTCCTGTAAGAGTTGCAGAAGATGTAGACGAAGCCACATTAAACTATGCCGAAATCAAAGCTCTTGCAACAGGAAATCCATTAATAAAGGAGAAGATGGACCTTGATGTTGAAGTTTCTAAACTTAAAATGCTAGAGTCCAATTTTAAATCAAATCTTTACAAGCTGGAAGATAAAGTAGTTAAATTTTATCCAAAGGAAATAGAAAGATTAAAAGAAAGGATAGAGAACTTAAAGGAAGATATTAAAAATGTTGAGCCTTATAGAGAAGTAGATAAAAATTTAAAAGAAGATAATAAATTTACCTCTCTAATTATTGACGGAAAGAAGTATATAGATAAGAAAATAGCTGGAGAGTTTTTGTTGAACAAAATTAAGGGAGTTAAAATATATAGGGAAATGGATAAAGATGGAGAAAAAATAGGTGAATATAGAAATTTTGATTTATCCATAAAATATGATTCTTTTTTCAATAAATATAACTTTATATTAAAAGGTAAGGGAGAATATAGAGGAGAGTTTGGAACAGATGGAATAGGTAATATAACAAGAATGGATAATGTATTAGATAAATTACCAGAAAGATTAGAAAATACAATTTCAAAACTAAAAGATACAGAAGAGCAATTTCAAACAACCAAAATTGAAATACAAAAGACATTTCCACAAGCTGAACTTTTAAAGGATAAGACACTAAGACTTGCAGAAGTAAATAATTTACTAGATATGGGAAAAAGTGAAAATATAAGCCAAGATAATCCATTACTAGAAGAAGTAAAGGAAGAATTGATAGACTTCCTTAACAGAGAATATGATGAAGAAAACAGGTTAGAGGACTTTGATACTATATTTCCTGACTTAACAGATATAGGAATAGCTTATACAACTACACCAGATGAAAAACATGAAATACAAGTAAGTTTAGATTTAATAAATTACAAGATGAACACCTATGTAGATAAGAACCTAATTGACAGCTTTCAATACACCTATGATCCCTTAGATGCAAGTGATTTAAAAGAGCTAGTACAGATAAAGACATCTATTGGCTTTTGGAATTTTAGTGAGCTTGTATCAGTAAATGAAGAAAAACTGAGAGAAGTAATGGGACTTGAAATAGATGATGATGGCAACTTCTATGATCCATTATCTAAAGATATGGATTTAGATGGAATAATAGATAGAAATGATGCTGACTTTAGAGATAGTAAAGTGCAGGAAATAGGAGATTTTGAAAGGAAAGAAAAAACATCTATTATGGATAAATTAAAGGAATATAAGGGAAATTTAGTAGTAAATAATAATATAAAAGAAATAAATAATAGTGAACCATGTGGCAGATAAAACTTTAAATGAGATTATTAGAGGACAAAGAATATGGAATTTGATAGAGATAGATTTAATGAATTTATTCGAGAAAATTTTTCTTTTGATGGTAATACTCAAAGAATAATCAACAATATAGTTGAATATGGAATTAAAAATTTTGCCGATTCAGAAGATAAATTAGTTGAATTTATTCAGACTACAATTGATGATCCAACAGTTGAAGAAATAAAACAATTTATTATTAGTGATGGAAAGGAAGAAGAAATAAAAGATTTAACAGATAAGAAAGATAAAAATAGAAATGGAGGAATAAAAATGAATATAAAAAAGGGAAATGTAATTGAAACTGAATTTGGGGACACTATGGTATTGGATGTGAAAGATAATCAAGCTACCTTATTTGACGGGAAGCAATTTATTTTAGCCACAAGAGTAGAGTTTAACAAAGAAAGTGGAAAGTATGAATGGGATTCTGTTAGATACGCAAGTGATATAAAAACAATAGCAAATATGGGAAATACAAATTTTGAAAGCATGAAAAATACAATAGATTTTTTAGCAGAATATAATCATAAAGAATTTGTAAAAGGTATTATATCTCTTGAAACAGGAGTAGAAAATGAAAATGTTCTTAATAATGCCTATGATAATTATATGAACGATTCAGTTATGGGTCTTATTGATGAAAAGTTTATTGAATATATAGATGAAGAAGAGTTAAAAGAAAACTTAGAAGCTAATCAAGAACAAGGAGATAAAGAAATGAAAGATATAGATAATAAAGAAAAGGATACATTAAATATAGATGGAAATATAGCAACTGATATAGAAATTAAAGATTTAAAATCAAAAGATGGAAGGGACTTTAAAGTAGCCTCCTTTTCTATTGCTGAAAATGACAAGGAAGGAAATGCAAAATTCATCAGCTGCTACGCCTATAATGACAAAATCAATCAAGTAAAAAATTTGAAAAAAGGAGATTTTGTACACCTATTTGGCAAAGAAAAGAAAAGTATGGGAAAGGATAATAAGGAATACACAAGTCTAAAAGTATACTCTGCAAAGTTATTAAAAGCTAAAGAGCATACTAAAGCAAAAGCATCAACACTAGGGAAATTAAAGGAATTTAAGACTAAAGGGGATATGAAAGTGGATGAAAAGAAGAAAAAGGATAATAGCATAGAAAGGTAAAAGATTATAGGGGGCAGGTTTTAGTCTGCTTACTGTATTGTATGATGGGGCAAGTTCCAATACTGGGGTGAAAGTCCCTAAACAGCGTATTTGTCGACGAATTCCATAGCAATCCTGAAATTTCACATGGAGATATGTGGAAGAGAGGAACGACCTGACTTGATGAACATGAATATGATATTAAGGTTGGTTAGATATGTAGATTACAGTATACTAACAGTAGCAAACAGAGTAATGGTTTTAGTAACCAAATGTATAGAAAAGAAGTTAGGATTAAAATAAATGCAACAAAATTCAAAGTTATTAAACCAACCAAGCTAAAATGTTTTGGATTTGAAGTCTGAAAAAGAAAAGACGATTAGAAGGCTAGAACAGACGAAAACTTTTTAAAAGATATAGTATATGTGATGACAGCAAAGACAATCTATTATCAATATAGTAGATATAGATATTGAAATGAGATAAAGAATAATGGTATACTTATTTATAAGTAGACATTTATAAACAACGAAAGAAATGTATATTAAATCAAAAATTATAGATTTAAGAAATTTAGAAAGATAGATTTAATTCATTAAAAGGATGTTGTATTGTTCTTCTTGATTCTTTTACTTAAAAAATTTCTTTATTTTTTTAAAGTTGTTTTGACAAAAGTGATAGATTTAAAATGGAGGAAATTTAGTTATGAATTACTCAGTATTAGTAGTAGAAGATGATGAAAGTATTTTAGATTTAATAGAGATATATCTAGAAAATGAAAATTATATTATAAAAAAGGCAACATGTTCAGAGGAAGCAATTAGATATATTAAGGAAGAAGAATTTGATTTAGCGATTTTAGATATTATGTTACCTGATAAAGATGGATATTATTTATGCAAAAAGATTAGAGAGTCTTTTAATTATCCAATTATTATGCTTACATCAAAAGATGATGAGTCAAGTAAAATTAAGGGCTTAACCTTTGGAGCGGATGATTATGTAACTAAACCATTTTTACCTGGAGAGTTAGTTGCTAGAGTAAAGGCTCAATTAAGAAGATACAATAATTATAATTTAAAAACTAAAGAAGGTACAGGAAATATTTTAACTTATCAAAATGTGGATTTAAATATCAAATCAAGAGAAGTTTTAGTTGATGGACAGGAAATTGATTTAACTCCTATTGAATTTATTATTTTAAAATCATTACTAGAGAAAAAATCTGAAGTACTAGGATCCGAAGATTTATTCTATAAAATATATCCGGATGAATATTATATAAAAAACAATACGGTTTCAGTTCATATTAGGCATATTAGAGAAAAATTAGGAGAAAAAAATAATATAATAACAACTGTTTGGGGGGTAGGTTATAAGATTGGATAAAGATAAATACTTTGAAAGTATTCTGAAAAAGCTGATAAAAGAAATTGCTATATTTTTAATTATAGTTTTAAGTTGTATGCTTGCAATAGATAGCAATATTTTTAGATTTAATAATGAAATACACGAATTTTTTGTTAATAGATTGGATCTGATTTTTTTTGTTATTTTATTATTGGGGATATTAATTATTATAATAAAAGAATTTTCAAAATTAGAGAAAGATTATATTGACTTATGCAAAAAAATAGACGATTTGGATGAGAATGTTGTTAGTTTCCCGACTCCTTATAAAACTTTAGAAGATTCCATAAATAGATTAAAATTTAAACAAAAAGAGATAGAATATACGCTTAAAAAAAGAGAAAATGAAGATAATGATTTAATCACCTACTTAGCACATGACTTAAGAACTCCTTTGACATCTATCATTGGATATTTATCAATGCTCGATGAAATGAAAGACTTGCCTAATAAGCAAAGAGAGAAATATATTAGACAATTATTAGAAACAGCATTAGGATTAGAAGATCTTATAAACCAATTTTTTGAAATTGCTAGATTAAATAATGGTGAATTTAGTATTCATAAAGAAAAAATTGATTTAGAATATTTTTTAATACAATTAAGAGATGAGCTTTATCCTATGATGAAAGAGAATAATCATAAGATAAATATCTCAAGTGAAGGCTCAATATTTGTAAATGTCGATCCAAATAAAATGAAAAGAGCCTTAGAGAATATTTTAAAAAATGCAATCTTATATTCTTATGCAAATACAGAGATAAAAGTTAAAATATATCAAACGTATAAGTGTGTAATATTAAAAATTATTAACAAGGCCGATACACTAGAAGAAGCGCAGATAAGAAATATGTTTAACAAATTTACTAGATTAAATCTAGCAAGAAATTCAAAAAAAGTGGGATCTGGCTTAGGTTTACCTATCGCAAAAGAAATTATTGAATTACATGAGGGTAAGATAGAGGTAGAAAGTTCTAATAATGAAGTTATTGTCATTGTAAGATTAAAGAATAAATGAGGATTACACCTTAATTATGTATAAAACTACATAATTAAGGTGTTTTTTTATTTTTTAAAAATTAATGAAATCTTAAGAATTAATCAATAGAATATTAAAACACTTTTTTATTGTATCAATTAAAATAAAATCATAGAGGAGTAAAATTTTTATCACTAACATGAAGATGTATTTTTTACTTTTTAATAAGGAAGCATAAAAGATAAGGGAGGTAGTTTAGTGGAATTAGAGATTAAAAATGTAAGTAAGAAATTTAAAGATAAATTAGCGGTTGATAATGCATCAGCTACGTTATGTCCAGGTGTTTGGGGACTCTTAGGTGCAAATGGTGCTGGGAAAACAACTTTAATTAAAATGATCACTGGAATTAGTATACCGAGTCAAGGCGAAATTTTATATAATGGGGAAAGAATCAACAAATTAGGAGAAGAATATAGGAATTTGTTAGGGTTTTTACCTCAAGAATTTATTTGTGCTCCAGAGTTTACTGTAAATTCATTTTTACAATATGTAGCTGCTTTAAAAGGTATAGACAAGAGCAAAACAGAAGAAATGATTGATAAACTCCTAGAAGTATTAAACTTATCTGATGTCAAGTACAAAAAAGTAGTAAAGCTTTCAGGAGGAATGAGAAGGAGAGTAGGAATATGTCAAGCTATTTTAAATGATCCTAAAATATTAATTTTAGATGAACCAACAGCAGGACTTGATCCTGGTGAGAGAATAAAATTAAGAAATTTTATCACGGAAATATCAAAAAATAAAATAGTTTTGCTTTCGACTCATATAGTCTCTGATATTGAATATATATCAACATCAAATTTAATTATGAAAGATGGTAAATTTGTATATTCTGGAACAACTGATGAACTGATATCTAAAATTAAGAATAAGGTATACGAAGCATCTATATCAAATAGAGAATATGCAGAAAAAGAAACACAATTGAATGTTGTTAATGTAAAACAACAAGATGATGGAAACGTACTCATTAGATACATATCAGATAAAGATGATGTTTTAAATAATTCTAAATTAACAAAAGCTCATCTAGAAGACTTCTATTTATGGGTCTTTCCAGAAGATAGAAGTTTTAAGGTGAATTAAAATGAAAATTTACTTAAATGAGATAAAGAGGATTTTATCAATAAGATCAAATCAAATTATAATATTGTTTTCATTACTACTTGCTATATTGCTTTCCATAGCTCCAATTAATTTTACAAAAATTACCTATGGAGAAGGAGATAAAGTAAAAAATTTAAAAGGAAAAGAAGCAATAGAATATATTAAAAAAGCTAAAGAGCCTTATTCAGGAAAGATAACAGAAGATTTAATTTATAATGGCACAAAAAAATATAGAGAAATACTAAGAGAATATAATGTTACTGATAGGTCTGAATTAAAACCTGAAATTAATACAAAGAAGCTTATGCCTATAGAACATATAAGTAAGAAAGTAAATGAAGTATTCACTGATTCTCAAAGTAATAACCTTCCTCCAGTTTTAAGCATAGATATCAATGATACCAAATATTTTTACAATAAAGTATTTGATTATCTAAATAAAGTAATTGAAAATGAATATCCTAATAAAGCTCAGAATCAAATTATAGAAAAATCTGAAAAAGAACTGGGTAAAATAAAAACTCCATATGAATATTATGGATATTATAGTACAGATGCAAATGATTATAGAGGATTTTATAATACGATAATAATAATTTTAATGGTTGTAGTAGCAGCTCCAATATTCTCGTCAGATAGTGAGAATGATTTAGATTATATATTTAAAACAACTAAATATGGCAGAAGAAAGTTTGCCATCTATAAAATCCTAGCAATACTTACGATTTCGGTATTAACTTTGCTCTTAGGAAACTTCATACAAGGCTCTATATTAGACTATGCTTTTGGAACAGAGTATAAAAAGACTTCTGTTCAGATGATGTTTAGTGCTTTAAGTTTGCATAATTGGAACTTTGGACAGTTTAATAAATATATGCTTATTTGTAATAGTATCATATTGATTTCAACCATTCTTGCTACACTAATTATTTCTGTATTAAGTAAAAGAAAAGTTGAATCCATAATGAAATCAATTTTATTAGCAGTATTTCCAACAATAATTTCTCCTATTGGTATGATTAGTGCTATAAACTATATTTTTCCATCTTCAGGAGTAGGACTACTCAATTCATTACAAAATCAAATAGCTGATTTTAATTTTGTAAATGTTTTTGGAAATTGGATGAGTTCATCAAGTCTTATAATGATATCAGCTGTAATATATATTATTATTTTACCAAGTTTAGTAGTAATGATGTATTCAAAAATTGGAGGTAATTATGGACTTAATAACCCTAGAAAAAGAAAAGTTAGAAAATAAGTACAAAGAGTTATGTAAGGAAGAATATCCAGGGAGATTAGGCAAAACATTTAAAACAAAATATAATTTTTACTATTATGATAGTGGTACTGGTAAAGTAGCACAAATAAATGAAAATGTGTATAAAGTCTTAACTAAATTTTTAGAGAGCGAAAATTTCTTGGATTTTATAAAACTTGATATGTCTGAACAAGAATTTTGTGAGGCTATAAGTGAAATAAAAGATGCGATTAATAAAGAAAGTATACTCTCAGCAACTAAATTTAATTGTTTGACTGGAAAAACTTATGAACAAATTGATGAGATAATAGATAATAAGATACAAAATGTTACCTTAGAGGTTACAGAGAAATGTAATTTAAGATGTAAATATTGCATCTATAATGAATCTCACCCTGAGTATAGAGCTTTTGGTCATAGGAATATGGATTGGGAAATTGCAAAAAAAGCTGTAGAATTTTTGAAAAGTCATTCACAAAATTCTGAAGAACGACATATTGGATTTTATGGTGGAGAACCTTTAATAAACTATGATCTTATAAAGAAAACAACAGATTATGCGAATAAGTTATTTGATAAAATGACTTATTCTATGACAACAAATGCTACTTTAATGAATGAAGAAATTGCTGATTATATTATGAAGAATAAATTCAATATTATAGTAAGTTTAGATGGATATAAAGAACTTCATAATAAAAATAGATTGTTTGTTACTGGAGAGGGAAGTTTTGAAAAAACTATTAATGGATTAAAAATTTTATTGAGATCAGCAGAAAAATATAATAATAAAGAAAACATTACCTTAAACATGGTAATCGAAGGACCTGATTATGAGAATAAGTATGATAAGATACAAGTTTATTTAAATGAATGCGATTGGTTGCCTAAGAATATAAACATATTAACATCTTCCATAGATTATGGACCACATGAAAGCATATATACAAGACCACAATCTTATGAAGAAAGAATGATTTTAAAAGATTATTATGATCCAATTTTATCGTGGGATGAAAAAAATAAAATAAGGAATAAAGATAATACTAATGAAATATTTACAGATGCTGATGTAGATAAGGCTATGATGATTATACACAAAAGATTATTATCTGAAAAGCCTGTTAAAAAATATGGGATGAATGGTTGTTGTGTCCCTGGAGAAAGACGAATATATGTTACAGTAGACGGAAATTTCAAAATTTGTGAAAAGGTAGGAGATATTCCAGAGATAGGAAATGTACATAAAGGGTTTGATGAAAAAAGAATAAAAGAATTATATTTTGATGATTTTATTAAAGAATCTAGCAAATATTGCAAAGACTGTTGGGCTATTAATTTATGTACTTTATGTTATGTAAATTGCTATGATCAATATGGCACACATTTTTCTTATAGACATAATTCTTGTAGAAGTGAAAGAAAATATTTATTAGATAGCTTGATAAAATATCATGAGATATTGGAAGAAAATCCAGATGTACTCAAGGAATTTAACGAAATTGAGTTTCAGTAAAAATGATATGAATTAGATAAGTATATATGTATATATATATTTAAATAATTGAGAAGGAGGTGAGAATGTGAAATTTATAAATCCTATAGGAAGACATCCGGGCAGTGGAGCTCAACCACAAGCATGCATGTGTTCAACAGGTTTTGCTGGATATCGTGGCAACAATGATAGTTGTATTCATTGTGGCTGTGGTTGTGGCGGTAAAGGAGAATATAGAACTGGTAACAGAGTTCGCGCTTTAAAAACTCCAAGAGCATCATATTAATGATGAATCATAGAGGCTCACAATATATAGAAATTTTAGTCTATATTTTGTGGGCTTCTATAATAATTATAAATAATAAGACTAGTTTGCTTTGTCAAAGCTGTAAGGGAGGTATAGTTTATAGATTATGAATATATATATACAGGAACTTAAAAGATTTTTATTTAAAAAATCGGTAAGAGTCTTTTTGGGCATGGGTTTAGTTTTTACTTTTTTGATATCATTTATTACTTATGTAAGTATACAATATGATGATATAAGTTCTGGAGATACAATTACTTATTTTGGTAAAGAGGCTATAGAACACTTTAATGAGGATAGTAAAGATTCTATAGGTTATTTGACAGAAGAAAAAATAACTAAAGTAGTAAAATCTTATAAAGAAATATTAAATAATGAAAATGTAAACAGTAGAGAAAATTTATCAGAGGATGCTAAAAAAAATATATCGAAATTTGATCCTATATTAAGAGTAATAACATACCCATATACAATTACAACATCTGGAAGTTTACTTGATGTAAACGAACTTGATACAGAAAAAGATTTAAATTTTTATCAAAGTTGTAATGATGCGTTGAAAAAAGACATAGAACAGAAATATAACAACGACAAGATAACAGAATTTGCTCTAAAAAAATATGAAGAGGTTAATAAACCATATTATTATGCAGGGTATTTTAGTGAAGATACACTATTTTTCGTAATGATATTTGTAACAGTATTATCATTAATATGTATATTGATTTCATCACAATGCATTGTTGAAGATAAAGAAAATTACCTAGATTCAATTTTTAGAACAACTAGAAATGGAAGAAATAAATATATTTGCAGCAAGATACTTGCCTTAGCAAGTATTATATCGCTTTATTTGATATTAAATATATCTATTTATTATGGCACTATTAAATATATTTACACTAGTGGTTTAGACTCATCTTTTCAAATGTTACTATTTAATCAACTGTCAATATCTAATTTAACTATAGGTAAAGTTATATTAAGTGTATTTTTGTTAAGTATATTATTTACTATTGCAAGTTCAATGATGTCAATATTTGTCGCTATAAATTCAAAAGTTTCTATGGTTTCAACAGCCATATCGTGTGCTTTATTTTTTATTCCATCATTATTGTATGGAAAAACTGAGTTTAAATCAATATTTTATTTTTTGCCGTCTTTGGGATTAGGTACTGCAGAAAATAGCTTAATTGAACAGTATCAAAAATTTGAATTTGTTAAGTTGCCAGGTAAAATTTTATGGGTTCCAAAGTTTCTAGTAATAATGGCTTTAATTAATATTGCTCTGTATTTATTGCTAAGTATAAAATCATATAACAAAATAGAGCAATAAATATTTTAATGGGAAGTAGAGGATAAATATATGGGTAAGGATAAAATAAATCATCTTGAATGTATAAAAATAGCATTCAAGATGATTTATGAAGTAGATAAAAATTCTTTTGCGATTACTATAATATTGTCAATTGTAAGTGGTGTTTTTCCGTTTTTAGTTCTTAAATTAGGACAAACAATAATTAATATAATTCAAATTCATTCCACTAGATTTGATAATATTATAATACTTATACTTATATATTTATCTTTACAATTTATATCTGTAATAGTAGATAATATTAAAAACTACTATTTACAAAGGTTAAGTAATGAAGTTACTTATTCTTCCATGAGGAAAGTAATGGGAAAATGTGCTGATTTGCCTTTAAAAAAACTTGAAGATAATAAAACTTACGATATTTTGAACAGAATAGAGCAAGATGCTACATTAAAGCCATATGAAATATTGATGTCAGTTATTAATTTGCTTTTTAATTTAACGCAAACTATTATAGCTATGTATGTATTAATTAAATGGAATTATTTTTTGGTTATTCTTTTGTTTGCAGTTACCATAATATCAGTGTTTGGAGAAATAAAAATAGGTAAATTAGAATTTAATATAAGAAATAGAAGAAGTACTTTAGAGAGGAAAAGTTGGTATTATTCTTTTTTATTAACTCACGATATTGCTTTTAAGGAGATAAAAACTTTTAGGTTAAAAAATTATTTTATTAGTAAGTATAAAGAAATTACAGATACTATTATTAATCAAAATAATAGCATTGAAAAATTGAAAGCTTTATTAATAATTGTTATAAATTTTTTTCAAGTTCTTATTAATTTATATATTTTTAAAGAACTTGCATTTAAAACGTATAATGGAGAATTTTTAATTGGAACTGCTATGGTGTACATAAGCACAATTGTTATATTTCAAGGTTCTCTAAATGAAACAGGAACCAGTGTATACAATATTATTAATTCAAATTTATATATAAATTTACTTAAAGAGTTTCTTGAATTTAAAACTGACGATTTAAAAGTAGAGACAAAAACTATACTAAGATCAATAAAAGACATTAATGTAATATCGTTATCTAATATAAACTTTTCTTATGATGATAATAGTTTAGCTCTGCAAGACATTTCTTTAAAGATAAAAAAAGGAGAATCCATTGCAATAATTGGGGAAAATGGTTCAGGAAAAAGTACACTTCTAAAAATTTTAGCTGGATTGTATAGTCCAGATTCAGGTGTGTTTTTAATTAATGGGATGAAATTTGATGATATTGAAATAGAATCTTATAGAACACAGATTAGTTCATTATTTCAAGATTATTTGAAATATGAGGGGACAATAAAAGAGAATATTATATTAGGGCAAATTGATAGAAATGAAGACGACTGTTCGATTCTAACAGCATTAAATAGTGCTGATGCAAAATTTTTAAAAAATGATGGTAAATATAATATTAATAAAGTAGTAGGTAATTGGTTTGAAAATGGGCAGGAACTTTCAGGCGGACAATGGCAAAAAATTGCAATAGCACGAACTATGTATAGAAAATCAAGTCTATTGTTATTTGATGAGCCAAGCTCGTCATTAGACATAATTTCTGAAAAAATCATATTTGATAATATTTTAAATAATTCGAATGATAAGATTATTATATATATCACCCATAGGATAAGATGTGCGATGAATTCTGATAGAATTATTGTGATGGATAATGGAAAAATAGTAGGTGATGGGAGTCACGATGATTTAATTGAAAACTGTAATAGATATAAGTTAATGTATAATAAGGAATTTAAGTGACTTTAATAGATTGAAGGGGAATTAATTATGAAATTGAAAAATCAATATATTTCAGTTGGGATGAAAGTGCTAACTGTATACTATATAATTTGGTTAATCTTTATTGTAGTATTTAAAATGACATTTTCAATCAATAATTTATTGATTGAGCGACAAATAAATTTACTACCATTTTATTATGACAATACAGTTAATATTAAAGTTATTTTTGATGAGATGGTATCAAATATACTCATTTTTTTACCTTTGGGAATTATGATTAGATCTATTTTATTTCGTAAAAACAATTTAAAAAGTATTCTTTTTGTATTTTTCTTTAGTTTAGCTATAGAGTTTTTACAGTACGCATTGTCAATTGGAGTATTTGATATAACTGATATAATTAATAATACATTAGGTGGTGTATTGGGCGTGGGAATATATAATTTAGCTTTAAAAAAATTTAAATCTAAGTTTAAAGTAGATAAATTTATTTTTTGGATAGCTTTTATTAGTGCTATTTTTATAAGTTTAGTATTAATTGTTTTTTTAAAATATAATGGTATTTAAAATTTTGATATTAACTAAATTATTAGTATCAAAATTTTTTGTATAACGGGCAAGTTCCAATACTGGGGTGAAAGTTCCTAAATAGCGTATTTGTCGACGAATTCCATAGCAATCCTGAAATTTCACATGGAGATATGTGGAAGAGAGGAACGACCTGACTTGATGAACATGAATATGATATTAAGGTTGGTTAGATATGTAGATTACAGTATACTAACAGTAGCAAACAGTGTAGTGGCAAATAGAGTAATAGTTTTAGTAACCAATGTATAGAAAAGAAGTTAGGATTAAAATAAATGCAACAAAATTCAAAGTTATTAAACCAACAAAGCTAAAATGTTTTGGATTTGAAGTCTGAAAAAGAAAAGAGAGTTGGAAGGCTAGGGAACACGAGAATTCATTATAAAAGATTAAAAGAAAATTAAATGTCCCACTGTAGATGGAAAACAGTCCTAGGGGTTTGGCGACTATTATTAAGTTGTAACTAACATAACAGGATTGTACTATATAAACAAAGAAATCCTCAAAAAGAGAGGACTTTAAAGCTGTTTTGATTATTATTTGCATTGAACTACTTGTATGTCTAATGGCACGTACGATGGTGTGAGAGGGTTATATTTAGTCCTACTCGATTTTTATTGGCAAAGGCAAAATGAGAGCTCATATTTGAAAGGGGCTGTGGAAAAGTTTCCACACTATCCTATCATTTTTTTATAGATCCTTACTTATACAATTCATTATAAATATACTTATCAGTATTCTTTCTTAATTGAGTCAATTCATTTATCAATATATTCTCGTTGGCGTAGTCATCCATAAGAATATCTTTTTTATTTTTGTATTCATCATATAATTTTGACAACTCTTTTATACTTAGATTTTTATATTGACACTTTTCTAAAGCATTTATTGCTTTTTCATATGCGATAATTTGAGGCTTATATTCACTATAAAAATCTTTATCATTTGGATTTTCTTTATGGGTTTTATAGATAACCTTATTTATTTTTATAGTGTTAATGTCTTCAATAGCTGTGTAAATTTCGCTCATAACTTTTTCTATATCCTTTATTTCATTTAGGATTTCTTGCCTATTAATAGCCTCCTCTTGGAGTTTATTTTCCAAATCCATACTAGATGATAGTCCGTATTTTCTAAGCTGATTTAAGGTCTTCGCCATAGTATTCATGTTATGCTTTCTTGCCCATATTTCATAACCTTTAGAAGATTTAACCTTTTCATTACTTTCTGTGTCTATTATATTATCAAATTTCTTATAAGATTTTTTATCATAACAAATTTTGTTATTTTTGTAATTTTCATTTACCTTATTTTCAATTCTCTCTTTTATTTTCTCTTTTGTATAATCTTTTCCAAGAGTAGTTTCTCTCGCACGAATGAATCGCCCTTTTTCTCCTTGTTTTTTATGCCTGAAAGAAAGATATTTTCCAAGTTTAATTTCATAGCCATATTCTTCCATAAGCTTTAAGAAATTCTCATAGCTATTTGCTTTATTAATAGTATGATCAATAGCGATTTGAAGTTTATGTTTCCAGGATTTTCCTTTCTTAAATTCAATATATTCTTTGTAGGATTTACCATTGGTTTTATACTTTTCCTTAAATTTTACATAATCTTCATCTATAACTGATAGCTTATACTTTCTACATAAATTATCACTATGATTTCTAATTTGGTGATAAGTTTTTTTGTTACTTTGATATGCTTTACCAGTCTCAAAAGAAACATTATTAAATAGTATATGGTTGTGAATATGTCCCTTATCTATATGGGTAGTAAGAACATATTCATACTTTCCTTTTAAGATTTTATCGCATAGTTCTATGCCTATTTGATGAGCCTCTTCAGCAGTAGTTTCTCCAGGAAAAAAAGATTGAATTAAATGTCTTGCTAAAACTTTTGATTTAGAATTACATTCTATTTTTGTTTGTTCAAATTCTAAATGAGCAGTTATAGGGTTACAGTTTAGGGAGGAAATTAGAATTTTTTCATCTGTTTTATCACTATTCATAATATAATCAAGTGCTGCTTTTAAAGTGGATTTTATAGGATGAATTTTAGTAATTGCCATTATTTTTTCTCAGTATTTATGCTATTAGAATTAGTAAGAGAGTATATTTTTTTACGTATAGAGAAAATATCTTTTGCCTGATTTTCTAATAAGCTTTTTAAATCTTCTACATCATCTTTATATATAATTGATGTAGTATTTACCCTTTTAGTAATTTGATTTATATTATTTGAAGTACGACTTATATTTGTTGACATTTCACGAAAGACATCCATATCTAATACATAAATATCTTTTTCTAAAATACATTTCATAATAAATTGTCTAAGAGTTTTACACTTAGATGCTTTATATTTTTCATTTAGCAATTCTAACTCCTCATCAGATAACATTAAATAGATTCCGTTATTTCTAAATCTACTTGTCATAATTTAACCTCCTCGTATATTGTAGTTGTAATAATAAATACTACATTTTTTTCTCAATCCCTCTTTCTTATGTGATAATAATTATATAGATAGAGCTCGTAGTAAACTTCCTTGAAGTTCCTCTTACTAATAAATTTATTAATCGAAATAAAAAAGAAAAACCTGTAAATTCAAGTAGGATAACTTGACTTACAGGTTTAATTTATTCTATATATTTCGTTTGGGAATCTCCTGATTTAAATTTTTATTATTGATATTTTATCACTTTTTGAGATAATATTCAAGTTTACGTTTAAGCTATTATAAGCGTTTGTTGCTGAATTTAATTATTATAAATTTAGGGGTTTGGGGATATTCCCCAACAAGTAAAATGGAAAAAATAAGCGATATATTCGTAGTATTTTTATTCCATTTTTAGTAAGTGCATATGCACTTACTGTGCTTGCTCATATACTAATAGTATAAGTGAAGTTAATAAACAATACATGACAAATCTAGAGGAATATTGCAAAATTTACTTTTAAATAAGGATTTTTATAAGTATAATGAGATAGTATAAAGATTAAGGAAATCATTTTTTAAGTTCTTTAATTTCGTATTTACTAAATTTGGATGTAATTATTTTTATTTTTAAGGGAGGGGTAATCCATTCTACACAGGGAATTTGCAGAGGAAAATTATTTAGAAGCTATATATATTTTATCTTTGGAAAAAGAGGAAGTAAGAAATATGGATCTTGCTAATTACTTAGAATATAAAAGACCTACTGTTACAAGAATGCTAAAAAAACTTGAAAATAAAGGGCTGATTATTTATGGTGAAGATAAAATAATTCGTTTAACAGAGGAGTCAAAAATATTTTGCGAAAAATGTATACAAGGCATAAATATTTGACGGACGTATTTATAAGACTTGGAATAGATGCAAAAAATGCTGAAGACGAAGCTTGTCTTATAGAGCATGTTATTTCTGATGAAACTTTTGAAAAATTAAAAAAACATTTCGATTATAATTTATAGTAAATAGCATAGATGACTCGCATAATGAGATGTCTATGCTATTTTTATTTTTAAAATTATATTTTTAAAAACATCTCAAAGCTATTGATAAAAGCTATCAAATGGTATATAATAATTTTGAGTTAGCCAATGCTAACAGAAAATAAATAAAAAGGTGAATTTATGTCAAAAAACTTTGAAATACTAAATAAAGAAATTAATGAAAATAATATAATAGCAAATCTTTTTATATTCCCGTTTGCAGGTGGTGGAGTGTCTGCCTTTAGAAAATGGAAAGATGAGTTTGAAGATATAAAATTACTTGTTGCCCAGTATCCAGGAAGAGAAAACAGGTTTTCTGAAAAGGCTATAAGTGACATTAACATCTTAGTGGATAATTTATTTGAAGATATGAAAGAAAATTTTAATTTTAGAAAACCTTATTATTTATTTGGACATAGTATGGGAACAAAAATAGTTTATGAACTTGCATTAAGAATTAAAAATTCGGATTACATAAATCCAAGAGGAATAATAATATCAGGAGGACGAGCACCATTATATAAAGAACCTCTTCCAATTTATCATCTTGACGATGACGGATTTATAGAAGGCTTGAGAAGATATGAAGGAACACCAAAAGAAATTTTAGATAATAAGGATTTAATTTCCATTTTCTTGCCAACACTTAGGGCAGATTTTGTAATAGATGAAGACTATCAAGATACAAAATTTGAGAAATTAGAATCACCTATACTAGGTCTTATGGGAGATAAAGATCAAGAAATGACCTTAGATGAACTTATAAAATGGCAAGATTATACCACAAAAGAATTCACTTATAGATATATAGATGGCAAGCATATGTTTGTCAACACATCTCCTGATAGTGTCATTAAAGAGATAAAAGAGTTTATAAAAGTAAATGAAAATTGAAGAATATGAGATAAGAAATACTAAAGATTTTCTTACCTTAGAAAATTTAAAAGCTAAATTATCTAATAATGATTTGACACTAATTAAGGCTTATACAGACAAATTATTAGAAGAAAAATTACTTTCTTACTTAACTGAAGAGGAGATAATAAAATCAAAGGATTATAAATCAGAAATAGCAAAAATTAATTATCTAGTATCAAGAGCAATACTTAATTTAGTCCTAAAATGTTTACTAGAAAAAGAAATTGATGATCTGATAGTCAAACGAGATAAAAACAATAAGCCTTACCTAGAAAACACTATAGGATTAAAGTTTAACATCTCACATACTGATGGCTTAGTCCTGTTAGCTTTTTTTAAAAGAGAAGTAGGAGTAGATGTTGAAAAAATAAATTATAAATTTGAGTTTAAGGATATATTAGAAAACTGTTTTACTAAGTATGAAATCATAAATATAGATAACAACATAATTAGTTTCTATAGATATTGGACTGCAAAAGAAGCCTATCTTAAATATGATGGGATTGGTCTTATAAGAAATTTGAAAGAAATTGAAATAATTTCTTATGGAAATAAAGTTATAGAAATTATCGATAATAAAAACAATATAATAAGTAGATTACAGCCATTAAATTATGATGGCAAATATGTCGGGGCAATATGCTCGGAGGAAAATTAATGAACATTGAATTAAAAGAAAAATTAGAAAAATTTTATGATGAACAAGTGTGGCCGCATATAACCTTAGGAGAATTTATTGAAGATTGTGCTAAAAAATATGGGGATAAAATTGCCTTAGTAGATGGAGATGTTGAACTTTCATATCAAGAATTAAATAGAAAAGCTTGCCATTATGCCAATGGTTTATTGAAAGCTGGATTTAAAAAGGGAGATAGAATCGTTCTTCAACTTCCTAATTGTCACGAATTTGTTATTATCCTTTTTGCCATGTTTAAGATTGGTGTGATTCCAGTATTATCACTTCCAGCTCATAGGAAAAATGAAATAAAGGGAATATTAGAAAAATCAGGGGCAATAGCATATATAGCTAAGGATAAATATCTTGGCTTTTCATATGTTGATATGATTAGAGAAGTAAGAGAAGAATTAAATATAGATTTTGAAGTTTATATTCTTGGAGATAATCAAGGATATAAAAATTTTTACAATCTTGATGATAAAGATTATATATATCAACATATAGATGTTGACTATAAAGAAATAGGCTTATTACTTTTATCAGGAGGTACAACTGGTATACCCAAATTGATACCAAGGAGACATTGTGATTATATCTATGTGGCGAAAGAATCAGGAATAAAGTCAGAATTCAATTTAAACACTAAGTTTTTAGCAATATTGCCTATGGCACATAATTTTACGCTCTGCTGTCCAGGGGTACTTGGGACTTTGGCATATGGAGGAACTGTATTTATTAGTAATACGGCTAGTCCTGATGAATTTGTTCCCATAATCGAAAATAATAAAATTAATACTATACAAATAGTTCCGTCGTTAATTGAGGTGTTTTTAGAATATGTAGGGCTGTTAGAAAGTGATGTTAGTTCTCTGGAGTTAATGATAGTTGGTGCTGCAAAACTTGAGCCTAAGCAAGCTATGATGCTTGAAAATACGTTAAATGTTAGAATTCAACAAAGCTTTGGTCTTGCAGAAGGTTTGATATGTATGACAGACGTGAACGATTCTGAAAATATAAGATACAATTTTCAAGGCAAGCCAATTTCAAAATATGATGAAATATTAGTTGTTGATTCGAACAATCAATCAACAAAACCTGGAGAAGTTGGGCAATTATTAACAAGAGGACCATATACTATATATGGATATTACAATTACAATGAGGACGAAACCGTAGTAAACGAAGATAATTACTTTATTACAGGGGATAAGATTGTTTTATCAAAAGATGGAAACATCAATATAATAGGGAGATTAAAAGATACAATTATAAAAAATGGAGAAAATATAGAACCTAGGGAAATTGAGAAGACCGTAATTAAGATGGGCGGAATTTCAAAAGCAAGCATTGTAGGTATAAAAAATAAAAATGGAGAAGAAATAATATGCCTCTATATGTTAAGTGATGAGGCAATGCCTATAGATCATATCAGAAAATATTTAATAAAAGAGGGTTTGGCAAGTTATAAACTGCCAGATGTAGTTGAATGCGTAGAAGAATTTCCGTTAACTGCTGTTGGAAAGATAGATAAAAATAGGTTAAAAGAGATGTATAAGGAGTTGCATTATGACACTAATAAAAAATAAAAACGAGATTATTTCATCACTTGAATCATATTTGAAAGAACAACTTGACATTGAAACAATTGACAAAAATGTGAATTTGAAAGAGTTAGGGATAACTTCAATAAAAGTTATGAAAGTGGCTAGCAAGTTGAAGAAAAATGGACTAAATATAAACTTTGGGAAATTAATGGGAAATCCAACTTTAGCACACTGGGAACAATTGATTACGGACAATAATTTTGTACAAAAAGAGTCTTATTACATAAATGAAAATAATCAAAATTAAGAATTTCCACTAACCGATGTTCAGTACTCATATTTCATTGGAAGAGAAGACGAACAAACACTTGGAGGGGTGAGTTGTCATGCATATATCGAGATTGACGGAGAAAACATAGATGAAGTTAAGCTAGAAAATGCTTGGAATAAACTTCAATACAGGCATCCAATGCTTAGAGCAAGATTCACAGAAGATGGAAAACAAGAAATATTAGATAAACCTTTTAGCGAAGAAATTGAAGTTTTTGATTTATCTAATTTAGATGATGAAGAAAACAAAATTAGACTAGACGAAATACGAGAAAATTTATCTCATAGAAAACTCAGAGTAGAAATGGGAGAAGTCGCTGGATTAAAACTTGCAAATCTATCACAAAATAAAAACAAAATATTCTTTGATTTAGACTTGCTAGTTGCTGACGTAATGAGCTTGAGCTTTATTTTAAAAGAATTAGGAGAATTGTATTTAGGAAAAGAATTAGATAATCTAAACAATTATACCTTTAAAGATTATATAAACAATCTTGAAGTAGACTCTGAAATTTATAAAAAAGACCAAGAGTTTTGGAAAGAAAAAATAGACTCATTTGAGATAGAAAGACCTAATTTACCATTAAAGAAAGCTCCTGAACAAATTAAAGAAACGAGATTCACTAGAAGAAAACGAGTTATTGAAAAAGATAAATGGAGCAAAATAAAAGAGCTTGCAGCAAGCTATAAATCTACGCCATCAATGGTTTTATTAACTGCGTATGCTTTAATTCTAGAAAGATGGACTAACCAAGATAAGTTTTTTATAAATTTACCATTATTTAATAGAGATCTTTCAAACGAAAACCTGAAAGATATGGTAGCAGACTTTACAAATATCTTATTAGTAGAACATGAAAGAAAAAATGATACTTCTTTCCTAGAAACTTTGAATAGAATAAGCGAAACCTTTATAGACAATGCTAGTCATTCATCTTATAGTGGAGTACAAGTTCAAAGAGATATATCGAAATCACAGGGTACAAGTCTTAATGTTTCACCTGTAGTTTTTGCGTGCAACATAGACTATCCACTAGAGACTGAAATTTCAAGGAAAGCTTTGGGCAAAATTACATATATGGTTTCACAAACTCCAGGAGTATGGTTAGATTTCCAATCTTATATAAAAGATGGAGATTTAGTATTATGCTGGGACAGTGTAGATGAACTTTTCCCTGAAAAAATGTTAGATGACATGTTAAATTCTTTAGAAGAACAACTTTTAATACTAACAGAAAAGGAAAATTGGGAAAGCAAATTTGATGTACTATCAGAAAATCAAAAACTAGCAAGAGAAAAAGAGCTTAAATCAATTCTTCCGTTAAACTTTCCTGATGAGAGATTATATGATGGATTTATAAAAAATGTAAAAGAAAATCCAGAAAAAATTGCAATTATAGATTCAGAATCTAAAGAAGAAATATCTTATATAGACTTATATGAAAAATCCTTAAATGTAGCAGGATATTTAAAGGAAAATGGAATAAAAAAGGGAGACTATGTAGGCATTACTCTCCCAAGATCAAGCAAGCAAATTTACGCTATATTTGGAATACTTTTTTCTGGAGCGGCATATGTTGCTGTTGGAATAAATCAGCCTAGCGAAAGACGAACTAAAATATACGAACAAATTGGTATAAAGTTTGTCATCAGTGAAAATAAAACAATAGAAAATTGCAAACTAGATACGGGAGAAGTTTCTTTAATTGACTTAGACAAAGCTATAGACAAATCCTTAGGTCTTGATAAGCCTATAGAAGTAAGTCCTTTTGACTCAGCCTATATAATAATGACATCAGGTACTACAGGAGTGCCAAAGGGTGTTGAGATTATGCATACAAGTGCCATTAATACTATTAATGATTTAAATGAAAAATATTCTATTAATTCAAATGATACGTTACTTATGGTATCAGCAATAGACTTTGACTTATCAGTATATGATATTTTTGGAATACTTGGTGTAGGTGGAACTCTAATAACAACTAATGAAGATAATTATCGTAATCCTGATGAGTGGATTAGAATTATTGAAAAATATAATGTAAGTGTGTGGGACTCTGTACCTATACTTTTTGACATGCTCGTAACTATGGCAGAGGGTGAAAAGAAAAACTTACCACTTAGAATTGTTATGTTATCAGGAGATTGGATAGCAAAAGATCTACCAGGAAGATTCTATTCTATTAGTAATAATAATGCAATTGTTGTCGCAATGGGTGGAGCTACTGAAGCATCAATATGGTCAAATTACTTAAACGTACCTAGAACTATTCCTCAAGATTGGATTTCAATTCCATATGGGAAAGCGCTAAAAAATCAAGTTTATAGAGTTGTGGATGAACTTGGAAGGAACTGCCCAAATCATGTAATGGGTGAGCTTTTAATAGGTGGGGTTGGTGTTGCTAAAGGTTACTATGGCGACAGAGAATTAACGGAGAAAAAATTTTTAAAAAAGGATGGAATAAGATGGTACAAAACAGGTGATAACGGGAGAACATGGGATGATGGAACAATAGAATTCTTAGGGAGAAAAGATACACAGGTTAAAATAAAAGGTCATCGTATTGAGCTTGGTGAAATTGAAGATGCAATAAGAAAATATGGTGGGGTGGATAATGTTTTTGTTGATGTTTTTGAAAGAGGAAACAGCAAAAACTTAGTAGCTTTTATCAAAATTGATGAAAGTTCAGAAAATTTTACCAAAAAAATAAACTTAGAAGAGACCAGTGTAAGTTTTGTTGAAACTCCGAAGAGTATACCATCTAATGATGTAATATCTCAGAATAAATCCATAGACAAAATCGTGATGAACATGGTTATGGATATTCTAAGAAATATAGGCGTAGATTTCAGTAATAGAGAATACTACATTGAAGATATCTATAAACTTACTGACATGTCTGAGTTGAGTATGTTTATCGTTAAAATTTGGATGAAAGAATTATTAAATAATAATTACTTAAAGTTAAATGATGGAAGATATAGTTTGGCAGAGCTCAAAAGAATTCCAGAATACAGTGATCAAAGAGAAATTACGAGAAGAATTAATAGCTTAAAACCAACCCTATTAAAAATTCTAGAAGGTGAAAAAGACCCAGTTGAGCTTTTATACACTGAGGACAATCAATTTAACTTAACGAAACTTACAGAAAATCTTATGGGATATAAGGAATCTATAGAAAGTATTATTTCGTCAATTAAGAAATATAAAGGGATAAATTCAAATGAAAAAATTAGAGTTTTAGAATATGGAACTAGGGATGCCAACTTAACGAAGAAATTATTTGAAAACCTAAAAGATTATGTTAGCGAATATGTATACGCAGACAATACTGTATATTCAAAAGCGGGGTTATCAGAGCTTGACGACTGCAATAAATTTAAATATATGTATATAAAAGATCTATATGCCAATAAATCTAATGAGAATTATTTTGACGTAGTAATTACGATTAATTCTATCCATAGAAATGTAGATGTTAATTTATTTTTAGAGAAAATACAATCTATTTTAAACCCAAATGGCATCCTCATAGGACATGAAATACAAGACAAGAATTTACTTCATATTATCACCGCAGATGTTATGAATCAAGAATCTTTCAAAGCCTTAAACATAAAACAACATATTAATCCTGACTACAAAATAGTATATTTAACAAATCAAGAAGATTCAAAAAACTTGAACTTTAGTACATTTGTATTACAAAACAAAAGGAATGAAAAAGTAACTTTCGACAAACTAAAGAATCATTTATATAAAGAAATCCCTAATTATATGGTTCCAACATCATTTTATAAAGTATTTGAGATACCATTAAATAAAAATGGGAAAGTAGATAGAAAAAAACTAAAAAGCAATATTACAAATGATATTAATAAAACGTTAAATGCTTCTCCTAATGAGGGTACTCAAAACAATGAAATGGAAGGAAAAATTTTGGAAATATGGAAAAACAGTTTAAGTAATCAAGATATAGTAATTACCGACAACTATTTTTCTATAGGAGGCGACTCGTTGGTTGCAACGTCAATTATCGGGAAAATAAGAAGTGAGTTGGGATACGAACTATCAGTTAAGGATATTTTTGAAAATCCTACAGTAACTAAATTAAGTCAACTAATTAAAAATAGCCAAACTATAAAAAAAGTCGATATTAATGATCTAGACATAATAATATCAGACAAAGAAAATTTATATGAGACTTTTCCATTAACTGATGTGCAAATGGCTTATTGGATTGGGAGACAAGGTGCGTATGAGCTAGGAGATGTTTCAACTCATTGTTATTTTGAGTTTGATTGCGAAAATCTCGACATTGGTAAACTTCAAAATGTATTAAACGACATGATAAATTATCACCCGGCATTAAGGACAGTAATACTCAGATCTGGAGAGCAACAAGTTATTAAAAATCCCCCAAGAGTGCTTATTGAAATCAATGAACTAACCTTACTAAATGAAAGTGATAGAGAGAAAGCCTTGATGCAAATTAGAGATTCACTGTCTCACAGAGTCATAGACTTAAGTAAAATTCCAACGTTCGATTTTAAAGTTGCCAAATATTGTGATAATAAATGCAGAATATGCATAGGAATAGATAACACAATACTTGATGGTTGGAGTATGTATAATTTTTTAGATGAAATGAATGCAAGGTATAAAGGGGAGTTTGTTGAAGAAAATATAGATATATCTTTTAGAGACTATGTTTTATATAAAGAGCAGAGAAATAAAGCTAACTATGCTCGAGATAAGACCTATTGGCAAAACAGAATAGAGTCATTTCCTGATGCTCCACTATTTAATTTTATGCAGAAAGAATCCAATAAATTTATTCAAAAATTCAAGCGAAAGGAAAAGACTATCGGTAAAAGTATTTGGCTAAACATTAAAAATATAGCAAACGCTAACAATATAACCCCAACGGTTTTAATTCTTTCCATATTCGCTACTATAATCAATAAATATAGCGAAAAAAGCGAATTTACTATAAATATGACTCAATTTTCAAGAGAGGATATGAATTCTAAATTTTTTAAAGTTATGGGTGATTTTACGGATTTAAATTTACTTGAGGTAAAATTAAATGAAGATACCACAATTGTTGAAAATGCCAGAAATATCCAGTATCAGTTTCTTTCCGATATGGAACATACATCATATAGTATTTTAGAATTTCTAAGAGATTTAAGAGATAAAAAGGAGAAGTGTGATGTAGCGAGAGTAGTTTTTACGAGTGGCTTAGGAATTAATAAAAGTAGAAGCAAAGATTTTTTAGGAACTTTAAATTATATGTTAAGTCAAACGCCTCAAATATGGTTAGATCATCAAATAATGGAAATAGATGGAAACTTGGTATTGGCTTGGGATTATGTCGGGGAATTATTTGATGAATCTAAAATGGGGGTTTGTTTTAATGACTATGTAAAAGCCATTACAGAAGTGTCTATAAATGGAGATATGAAAGTTAAAAATTTATACACAACAATAACAAAAAATCATAGGTTTGAAAACACTGCGGAAAATATTAATGGAGAAGTATGTGAAACAATATTTAATTTGAAGTGTTTAGACAAAAATAAAATAACAAACGAAAAAGAGGCTGAACTGCTCAGTACTGATTTAGTAAAAATAATAAGAGAGATATTTATGGAGATTTTAGAGTGCAATGAGATAGAATCTGATGACAACTTTTTTTCTCTTGGCGGAAACTCATTGAATATGATTCAACTTTCTAATAAATTATCAGAAGAATTTGGATATCAGCTAAATTTTAGTGATTTTTTTGAAAAACCTACGATATCCTATATAGCTTCTGAAGTTATCGGGAACTACAAAAGATAATATGAACGAGGGTTAGAAAATGAGATTTAAAGTTTTGGTGTGTGGGACTACTTTTGGTCAGTCTTACATGAGAGCAATTAGCGAAAACGAAAATTTAGAATTAGTTGGAATTTATGCGAATGGTAGTAAAAGATCTATTGATTGTTCAAAAAAATATAACGTGCCTCTATTTAAAAATGTAACTTCTTTGCCTTTTGACATTGATATGGCTTTTGTAATAGTAAAATCGTCAGTACTAGGAGGAGAAGGAACAAAAATCGCCAAGCAACTATTAAATAGGGGGATTCACGTTATGCAAGAGCATCCTATAAATTATAACGAGATATCAGAATGCTGTAGAATAGCGGTTAAAAATAAAGTTTGTTATAAAGTGGGAGATTTATATCCATTTTTAGAATCCATAAAAAAATTTTGTGATACAAGCCTTTTTTTGAATACAAATGATAGATTTAAATATGCAAGTATAATTTCTTCATCACAGGGGTTGTATTCGCTTTCTGCTATATTAGCCAATTCGCTTAGTAATTATAGAAATTTTACAATTGATGACAGGGAAACTAAAATAAACTATCCCTTCACAAAATTAAAGCTCACTAATGGAGAGGAAGATATTTTTTTACAAATTCACAACGAAGTTTCTGAAAATGATGGGAATAATCATATGCATCTGCTACATAGGATGATATTTTTTTATGATTCTGGGAGGTTAGAATTAAATGATACATTTGGTGGTTTATGTTGGAGAAGCAGAATGAATATATCTGAATCAGATGTTTATCAAAAGAAGACTAAGCATGATTATGATTTTCGACCAATGAGTATAAACTTGATAAAAGAAGAAGAAAATTCTTACGATGAATTATTGAGAACAATATTTCCAAATGCTATTGAAAAACAAATTGAAGAATTCATAAAAGAAATAAGAAAAGGAACAATGGATATAGCAGTCTTGCAGAAAGAAATTTTGATTTCTGAGAAATGGAGTGTTTTAAGTTCTGTAATCGGATTCCCTAAATTGGTTAACTTCAGTGCTAATTATATAGATTATACACCAATGCTAAAAAGAGGTGAAGAATGAAGGGCAGTAGGCATACAAACGATCTGGATACGTTTAACTATTTAAATGAATTAAAAAAGAAAGGGATCTGGCTTTATATTGATGGAGAAAAACTAAAATATAAGGCTATAAAAAATATTCTAGATAGTGGCGTTTTACATGAGATAAAGTCAAATAAAGAAAGAATTATAAAGTTTCTAAATTTAGAAAAAGAAAATTCAGTAAGCTTAAGTCAGTTACAGCTGGCCTATATGGCTGGACAAATAGAATATCAACGATTAAATAATGTTAATGCACATTATTATATTGAGTTTTTAAGAGATTCAATTGATATAAAAAGGCTTGAAGAATCTTTAAATATTTTAATCCAAAGAAATGATGTTTTAAGGTTAATTATCAAATCTAAAGGGGAAGGATTAATACTTAACACCGTTCCTAGATATAAAATTAAAACTTATGAATTTACTAAATATATAGATAAACTTAATATAAGGGAAAGTATGATGCACAGATTGTATCCTTATGATTCATGGCCGATGTTTCATTTAGAAGTAGGGAAAAGTAAGGTACATGAGGATGTTTTACATTTTAGCTTTGACTGTTCAATTTTAGATGCTTGGTGTGCAGGAAAATTAGTATCAGATTTATTTTCGATATATGTAGGACAAAAGGTCGCTTATCCAAGGTATTCATATAAGCAATATGTTAACGAACTTTGTAATTTGAGAAATAAGAGTGTAGAGACTATAAAAAATGCTGATAGATATTGGACGGACAGAATAGTTAATATAAGTGATGGGCCTAAATTGGAATATAAACTAGAGCTAAAAAACCTAGAATCCACTACGTTTGTTAGGCAGGAGTATACTTTTGATACAGTAATTGTGGGAAAATTGGAAAAATTTTCTAAAGAAAATCATGTAACGCTTACCGCTGTTATCATGACTGTTTATTTGGAAACTTTATCAAAAGTAAGCTCAGAGAAAAATCTTACAATAAATATAACTATGTTTGGAAAACTACCTTTAGACAAGCATGCTGATGAGACGTTGGGTGAATTTACCAATGTAGGTTTAATTGAATATAAAGATGAAAGTATTAATTTTATAGATACAGTTATAAAGACCCAGTACCAAATTTTTAAACTATTGGAATTTAGAGAGTATGAAGGAATAAACATATTAAATAAAGCAAAACGTCTAAACTTGTTTTTTCCGGCAGTAATGACATGTATGATAGGCGAGAATTATAAATCTACTCTAAATGGATTCAGAGAAATATATTCATTGAGTCAGACTCCACAAGTAACTATTGATCACCACGTAAGGATAATTGATGGGGAGATGAGGATTTCTTTTGATTATATAGAAGAGCTATTCAATCAGAAATACATAAATAATATTATAGAAATATACGTAAATCGTGTAAATGATATATGTAATTCAAAAAACAAAGGGGAATTTATATGAGTAGAATAGTTGGTAAAGATTTTTTTAGTTTTAAAAAAGAGGGAGAAATAATTTTTGCTAAAATAAAAAAAATTAATAATAAAAGTCATATTAACGAATCTCTTTTGCGTGTGAGCAAAGAAAACAAATGGACAATAATGAGAGATTATATAGCGAAAAAGTATATAAAAAACATTTTAAATGAGATTAATCAAAATAAAATTGAAGTGGACAGTAGAAATGATAGAATAATTGATTATTGGGAAAGTTTTATCGAAGACTTCATTGAAACTGATTATTTAAATGAAACGGTCGAAAACAGCGAATTAATGATTATATTAAATAAAAAAAAGAAACTTTTTATTGAAGTATTAAAGAATAAAGACAACAGATATCTTTTGTTAACGGATAGGGATTTATCCCCTGAAAAATTAAGCTATAATGAGTTGAGTTTAAAAAAAGCATATGAAACAATGATTAACCAAATGAAAAATCATAATGAAGAGAAATCAAAAAAAATTGGGGTGGTAAATCCAGGTCAAGGTTTATTTTTAGAATATCTACTATCAGAAGTCAAATCTGTTAAGCAGGTAGATTTAATAGGTTTCACTTCGTTACTTTTAGATAATCTAAAGAAAAAGTATGGGGATATTATATTTTCAAAATTGGAATTTAATGAAGAGTTTATATCTGGCGATATGTTAGGGCAATACGACTATTTGATTATGCCGAATACGGCACACCATTTTGAAAACTTAAAAAATGTAGTGAGCCTATTAAATTTAACATTGAAAAAAGCTGGGGAGTTTCATATCATTGATTTTCATAAAATGGACTCAATGTCTACTCTAATAGCTATTTTCTTTCAGGAAAAACACTTATATGCCAGAAATAAAATACGAGATGAATTTTTTTATAAATCACAATATATAAAAAAAATAGCAGATTATCTATATATTGATCCGAATGGGAGTTATATAGATAACAATGAGAGAGTTTTTCATGTGTGTTTTAAAAATAAAGGGGATTATAAAAATGAGGTTGAAAATATAGCTGAGAAATACAATATCTCAAAAAGAAGTATTGTTGTTTCAAATGGGAATAACATAGAGGTAAATGTGTTAAAAAATCAATTTGACACTAAACAAATTATTTACCAAGAGTCAAATAGCGAAATTCTAGAAGAGGAGGACGTGAATTTTAAAAAACTGAGAAATATTTGGGAAGAAAATCTAAATTTTGAAGGGGAGATAAATAAGACTTCTAACTATTTTCAATTAGGAGGGGACAGTATGTCCGCAACTAGATTAGCAAGGAGTATATCAAATGAGTTAAATTATGAAATAAGTCTTTCTGAAATATTTACTAACTCGGTATTTCAAGATATGTTAACCTTAGTAGAAGAAAAAATTAGCATCGATGATATAGATAAGACTATAGTTGAAGGTGAGATATGATAGGCATAATTGGTGTGAGTGGCGAAGTAGGCACGTTATGTTATAAATTATTAGTAAATTCTGGATTGGGGGGCATTATAGGAGGAGTAAGAAATAAACAATTATTAAATGAGGATGATATCAATTATGAATATATTGACTTAATGGACAAAAGGTCGTGTTTTGACTTTGTTAAACGATGTGACTTCGTAATAAATTGTGCTACAGCAAATCATAAAGGAATATATAATTTAGTTGAAGCTGTGGAATTTTGTGGCAAAATACTTTTTGATTTGACTTATTACGAAGGGTTTAAATTACCTAAAGTTAGCAACGCATCAATATATCATGGTATTGGACTTTCTCCCGGGCTTACGGAAGCACTACCTAAGATTATGTTGGAAAAATTTGATTCAATAATACATTTTGACTTGTACTATGTTGCAATGGATATATTTTCCTATTCAGCAGCAAAGTCATATTTAGAATACATCGAAAGCGTAGATATTTACCCTATGACTGAAATAAAAGACGGTAGGTTACAAGCAGTTAGTAGCAATGAAAAAGCTATTCAATTTAATATTATTCAAAAAGAACTGGAAAAGATTCCGTATATGGACAGCAGATCAATTTCTACATGTGAAAGATTAGGAATCGAAAATGCTAGATACAGCATATGCATTCCGTATGGCGAAACATATAAATTCTTAATGGAAAGAAAGAAATATAAAAAGGGTCTAGATTATAAAATAGGAAAACTTGTAGAAGCATCTATGATAGATAGACAACTTTATCCTTTAGATTCATTTATTATAGCTGATATAAATGGAGTATATGAAAAAAAGGAAAGAAAAAGTTGCGTAGTTATTAAAAGCAGTTCATCTTTAAAAATCACTGTTGATGTGGTTATTTCTGTATTAGTGTTGGTGAAGAAAACTCAATTGCATTGTGGAATTTATGATATCACAGATTTAAATAAGCTAGGAACACTTCTTGATATTATGTCTAGCATAGATCCTGAATTATATATCAACATATTTGATGATAAGTCAGTTTTTGAAATAATTCAGTCAGAGGGGGAAATATAAAAATGATTTCAAAAAAAACGAATGTTCTAGTTTGTGGAACGAGATTTGGAGAATATTATATAAAAGCTCTTCGTAGGGACTATGAAAGATTTAATATAGTAGGTATTTTATCCAGAGGCAGCGAACATTCTGAGCATATTGCAGAGAAATATGGATTAAAAACATATAAAGAAGTAAAAAAATTACCAAAAGATATTGACTTAGCGTGTGTAATTATAAGGTCTGAAGGTGTTGGTGGAGAAGGAACTAAATTAAGTAAAGAGTTATTAAGCCGAAATATAAATGTTATACAAGAGCAACCAATTCATCAAAAATATCTTTTGGAATGTTACAAACAAGCAAAACAAAGAGGGTTATTGTTTATGGTGTCAAATTTCTATATTCACTTGCCGAATATAGAAACGTTTATAAAAAAATCTATTGAAATGGCTAAGGATTCTAAAATGAAATATTTAAGTATGATGCTATCGACACAAATATCTTTTACTGGCTGGCATATTTTATTATTATCAGGTATTTGGGGAGAAGTTCATAGTTTGCAAGTTCTTAAAAAAGGACATGGCCCATTTGATATAATTAGTGGATATATAGGGAAAATACCAATAACTATTGAATTAAACAATATGGTAAATTCTCAGGATCCAAATGTAGATATGGAAATCATGCATAGATTTTGTACTTTCTACAGTGTTGGAAACTTAATGTTAGAAGATACTTTTGGACCTGTTGCGTGGAGAACCAAAACTTTTATAGAGAATGAATTAACTTCTAAACACTCCTACGAGGTAAATCCCTATTTAAGTCTGTACGATTATGGATCTTCAAATATTAAAGAGATTTTTGAAACCAGTTGGATTGAAGCTATAAAGAAAGAAATATTGCTAGCTTGTAGGTATATAGAGATGGGCGGATGCCAAGCTTCGAGAGTTCAAGGAGAATTAATTGCTACAAAAAATTGGGAGAAGATGATTAGAAGTGCAGGATTTGCTCAAATTAACACAACTAGTGGGAGGAAACAATGAGTGAGGTAAGGGAGATAATACAAGAATGCAAAAGAAAAGGCATAGAAATCTATATAGAAAACAACAAATTAAAGTATAGAACATATAAAAACGCTATATCTGATGAAATTTTTAAAATGTTGAGGAAAAACAAAAATGAAATAATAGAATATTTGGTAAATCAAAATAATATAGAGACTGAAAACAGTTTATATGAACCATTTCCGCTTTCTACGGTACAATCTGCTTATTTGTTAGGAAGGGGAGAATCATATTCTTTCGGAAACACATCATGTCATATATATCAAGAGTACATTTATAAAGAAAAACTTGATAAAAATAAAGTTGAGAATATATGGAATGAATTAATTTCTAAACACCCAATGTTAAGAACTGTTATTAATAATAACTCAACACAACAGACAATAAAAAAAGTCGAAACTTTTAAAGTGCTAGAAGGAGACACAAATAAACTTAGGGATTTATTAGAAAATAAAATATATCCTTTAAAAAAATGGCCTATGTTTGATATCGGAATTTCAGAAAAAAATGACGGTTCAATACTACATTTTTCTATGGATTTTATGATAGCTGATTGGTCAAGTATATGGTTTCTCCTTTCAGAATTTGAATCGGCATATTTTGATGGTATAGAACCAAAAGGGAGCGATTATAGCTTTAGAGAATACTGCATACAAAAATACCTTTTCAAAAATAAAAAGAAATATATAGAGGATAGGGCTTTTTGGAGCAAAAAATTAGATACTATAAACACGTATCCTATATTACCAACGATAAATAGGCTTAACGTCGACGAAAAGAATGATCGATTTATACGTTTTTCTACAAAACTTGGCGTGGAAGAATGGAGGCAACTAAAAAAAACAAGCAGTTGTTATGGATTAACACCGAATTCAGTATTATTAGCAGTATATGCCTTGAGTTTGATGAAATGGAGTTCAAACAAAAAGTTTACAATAAATTACACAGTCTTCTCTAATGCTATAACTAGTGAAGATCATTGTGTTGGAGACTTTACTGAAACATCACTGATATCCATTGACGATTTTGGAAAAACATTTTTAGCACTTGCAACAAGTATAAATAGAAATATATTTGAAAATATTGATCATTCATCATATTCTGGTGTTGAAGTAATGAGAGATATTGCACGCCAAAAGAATATTAGAGAAGTTTTGTTGCCATATGTTTTTACTAGTGCAGTAGGGACTAACAACAATAAGTTAAGGGGAAATTATGGATATGGAATAACTCAGACACCACAAGTTTTTATAGATTGTCAGTGTACAGACAATATAGATGGATTAGAAATTAATTGGGACGTTAGAGAAAATATTTTCAAGCTAGTTGATATAAAGAATATTTTTTCTGACTTTAAAGCTCAGTTATATAAATACTCCTCAAATCCACTTGAATGGGAGAATCGAATATGTTCAGATACAACGAATCGTTTAACTAAAAATGAAGATAGCAAGTTGTTAAATCTAAATATATTCGGAGACGATAAATTTATAAATGATCCAGAAAATAAAGAAATGTTCAAAAACATAAGTGAATATATATTTGCTAAGGAGAATTGTGAAGAGATTATTATTTCGGTAAAAAACTCCAATAAAATCAATAGAGAATTAGATATTTCTATAATACAATCTCCTAAAGAGTCTAGCAACGGTATTGAACACATCAACTTAGATGATATAGACAAGTATAATGAAAGATTGGAGACGGAATTACAGACAATCGAATATAAAAAAAGTTTTTAATCTCAGAGATAATCTAGCTTTAAGTTGCATTTTGAAAGCGCTTTTAAATTTAAGAGTACTTACGAAAGATAGTAAATATTATAGATATGTTGGAAATATAGAAAAAAATGTAGATGAAAAATATGAATGGATATTAGATAGATGGATTAGTGAATTAGTTTCATATAATGTTCTTATTGATAAAGGAAATGCCTTATATAAAATTAATACTTTATATAAAACTGAAGAGTTTGATAAAAATTGGCATACTTTATATTCGTTATGGAGAGATGAGTTTGGCGACATTGAGATTATAAATTATATTAAAGACAATCTTGACAAAATAGAAGACATTTTAAAAGGTGTGACTGATCCTGTTGAGCTTTTATATCCTAAGGGATTAGCCAAATATACAAATGCTCTTTACAAAAATAGTATAAATTCGATAATTATAAATAATTATTTTTGTCAATTTATAAAAAAGTATGTATCTAAGAATTCTTCTAAAAGTTTACAAATTTTAGAAATAGGTGCAGGAACTGGGGCATCTACAGAAAAAATACTAGGTGAACTTGGAGAAAACAAATATAAATATTATTTTACAGATTCCTTAAAATATTTTTTGCCACTAGCAAAAAAGAAATATGGTGAAAATCAAGATGTAATAATAAAGCAATTCAACGCTGATATAGACCCATATGAACAAGGGTTTTTACCAAATCAATTTGATTTAGTCATTGGCGCTTATGTTTTGGAAAATGTGCAAGATATTAAAAAAACACTAAAGTATTTAAAAAAAATAATATCTCCCAACGGATATCTACTATTTTCTGAACCAGTGAGAAATGAACCATGGATTATGGGGTCACAGATTTTTATGATGGAGACTCCACAAGATAAGATTAGAGAAAAAAGATTCTTCATAGAACCAAATGAGTGGGCAGAAATATTGGATGATATTGAACCTAGTACTAAAAGTTTTTTGTTACCAAAGGAGGGTTCTATATTGTTAAACCATGGAGCGATTTTCATAGCAAAAAAATTTAAAAATAATTATTCAAAGATTGATGTTGAAGAGATAAATAATATAATTCAAGATTCATATAAAGGGATATTCTCTTCTGTGAAAACGAGGTATTTTAACGAACTAACCATGACAGAAAAAGATCAAATAATAAGTGGAAAAATCCAAATAGATTTATACGCTGATAATGAAGAAAGCCAGCATACAATAGAAAATATTGAGAAGTTAAATGACACCGAAAAAATATTGATTGCAATCATAAATGATGAATTTGGTGATCCTAGGATTAGTTCAAGTTCTAATTTGTATGACTATGGAGCCGATTCTTTGTTATTAGCACGAGTAGCAACTAAAATTATATCTAAGATAAAAACGAATTTGACTTTTGAGGCTATTTTACGAGAACTTATAAGAGAACCAACAATAAGATCTTTAGCAGTTTTTCTTGAAAGAGTTGATGATATTGAGAGTGAAATAGATGATCATAAGAAGTTATTAGTGAGTAAATTATATAAATCTTACAGTACTTCAGATACCTTAAGCGTAATATTTCAAGGACCTCTTGGAAATATTAGCGATATCGAATACTTTGCAAAACAACTACAGATTCAAAATAATGGAAATGTTATGGTCTTAGGGATTGATGATTACAACAAGTTTTTAAATACGTCCAACGAAGATGTTATTCCTGTATTAGCTCAAGAGGCTGCGGAAGAAATTTTCAATCAGAAAATAAAAAATGTACAGATAATAGGTTATAGTTTTGGTGGTCACATTGGTATAGAGGTATCACGTTATTTGCTAGAGAGAGGAGTTAACGTGCTCAACCTTTCTATTATAGAAAGTGGTAGCATACCAAATGTTCATGTTGACAATATTATATTGGAGTTTATTTATTTAAACAATTACGGAGTGAGTTTATCCGATCTTGGACTTGAAAAGGAAAATATAATCAGTGAAGAGTTTTCAGACACTAAAAACTCTAACATAACAATAAACAGTATCAAAAATCATTTAAATAATCTAAATGACCGAAGTATAATTAATAAAGTTTGTAATAGCTCAGAAGATGAGAGATTTGAAATATATACTAATGTTGTATACAAGAAAACGGGGGTTTTACTGGAGAAAGGAAAAATTCTTGAAAAATTTAAGATATTCAAAAAAACCTTTAATGTTCAAAAACAAACCCCAAGTCCTTATTTTGGCAATATTAATTACTACATTGCAAAGGATAACGATGACTTTTTTGCTCAGAGTTTTAAGTTATTAAAGTTATGGGAAAACGCAATATTAGGTGAAATAAAGGTAGATTATATAGGGGGGAATCACTTTTCTTGTATCGAAAACCACAATTTCGCTAAGGAATTAGCCATTAAACTTGGAAAGGAATGTAAAAATGACGAGAACTGAAATTAGCTTAGAAGCTTTTATAAAAGAAGAGAAAAAAGGATATATCTTTTCTATTATCCTGGCCATCATTGGTGTTGGATTTGGGATGATTCCGTATATATGCATTTCGGAAATTATTTTGAATTTAATTAAAAATATGAATAGTTTTAAAACTTATGTGATTTTATTCTCAATATCAATGATAGCATATGGCGTAAAATATACTTGTACAGGTATTTCAACATCGTTATCTCATGAAGCTACTTTTAGGGTGCTAGATAAATTACGTAATTATATAGCAGAAAAACTAACAAAGGTCCCAATGGGATATGTTATTGATAATTCGTCAGGTATGTTTAAAAGTTTGTTTGTAGAGAGAGTTGAACAACTTGAAGTTCCATTGGCTCATGCTGTTCCTGAGGTAGCTTCAAACATACTAGTTCCTATTGCGATTATTATATATATTTTTACACTAAATTGGAAAATGGGAATAGCTTCAGTATTAACAATACCATTTGGTATAGGTTCCTATTCAAAGATAATGAATACTTTTTCAGAAAAATACAAAAATATCATCGATATAAGAAATCATATGAGTTCTACCGTGGTTGAATATATTAATGGAATAGAAGTTGTAAAGACTTTTGGTCAGGGAGAAAATTCCTATTCAAAGTTTGTGAATGTGGTAAAAAAGAATACAAAAGCCAATATCAAATGGCTAAAAAGTACTCAAAAATATACTTCATTTATGATGAATCTTGTCAGCTCTATGGTTTTTACACTGCCAATTGGTTGTTATCTTTATAGCATAGGAGAACTTAGCTTAGCAGATTTCCTTTTCAGTTTGATTTTATCCCTAGGGATTACAGGCCCTCTTTTATCAGCAGTGATATATACTGATAATTTATCAAAAATAAAAATGATAATGAAAGAAATAAACGATATTTTGAACGTAGATGAATTGGTAGGTGTAAATAGCATCAAAAAAACTATATTGAATTATGATGTTGAGTTTAAAAATGTAGATTTTCAATATATTGAAGGGCAAAATATCTTGAACGAACTTTCATTTAATATAAAGCAAGGAGAAAAAGCAGCTATTGTTGGGCCTTCAGGTTCTGGGAAATCTACTGTTGTCAAGTTGATAAATAGGTTTTGGGATCCTCAAGTTGGAAGTATTTCTATAGGTGGAGTAAATATTAAAGATATTCCCATTGCACAATTAACCAATATGATTTCTTATGTTTCACAAGATAACTATTTATTCAATAGAAGTATAATGGAAAATTTGAAATTGGGAAATGAAAATATAGAAGACAGCTTGGTAATAGATGCTTGTAAAAGAGCTAATTGCCACGATTTTATTATGGAATTTGAGCAGGGTTATCAAACTGTAGTTGGAAAAGAAGGAAATCTTTTATCAGGAGGGCAGAAACAGAGAATAACTATAGCACGAGCTATGTTGAAGAATTCTCCAATAGTAATTTTAGACGAAGCCACCGCATATGTAGATCCGGAAAATGAAACGTTGATTCAAAGTGCTATAACAGACTTAACAAAAGATAAAACGTTAATAGTTATAGCCCACAGATTAAATACAATTGTAAATTCGGATCAAATCATATTATTAGAAAACGGAAAACTAGTTTCGTCAGGGACACATGAAGAATTGCTTAGGAGTTCAAAATTATATAGAAATATGTGGAAGGCAAATAATTATGAGAATTAGAAAATGCATAGAAAAGGAGGTAAGAGATGATAAAAGCTTATAAATTATTCTTCAAGTTTGCTGGCACAAGACAATTTTTATGGTGGAAAAGCATATGTTTAGAGCTTTTAAAATGTATATTTATTATGGCAAATTATGCTTTGCTTCTTTATTCTATAAAGCTACTTTTGGACAGTGCTATAGATATAAAGATTTCAATTTTAATTTTTATAGCTCTCTTAATTCTCATGATTGGGCAAATTTTACTTTCTATAAAATCAAGGGATGTACAAACGGAAGCAGTTTATTCTATGTGCGAGGATAAAAGAATATCCATCGCAAATAAAATGAGATTTATGCCCATGGGATATTTTAGCAGTCATACCTTAGCTAATTTAACTGGCATTACAACAGAAACAATGAATGAACTTGAGAGTATGTCTTTAGCTGTTGTATCGACAACATTAGTTGGAATTATAAATAGCATAGTTCTGTCAATGGTTATTTCCATATTCTCTTATAAGATAAGCATTATCTATTTATTAGGTATAGGATTCTTTTTGCTAATAAATAACAAGTTGTTAAATCTTTCAAAGGAACTTGCGCCAGGAAGAGTGAAAAATCAGATGGAATTTGCTGACAGTGTACTGGAGTTTATTAGGGGAATGGAAGTAATAAGGTCGTATAATTTGTTTTCTTCTTCAAAAAGTGATATAAGCCAGTCCATAAAAAGGCTTCATATTGCAAGTTTAAGGATAGAGAGAATGAGAGTTCCCTATATTTCTTTACAAAAAATGGTATTAAGAATTATGAGTATGCTCGCGGGACTTGTATCAGTCTATTTGTATTTTCATAGTGATATAGGCTTAATAGCTTGTTTGGTTTTAATTATTATCTCATTCCAAATATATAGCCAACTGGAAGATGCTTCAAGTATGTTTTTTATGTTGCCTATAATGGTTACCGATATAGAAAAAATTATGTCAATTGATCAACTCCCTTCAATAAAATCAGGGAACATAAAGGTAGCTCCAATAAATTATGATATAAGATTTAAAAATGTTGATTTTTCTTATGGGGATGAAAAGGTATTAAAAAATATAAATTTATTTGCAAAGCAGGGTTCAACGACAGCTATTGTTGGGCCAAGTGGCTCTGGTAAGACAACTTTGGCAAATTTAGTTAACAGATTTTGGGACGTAGATAGGGGAGAGATAACATTAGGAGATGTCAATATTAAGGATTACGATTTGGAAAACCTTATGTCCCAAATTAGTATGGTCTTTCAGAGGGTGTATTTGTTTAGAGATACAATAGAAGCAAATATTAAGTTTGGCAATCCGGAAGCTGAAATACAAGATATTAAGGAGGCAGCAATCAATGCTAAATGTGATCACTTCATATCAAAACTAGAGGATGGATACAATACGATTATAGGAGAAGGAGGAGCTGATTTATCAGGAGGAGAAAGACAAAGGATATCCATAGCAAGAGCAATATTAAAGAATGCACCTATTATCATTTTGGATGAAGCTACAGCCAATATAGATCCTGAAAATGAAAGAGATATCAACACAGCGATTAAAAATCTTACTCAGGATAAGACAGTTATTATAATAGCTCATCGCTTAAAAACAGTAAAAGAAGCTGATCAGATTGTGGTTTTAAATAGAGGTGAAATAGAACAGATTGGAAAACACAGTGAATTGATTCAGGAAGAAGGACTTTATAAAAATTTTGTAAGAAATATAGAAAAAGCGAAAAATTGGAAAATTTAAGGAGATGAAAAAAATGAAAAAGAGATTAACAGCAAAGGATCTAATAACAGTTGGTATAATGGTAGTTTTGACTATGGTGGCCTTTATGATAAGTGGAATTTTAGGAAATATTCCCATACTAATGCCACTCATACCTTTTTTCTTAGGAATACTTGGAGCTTTACCATTTTTAGTTGTTAGCACAAAAGTAGGAAAATTTGGAGCTATTTCAATTATGGGAATCCTTCTTGGTTTAATTGGATTCTTGATGGGTCAACATTGGATATTACTACTAAGTGGATGTGTTTGCGGTATTCTTGCAGATCTAATTATAAAATCGGGAGAATATAAGTCAAGTAACAAACTCGCAATAGGATATGGAGTTTTTACCGAATGGTCAGTCGGTTCTATGTTACCTATGTGGATTATGAAGGACGTATATTTTAGTAAATATGAACAAATAGCACCAGAATATGTTAAAGCTGTTCGACCTTTGACAGAAAACTATATGTTGATAGTAGTTGTAGCTTTAGGTTTTGTTGGAGCTTTAATAGGATATTTCATTGGTAAAAAATTATTAAATAAACATTTTAAAAGAGCAGGTATAGTATAGATGACTTTGCATAAAGAATCGTTAGCTAAACTCGACCCTAGAACCAAACTATTACTTTTGATTGTAGTAAATATTATAGTATTAAATGCATATGATTATGGTAATAGACTTTATATCAAATTTGCCTTGTTTGCTTTAACAGCAGGTTTGCTTTTATGTGAAGGCGAAGTTAGTGCAGTGGTTAAGGGGATTATTATATATATATCTGCACAACTAATAAGGATAAGTGGGATGACAGATGCTATTCCACTTGTTCTTAACATTTTTATTAATGTGTATGTTAATATCATTGCAAAAATGTTTCCTTGTTTATTTTGTGGCTATTATCTTCTAAATACTACAGAAGTATCATCTCTATTAGAAGCTTTTAGAAAGATGAAAATTTCAGAAAAAATAAATTTACCACTATCTGTTGTTTTTCGATTCATACCAAATGTAATAATGGATAATATAGAGATAAAAAAAGCTATGAGAATTAGGGGGATAAGTTTTAAAAATAGTATTTCTATTTTTAAAATTATTGAGTATAAATATATTCCCTTAATGATGTCATCTATGAAAGTTGGGGAAGAACTTACAGTTTCAGCTTTGACAAAAGGATTATCAATAGAAGAAAACAGATCATCTATTCATCGATTATGTTTTGGTAAAGCTGATTATATCTTAATGAGTATGCTTTTTTTCCTAGTAGTTTTATTTATAAGAGGTTGACCATGATAAAATTTACAAACTTAAATTTCAAATACATGAATTCTGACAAAAAATGTTTAGAAAACATTAGCTTAGAGATAAAAAAGAACGAATGCATTTTATTTACAGGAGTTTCTGGGTGCGGAAAAACTAGCATTTTAAGGCTGATCAATGGATTGATACCTAATTTTTATTTTGGTGAATTAACTGGACAAGTATGTATAGATGATGAGAACATTACAAATATGGATATAAGAGACATATCTCGCAAAGTAAATTCTGTATTCCAAAATCCAAAAAGTCAATTTTTTAATGCCATAGTAGAAGACGAATTAGCATTTAAACCTGAAAATTATAATATGAATCCAAAAGATATTGTAAAGAATATAAAAGACATCTTGGAAAAATATAAGCTTAAAGACTTTCAAAAAAGAAATCTTTTTACACTATCAGGTGGAGAAAAGCAAAGAATATGTTGCTTAACTTCTGAAACCTTTCCAGCTGAAATTATTGTGTTGGATGAGCCATCATCTAATTTGGATGTTGACTCTATAGAGAAATTGAGAGAAATAATAACAAAATGGAAAAAAGAGGGAAAGACAATAATTATTGCAGAACATAGACTTTGGTATTTAATGGGTTTAGCTGATAGAGTTTATTATATGAAAGAGGGGAAAATAGAACGAACTTTCTCGGGAAATGAATTTGAAGATATCCCATATAAAGCTCTTAAAGAGATGGGACTAAGAAGTAATCAAAATCCTAAATTAAAGTTTTATAGCAGGATAGGGAATATTACGGATAACAAAGCAAACAAATATAAAAACAATAACCTAATACAAATAGACTATTTAAAGTTTAGAGTAAAAGAAAAAGAACTCTTAGATATTAAAAATATATTTTTACCAATGAATTCTATTATTGGTATAGTTGGATTAAATGGGGTAGGTAAATCAACTTTTATGAATTGCTTTTGCGGACTTGAGAAGAAATCTAAAGAGGTTATAAAAGTAGCAGGGATAAAGATGGATAAAAAACAAAGGTTAAAAAAAAGCTATATTGTTATGCAGGATGTTAATCACCAATTATTTACTGAAAGCGTAGAAGAGGAGATGAAGGTAAACTTATCTGCTAAGTATGCTGATGGTAAGTATATAGATATATTAAAGTCTTTAAATCTATATCATTTGCTAGAAAAACATCCTATGAGTTTGTCAGGTGGTCAAAAACAAAGGCTAGCTATTGCCACAGCTATGGTATCCGATAGAGACATTATTTTTTTTGATGAACCAACAAGTGGTTTGGATTATTACCATATGCAAGAGGTGGCAAAAAATATGTTGGAATTAAAGAAAGAAAGAAAGACAATTTTCATAATAACTCATGACTATGAATTAATAGAAGAATGTTGTGAGCATATTTTATGTTTCGATAATCAAAGTAAAAGAATTATAGGAAACTTTTCAGATGAGAAAATTACAAAATTATATTTAGGAGAAAAACATGGAAGTTAATAGTAATAAGTTTAATATAAACAAAAGAAAAGATCTTTTTAAAAAAATGCTTGAAGCTGAGGATTTTTGCTATGAGTATAATTCTATTAGACCATCAAAACTATCAGAGAGAAATAAAATGCTAAGAGAATTTTTAGGGGAAGTTAATGGGAATTTTTTGATATTTTCTCCATTTAAATGCGGTGTCGGAGAAAATATAAAACTGGGAAATAACGTTTTCATTGGAGGAAACTGTACAATATTAGATTTTGCAAGTGTTACGTTTGGAGATGATGTTTGGGTTGGAGCAAATTCTGGATTTTACACTTCGGGACATGATACTGATTCAATAAATAGAATAAATGGAGAAGGGTATGCGAATCCTATACAGATAGGGAATAATGTCTGGATAGGTGCTTCAGCAACAATTGTGTGCAGTTCAAAGAGTGGAATAGAAATAGGAGAAAACAGTATTATTGCTACGGGTAGCGTAATTAATAAAAATGTTCCTAGCAATGTGTTAGTAGCTGGTAATCCTTTTAGAGTAATACGACAATTATAAGAATAAAATATAAGGTAAATTTTTTCGTTAGGTGGTAAAATAATGAAAATAACAGCTTTTGCAATAGGGTCATATGGAGATTTTTTGCCAATTTTATCATTAGGCAAGGAATTAAAATCTCGAGGTCATCAAGTGACAATTGCTACATTCGAAGAGTTTAAGTCAGTATGTGAGGATAGTGACTTGATATTTAAAAAGATTTCTGGTAATTCCAAAGAACTAGTGAGTTTATTATTAGGAAATAGCAAGAACACACGCTCGGAAGGGATTGGCGGGATAGCATTTTTACTTAATAAATATCCAGAACTATTTATGCAATTTAATAGTGCGTGTATTGGTTCTGAGCTAATAATTTATACGTTGTTTGGAGCACTATCATATCATTTTGCAGAGAAATATAAAATACCTTTAGTTAGAAGTTTTGTATTTCCATTTGATCCAACAACAAAATTTTGTTCGCTTGTTAATAAAGCAAAGCGAAATAGTATTAGTAGTTATATTTGGTACTATAAGTGTTATATTTTTTTTAATATGGGTTCTTTATCCATTGTTAATGAATGGAGAAAAAAACTTGGTCTTAGTAAATGGAATATATTTAGAAGTTATAGGAATATGAACAGAAAGAAGATAATAACGTTGTATCAATATGACACTATTTTAGCTGAACGAGACAAGAACTGGTCTGAGCATATTTTTATTACTGGGGTGTGGCGAAATTTGTCATTAAATAGAACAAATAACGATAAAGAAAAAATAGATGATTTTTTTAAAAGAAATAAAAATATAGTTTATGTAGGTTTTGGCAGTATGGTATATGATGATATGAAAAAACTGTTCGAAATGGTTCTATGCAGTATTTTAGAATTGGATAAAGACATAAGCGTTGTAATATCGGGTTCAGATTTTAGTTTTATGGATACGATGAATGACGAAGATAAATTTAGAGTTTTATTGGTAGATTATATCGACTTTAATCAATATATGCATAAGTTTAGAGCAGCTATTCATCATGGTGGCAATGGTACGGTTCATTGTTGCCTTGAATTTGGAGTTCCACAATTAATATTTGCTTTTGGAGCGGATCAATTATTTTGGGGGCAACAATGTTATGAATTAGGTATAGGACCATCTCCTATATATGTCAAAAACAAATTGAATATGGATGAGATTAAGGAGAAGGTAAATGAATTAATAAATATGAAAAAATATAAAGAAAATTCTGAGAAATTAAAAAAATATATTACAAAAGACGGGGTAAAAGTAGCGGCTAATATAATTGAGAAAAAGTTTAAGGTTGGTAATAATAAAGACGAAAGGAGAAATAAGTGAAAGGTATAATTATGGCTGGAGGATTAGGCACTAGGCTTTATCCTTTCACGAAATATATTTCAAAACATTTGTTGCCAATTTATGATAAGCCACTAATATATTATCCATTAGCTGTATTAATGAAATCAAATATCCAGGAAATATTAATCATAACTAAAAAAGAAAATCTCAATGACTTTAAAAAAATTTTGGGAGATGGGACAAAAATAGGCATTAATATTCTATATAAAATCCAAGAAAAACCAAATGGAATAGCAGAAGCGTTCCTACTAGGAGAAGGCTTTATAGGGAATGAAAATGTTATGTTGATTTTAGGAGATAATATATTCATTGGAGATAATTTAGAACATAAAATTTTAAAATCCTGTAAAAAAGTTGATAAAGGTAAGTATGGTGCAGTAATATTTGCTTATGAAGTTACTGAACCAGAAAGATATGGAGTAATAAATTTTGATAAACTAGGAAATGCAGAATGTATTGAGGAAAAACCTTTAAATCCGAAATCTAATTTCTGTGTAACGGGTCTATATATATACAATAATAAAGTCATAGACTATGCAAAAAGATTAAAACCTTCGAAAAGAAACGAATTGGAAATAACTGACATAAATAACATATATTTAGACAAAAAGAATCTTCATGTTGAAATAATTGGAAACGAGAATTACTGGTTTGATGCTGGTACATTCGAAAGTTTGTATCTTGCAAATAAGAAGGTTAGAGATATGAAAATCAAAGGAAATATGGGAATCGCATGCATAGAGAACATTGCACATAAAAAAGGATGGGTTTCTAGAATGCCACTTAAAAAGGAAACATTCGAAACAGTAAATAGTGTTGAAAATCATATCGAAATGACACAAAAATAATAAAGGACTGTTAATATGGGCAAAACACATAAAATACTAATAACTGGAGGAGCAGGTTTTATTGGATCAAACTTCATAGATTATTATTTCAAGAATAAAAATCGTGGAGAACTAATATGTATAGATAAATTAACTTACGCTGGTAAATTAGATAATATTGAAAAGTTTTTAGAAAGAGATAATTTTAAATTCTATAAAGAAGATATCTGCAATAAAAACGCAATGCATCAAATTATAAGAAACGAAAAACCTGATATCATAATAAATTTTGCTGCCGAATCACATGTTGATAGGTCAATAGATTGTTCATCTGCTTTTTATAATTCAAATGTAGCGGGGACTATAAATTTAATGGATTGCGCATTAGTTAATTCTGTTAAGAGATTCCATCAAGTTTCAACCGATGAAGTTTATGGTGATTTAGGAAAATTAAATAAGAGTTTAAGATTTAATGAAACCTCTAAAATAAAACCATCTAATCCATATTCTGCTAGTAAGGCTTCAGCGGACTTGTTCGTACTATCTTATGCAAGAACCCATGGTTTGCCAATAACTATTAGTAGATGTTCAAATAATTATGGGCCTAAACAACATACAGAGAAGTATATACCCAAAATCATTACTAATATATTGCAAAACAAGAAAATACCAATCTATGGTAATGGAGAAAATATAAGAGACTGGATACATGTTTCAGATCATTGTGAAGCATTATACCGTATAATTACGGATGGAGAAATAGGATCAATATATAATATAGGCGCTGATAATGAAATAAGTAATTTAGAAATAGCTAAAATCATTTGCGAGATTTTCAACTACGGGGATTATCATATACATTTTGTAAATGATCGAAAAGGACATGATTATAGATATGGAATAGATGCTACTAAAATTAAAAAACAACTTAATTGGAAAGCTAAAACTCAGTTTAAAGAAGGAATAAAGTCAACAGTTGAATGGTATGTTAAAAATGAACAGTGGTGGAGAAAAAGAATTGGTGATAATGTATGAATGTATTGATAACAGGAGTTAATGGCTTATTAGGAAATGCTGTAGCAAAGATTGCTTTTAGAAATAATATTCATTGCATTGGGCTCGGAAGAAAAACACTAAATGTTCAAAATAATTGTGAATATTATTCTGCTGATATTACAAATTATTCTGCACTAGAAAAAATAATTAAATACTGCAAACCTGACACAATAATTCATTGTGCTGCGTTCACGGACGTAGATTTAGCAGAAAAAAAAGAATATAAAAATAAAGTTTATGAAATAAACGTTTCTGGGACAAAGAATATTGTAGATTTGTGCAAGAAGCATAGTATTAAATTGATATTTATTTCAAGTGATTATGTATTTTCTGGAGATACGGATATGCCCTGGAAAGAAGATACAATTATAGAAGGAAAGCCTAAAAATTCATATGGTGAAACTAAGCGAATAGCTGAAAGAATAATTTGGTCATCACTGAAAAGATATTATATAGTTAGAACCTCCTGGCTATTTGGGGAAGACAAAGACAATTTTGTAACGAATGTAATTAATAAAATCCTAATGTGTAAAGAAATCTTTGTATTAAAAAATCAAATAGGAACTCCTACATATACTTATGATCTTGCTAGTTGTCTTCTATCCATGGCTAAAACTGAAAAATATGGCGTATATCATGTTACCAATTCAGGCAAATATATTAGCAAGTATGAATTTGCACTTGAGATAAATTCATATTTAGAAAGAATTTCTGATAAAAATCTAAGGACCAAAATAGTTGCAGTCAATAGTTTGGATAAAAAAATATACGCAGATAGACCTAGTAATTGTAGATTAGAGATGAAAAACTTGGCTAACAGTGGGTTTAAAGAATTACCTCATTGGCAAGAATCTTTGCACAAGTTTATTGACGAAACTGTATATAAAAGAGTTGGAGTTAAGTATGATTGATATAATGAATAATTGTGGCGGCTTTGTTGGTTTGACATTGATTACACCAGAAATCTTCCAGGATAACAGGGGTAGTTTTACAGAAATATATAATAAAAGAGACTTAGAGGAGAATGGTTTTAATAAATTTTTTGTTCAAGATAATGAAGTTAAATCTAAAAAAGGTGTGTTACGAGGGCTACATTTTCAAAAAGAGCATCCACAAGGGAAATTAATTCTTGTCACCAAGGGAGAAATATTTGATGTAGCAGTAGATATAAGAAAGAGCTCAAAGACATTTGGAAAATGGTTTGGCATACTATTATCTGAAGAGAATAGAAAACAGTTATATATTCCGGAAGGTTTTGCCCACGGATATCTTGCATTAGAAAATGAAACTATAGTGCACTATAAATGTACGGAGTATTATTACCCCGCAAAACAATGTGGAATTATTTGGAATGATGAGGATATAAAAATAAAATGGAAAGGTTTGATTTATAATAGCGACCATCCTAACGAATCAAAATTAAAAGATGAGTCAAAGATTATATTGAGCCATAAAGATATCAATAACATGAGTTTTAGAAATCTATTTGATAAGGAGTAAGAGAATGAAAAGAGAGAATAATGCTGAAGGAATTATAAACAAAAAAATAAGTTGAGGAGAAGAATTTAATATTCATGATGACCACACTTTTTTTGGAGATTTGATTAAATCTGAAGAAATATGCCATGAATTTAACAATATACCAGCCTCTCACTTTGAGGAAAGGAAAAATATTCTGAAAAAATTTTTGGGAAAAGTCAATGGTGATTTTTTTATATTTTCGCCTTTAAAATGTGGAGTTGGGTATAATATTGAAATTGGCGACTTCGTAATAATCAACAGTAATTGTAGTTTATTAGATGGAGCAAAAATAATTTTTAAAAATAACATCTGGGTAGGCCCCAATTGTGGTTTTTATACTTCAGGACATAGACTAGATTCAAAAAAAAGATTAGATGGCTGTTGATATGCGAATCCGATTGTTGTCGAAGATAATGTATGGATAGGAGCAAATTCAATCATAGTTTGTGGTGAAAAGAAAGGTATAACCATTGGAACGAATAGCGTGATAGCAGCTAGAAGTGTTGTAACGAAAGATGTCCCTCCTAATATTTTAGATGGACTGTCGGAGCTGCTAAACTTGCGATTTCGAAGCCGTTATTTGATGTTACGCTTTTAAAGAGTTTATTTTTTAACTCAAAATCTCTTTTGAAGATTTCACCTAGGGTCGCATTTACAGCTTCTGCTGTTTTAGCTTCTATTTTTACTGTCAATTCAAATCAAGTTTTATACTCTGCTAATGTTAGTAAAACAGATTCTAAAGCCTTCTTGTTTTCTCTTATTATGGCCTGTTTGCGTGGGCTTTGATAGTTTTTTTCTAAGGTTCTTTTTTGTGTTTCGGTTATTCTAGAATTTATCCAATTATAGAGTATTTTTGTGCAGGGTAAAGATTCGAAGTATAGAAAAGCAGTTAGAGTATTTGAACAAGCATAGAAACTTGGAATAACTAATTAATAAAGAACAATATTTAAAGGTATTGAATAGAAAAAATTAGATTATTAATTGATTTAACTAAAAGAATGGAGGTAAAAGATGCAAAAAAATATAATTAAAATAAAGGCACCTTTTTTCTTCAGTTTATTCTGTTTGCAAACTAGATAATTTAGTTGAAAAATTAAATATAATTAACAATATTAGAAAGAGTTTCTTTCATTTTAGAGGACTTCTCATGCCTAAGTGCAGGAGCCCTCCTTTTTTGTCTAGAAAACAAAAATAAAAAAGGATGGAGGAAACTTAAATGTCAAAAGAATATTACCTCTATGTTGGTGGACAAAAAATCAAAGTAAGCGAGCAGATATATAAAGTCTACTGGCAAGAAAGAGAACATGCAAAATATTTAGAGCGAGTGGACAAGAAAAACCACTTGCTCTTTTTTTCTTCTCTGAATCATGATGGAAACTTTGAAGATAATATAGAAGATAAGAACGTTGATGTAGAAAAAATTGTAGCTACACAAATGATGATTGAAACACTAAAAAATGCTATATCAAAGTTAAATGATGAAGAACGGGAAATTATAGAAAGACTATATTTCAATGATGAAACACTTCGTGCAGTAGCAAAGACTAAAAATATTTCACATCCAGCTTTAATTAAAAAGCGAGATAAAATTTTAGAAAAACTAAAGAAATTTATAGAAGAACTATAAATTCTGGTTACCAAAGAGGGCAAATTTTCCTTTATAAAGTGAAGGGGAATTTTGTCCTCTTTTATATAAAAAAAGAAATTGAAAGAATTTTGAACCTTGACAACTGAATAGACCAAGACAGGACATTAACCATTTGTGGAGCTTTATAATTTCTTCGCCATGACATTTCTGCTGATAAGGATTTCGGTTTAAATAAATACTCTAGTTAAAAGAAGGATAAAAGAAAACGAGCGATAAAAAGAAATTATATATTCAGCCTAGGAAACTGATGCATTGAAGCAAATGGGGATAATGATACTTCTACAGTTGTTGCCGGCTCATCTTGAAAAGGGGCGGTGGTGAAATTCCAATGTCGTGACCTACACGCCTGTTAATGTCAAAAAACTTAAAGATATTGAAGATAAGGAGAAGATATTATGTGTGATGAACATAATATAAATACAGAAATGAAAACAGATAAAAAAGATAAACAGATGATAAATCAAATTGATGGTTGGAATATAGAAGTTAAATTTAATGAAAATGGATTTAGTTTAGAAAATTTAGTAGAGGAATACATCAAAGAAAAATTTTCTGTCTATTAGGGGCTGACAAAAAATATAAGGAGCGTTATAATATTTTTGTGGAAGCCTAACCTTGGTTCGATTTATTGTATGTAAATTGAATTAAAGGAGGCTTTTTTATGTTTAAAAACAATTTAGCAAAAGAAAATTTGGCAGTTATGTATTTAAGATTATCAAAAGAAGATGGCGAAAAAACAGAAAGTAACTCTATATCCAATCAAAGAGAAATTATAAACTCTTATGCAAGAAAAAATCAAATTACAATGATCAAAGAGTATGTTGATGATGGATATTCAGGTGCAAATTTTGATCGTCCCAATTTTAAAGAAATGATAAATGCTGCCTATGATAGAAAGTTCAATACAATTATTGTAAAGGACTTATCAAGATTCGGAAGAGATTATATAGAAGCTGGAAAATATATTCAAAGAATATTTCCGGAAAATGGTATAAGATTTATATCAGTAAATGACAATTACGATAGTAAAAGTGCAGATATAAACGATACACATCTTATACTTCCTATAAAAAACTTCATCAATGATAGTTATTGCCGAGATATTTCCAATAAGGTAAAAAGCTCTCAAAAGATAAAAAGAGAAAAAGGAGACTTTATCAGTGCTTTTGCACCTTATGGATATAAAAAGTCTGAGGAGAATAAAAACAAGTTAGTGATTGATAAAGATATATCGGATATTATCAAAAATATATTTGATATGAAACTCTTGGGATATTCCTCAAAGGCAATTGCAGATGAACTAAATCATTTAGGAGTTTTAACTCCAAGAAAATATAAAGAAAGTCAAGGATTTAAGTGTAATGGATTTCAAAATACAAAAGGTGGAAATTGGTCAGCAAAGACAGTAAATAGAATTATAGAAAATGAAGTATATATTGGAAATACCTTACAAGGAAAGAGTGTTACTTTAAGTTACAAAAATAAAAAGCAGATAGAAAAAGAGAAAGAAGAATGGATAAGAGTAGAAAATACCCATGAATCAATTATAAGTAAAGAAGTTTTTACTATTGCAAATACTATGTTAAAAAGAGATTTGAATAACTCTCGTGGAAAGGACAAAATTGATATTTTTACAGGAATGCTTTTTTGTAAAGAATGTGGAAGTTCTTTGATTAGAAGGACTGTAAAGTATAAAAAAAGAGAAGAGATATTCTATATCTGTTCAAAGTACAACAAGGAAAAATCTTGCACAAGACACAGCATAAAAGAAGAAACCTTGATAAAAGCAGTATCTAAAATAATGAAGTCCTACATTGAATTTAATGAAAATCTATATTCTAAAGTTCAGCGTATAGATATAAATAAAAATTTGAAAGACAATCAAATTCCTATACTAAAACGAGAAAAAGCAATGACAGAAGAACTCTTATCTTCTCTATACCTTGACCTAAAAGAAGATGTTATTAGTAAAGAAGAATATCAACTTTTTAGAAAAAACTATACAGAGAAACTGACTAAATTAGATGAAAGTATCGAGTATAGATTGAAAAAACAGGAATATACTAAGGAGAAGATTGACAAAAATAAGAGTTGGATCATCGACATTAACAAGTATAAAAATTTATCTGAAATAGATAGATTGTCTGTTGTGATGCTTATTGATAAAATTTTTATTTCTGAAGATAAGACGATAGATGTTAGGTTTAATCATACTGAAGAATTGTCTTTACTTGAAGAAATGACAAAAATGGATAAGTCTGACATTAAAGCTAACACTATAAAAAAGAAAAGTATCGATAAAAGCAGGAAGTCAAAAACTATACCCACTGTTATGAATAAAAGTCTTGTAAGCGCTGAAAGTGAGGTATGCTATGGCTAGAACAAAAAATAGGCATATATCACAATCAGAAAAAGAAGTTGGAAAAGTGATTGAAAAAATATACACTGCCGGTATTTATGCTAGATTATCACAGGAAAGAAAGGAAGCTTACAGGGATAAAAGTAATTCACTTGAAATGCAGGAAGAACTTTGTATAAATGCTGCAAAAGAAAAAGATATAAAGATTTTAAGAGTATACAAGGACTATGAATATTCTGGAACAAATTTTAAAAGACCTGCATTTATTGAAATGATGGAAGATATCCGAACAGGCAGGATAAATTGTATCATAGTAAAAGATATGTCAAGGTTTGGTAGAGAGTATTTAGAAATCGCAAACTATATCGAAAAAGTATTTCCATTTTTGGGAGTTCGATTTATTTCCGTAAATGATAATCTGGATACTAAAGACGGTATAAAATCAGATCAGAGTTATGAAATAGCAATAAAAAATATCTTCAATGATTTATACGCAAAAGATATTTCAAAGAAAATAAAAGCCTCTAAAGAAATAAAAATGAAACAAGGGTCTTTTATAGGAGCAATGGCTCCGTATGGCTATAAGGTTGATAAAATTGATGGTAAAAGAGTTCTGGTGATGGACGAACAGGCAGCAGATGTAGTAAGACTTATCTTTTATATGGCAAGTCAAAGAAAATCCAATATGCAAATAGCAAGAGAATTGACTAAAACATATACGACACCTGATGAATATAAAAGAACAGGTAAAATTTTTAAGGATAAAGAAGATACAAAACAATGGGATATTTCTTATATATCAAAAATGCTTTCTGATGAAGTATATATTGGGAATTTGATTCAAAGAGTATACTCAAATAGACATGATCCAAGTAGGAAAAGTAAGTTTCGTGATAAAGAAGAGTGGATTATAACAGAGAACACCCACGAAGGGTTAATAGACAAAACTACATTTGAAAATATCAGAGAGATAAAGGAGAAAAAACAAAACTATCTACCTTACCATTCACTGAAAAACATAATAAAAGACGGAAAAGAAAATGTTGGAGTAAAAATTCAAAGAGATTATAAAAAAGAAGGAAAGTATGACGGCCTCATACAATGCAGTGTTTGTGGTAGAAATTTGAAAAAACAATATGGACCACGAGGACTGAAATATCATGATGAGATTTGCTATTGCTATTATTGTAAAGGTGGAGACAGATTAAAATTAGAAAAATCTCATGTCAGAATATATGAAACAGACCTAGACAAAATTTTAGTAGATACCTTTAAAAGACTGTTTTCAAGCTTTTATAAAAAGGATAAAAGATTACAACTAAAAATATATTTAGAAAATATAAGTGCTGAAAAGATAAATCAAGTTTCTATAAAAACAGATGTAAATAATAAAAAGATTGCTTCTCTTAGGATCAATCTACAAGAACAATATGAAAACTATGTTAAAGGAGATGTTCTTTTAAGTGATTTTAAAATAGAAAGTAAAAAAATAAATAATCAAATAAAAACCTTAAAAAATGAATTAAAAGTTTTTGATGAAAGAATAAGAAATATAAAAAAGAAAAAAAGAGAAATTATAGAATTTATAGATGTACTATTTTGCTGCTTGGATGCTAAAAGTATAGAAGTTGATAAAGAATTGGTCGATACATTAATTAACCATATAGAAATATCAGAGTATAAGCAGGTTACCATATATTTTAAGTTTAAACTTGATAAAGATGTGGGAAAGCAGTTGGAGGTAGAGCATGAATAAGATAGCTATATATTTAAGACTTTCTGAAGAAGATTATCACAAAGTAGATGAAAGTGTAAGTATAGTAAATCAAAGAGATTATATAAAAAGCTACATTCAAAATGAATCATCTTTAAAAAGTTGTGAAATAGAAGAATATGTAGATGATGGATATTCTGCCACTAATACAAATAGACCTTCATTTTTAAGGCTTATTGAGGATATAAAGATTGGTAAAGTAGGAACTATAATTGTAAAAGATATGTCTAGGTTTTCAAGAGATTATATTTTGCTTGGGGATTACTTAAGCAATATATTACCATTTCTAAAAATACGATTTATTGCTATTAATGACAACTATGATTCTTTAAAAGAACAAGGTAATGGCTTAGATACAGATACACAGTTTAAGACATTGTATTATGATTTATTCAGTAAGGAATTATCTGAAAAGGTAAGAAGTTCTATTAGGCAAATTAAATCGCAGGGGAAAAATATAAATTGGGCAGCACCTTTTGGATATATTAAAGATCCTAAAGATAAACATAGTATCATCATTGATGAAAAAACAGCTTTTATAGTTAAAGAAGCTTTTGATTTATTGCTAAAAGGATATTCCTGTATTCAAGTGGCTAATATATTTAATGAAAAAGGTTATATTACACGCTCTGAACGAAAAGAAGAACTGAAACTTTCTGATTATACTGGAAATTTAATTACTGGAAGTGAGGTAAAGAAAAGAGTTTGGACAAATGCAGCTATCTCACAGATTACAAGGAACGAACTATATACAGGAGATTATGTATATAATAAATTCAAAGAAACAAAAATAGGTGGAAGAAAAAGAATTTTACTTCCTGAAGAGGAGTGGAAAATACTTCCAAATACCCATGAAGCGATTATTTCAAGAGAAGTGTTTGATAAGGTTAAGAAAATAAAAGAAAAACGAAGTTTTGGGGGATATACAGGAAACAAAAATCGTTCTATTTTTTCTGATAAGATTTTTTGTAAAGAATGTGGTAGACATATGAGTTTACGATGTGACAGTAGACAAAAGAAGAATTCAGATAAAATATACAAGTATAAAAGTTATTATTGTAATTTATGTAAAGCTGAGAAAACACCAAACAATATCAAAGAGAAAGATATTATTGAACTTATAAAACCCAAATTAAAAGATTTTAAGATACAAAACACATTAAATAAAGAGAAAGTTATAGAACACAAGAATGTAAAAGAAGAGATTTTAAAGGAAATATCCATATTAAACAGCAATTTACAAATCATCTATGAAAACTATAAAAAGAAAAATATTTCGAAAGAGGAGTATCTAAAGGAAAAAACTTTTATCAAAGATAAAAAGATATTATTGGAGAGTAAGTTGGAAGAATTGAAGTCAGAGAAGATTGATTCAAGGAAAGAAATGGATATTACAGTCTTAGACGAAGAAAGTTTATTGAAGGCTTATTTAGACAATAAAATTGATAAGATAATTGTATCAAGAAGTGGAGAAATAGAAATTGTAGAAATATAGATGGATAGTATTAAAAGTAACTCATAATCTCGCCAACTTTAATTTTAATACGCCAAAATGTAAATAATGACGAGAAAATTTGCGGAAATAAATAGTACTGTTTACTATGAGTTGATAGGGTAAATATTTAGGAACAAACAAAAAAATGATATAATTATAGTTAAAATGAGATATTGTGAGGTGATTTTTGTGTCTAAAATAAATGTGGAAGGATCAGAAATTAGCATTATTGCCATAGATAATAGAGATTATATTTCTTTAACCGACATGGTTAGAAATGTTGAAAATGGTGTGGCACTGATAGAAAAATGGCTAAGGAATAAAAATACAATTGAATTTTTAGGAATATGGGAAGAAATGTATAATGCGAATTTTAATTCCACCGAATTCGAGGGAATTAAAAATGAAGCAGGTTTTAATCGTTTTATTTTATCGGTTAAACAATGGGTCAATAAGACGAATTCTATCGGAATTATTGCCAAAGCAGGAAGATATGGTGGAACATATGCACATAAAGACATAGCTTTTGAATTTGCGTCGTGGGTATCACCTTATTTTAAGCTCTATCTTATTAAAGAGTTTGAGCGCTTAAAAGAAGAAGAACAAAAACAATTAGGTTGGGATATCAAGAGGAATTTAGCTAAGATAAATTACAAAATTCATACAGATGCAATTAAGAATAATCTTGTCCCTGAAAAATTATCAAAGGAAAGAATAAACTATATCTATGCAAGTGAAGCAGATATATTAAATGTAGCTTTGTTTGGAATGACAGCAAAAGAATGGCGTGAAAGTAATCCGGAGTTAAAAGGAAATATGAGAGACTATGCTGATATATCACAATTAGTGTGTTTATCAAATCTTGAGAACTTAAATGCTGTTTTTATAAATGAGGGAATGGATGCAACTGAAAGGATAGAAAAATTAAATGCAATTGCTATTGAACAAATGAGGATTCTAACAGAAAGTGAACGTATAAAAAAGTTAAAATAAAAGTTTTGTATATAAATTAGGCGATAGAAATATCGTCTAATTTTATGTAACAATTGCTTGACATTGTAGGGTAAATCGACATTGCTAAAAATTTTGGCAAATATTTTATCAAATACTTCTGGAAATCTGTACCTAAATGAAAGTGAGTACTCAATTCATAAGAACATATCGCAGATGATTTCTTTTGTATCCCAAGAAACATTTATATTCAACGATACATTGAAAAATAACATTACCTTATACAACGAGTATTCTGATGAAGAAACAAATAAAGCAATAGAATTCTCTCTGCTCGATAGTTTAAAAGACAGAAAGATGAACGAAAATTCAAACTTGCAGGATACCTTGTCAGGTGGTGAAAGGAAGAAAATTGGTCTTGCAAGAGCAATTCTTAATGATACAGATGTAATTCTATTAGACGAATTGAACTCGTCTCTTGATTCTACTAGTTCAAAAATTTTAGAGGATAGAATTTTTGATTTGAAAGACAAAACCATCGTCATGGTTACTCATAAGATTAATTATCATAATTTAGTTAAAGCAGATGAAATAATCTGCATGGATGATGGAGAGATTGTAGAAAACGGAAACTTGGAAGAATTATTGGAAAAACAGGGTTATTTTTATAGAAATTTTGGAGAATTATATGGAAAATATTTTAGAGATTAATAATTTAAGGAAGTCTTACAAAGATGTGTTGATTTTAGATGATGTGAATTTTAGTCTTAAACCTAAAGAGATTGTGGGTTTAGTAGGGACAAATGGAGCAGGGAAAACAACTTTGATGAAGACGATATTGGGATTTATTTTTAAAGATAGTGGCGAGGTAAAATTTTTAAACGATCAATCTTATAGCAATAAACATGAATTAATGAGTAAGATAGGATTTTTGGTCGACACAAGACTTTATGAGAATTTAACAGCAGAGGAAAATATTCAAATTCAAATTCTTTACAGAAATTTGAAAAATGAAAAAGAAACTTGGGATAGAGCTAACTATTTATTAGAACTTGTGGGGCTAAAAGGTGTCAAGAAAAAGGTGTCTGATTATTCGTTTGGGATGAAACAAAGACTAAGTCTAACTTTGGCGCTACTTGGAGATGTGAAGTTGCTTATATTAGATGAGCCGTTTGTTGGACTTGATCCGAACGGTATAAATGGGGTGAAGAAATTTATTAAAGAGATTGTTGAAAAAGAAGAGATTGCACTTCTGATTTCTTCGCATCAAATGAAGGAAATAGACGAATTATGTGATAGGTTTTTATTCTTGGAAAACAAAAAGATAAGAAATCACAACTTAAACAAAGAAAAAATGTTTATAATAGAAATTTCAAACAAAACACCAAACTTAGAAATAAATGACAAGAACATTGTCTTAAAAGACAATAAAATACTTGTAAGTGATAAAAATCAATTAAACAAAACCTTTAAGATATTGGCGGATAAAAATATTGAGATAAAGGACATTTTAATTGAATCTGATTCTATAAACAAGTTATTTGATGAGGTGCAAAATGAAAAAAATAGTTAAAGCAGAATTATTCAAGCTTAAAAAGAGCAAGGCTTTCTTGTTGATTTTATTATTGAATCTTGTTTCCATATTATATGGAGCTGGTGTTAAATTTGGATGGAGTTTTGTGACTTTTAAAGGTCAATTTGACATATGCAGATACGTATTTTCAATATGGCAATTGTACTTCATATTGGGAGTTCCAATGATAATTTTGATGTATGCTGGATCGAAAATTTTAGGAGATGAAATTCAAAAAGGTCAAATCATTCTGGAAGTAGCTCCTGTAGCAGACAGAAAAAAACTTATCTGCGGGAAATTTATATCTATGATTTGCATGACTCTTTTTTATTTCATCACTAATATAGCATTCAATGTTTTAGCTTATTTAATTTTTGTGAAGGGGACAAATTATGCTGTAAGTGGCAATTTGTTTACTAAAGATAACTTCGAGATTTTAGTTCAAGTATTGTTTGGGTTTTTAGAAGTTTATTTTATGGTAATCTCGGCGATGTTAGTTTCCATCGATAAAGGAGCGATAATCGGAACATTAAGTTCGATGGGGTTATATGTTGTTACATCGCTATTAACCAGAGCGAAAACAATAGACAAGTTTATCATAGGATATTTTAATTTAAAATCAGATAATGTCATAAATCCAGAAACTATAATGATTCAATTAGTCGTATTCGCAGTATGTATAAGTTTAATAATTTATATTTCTGTTCGAAAATTTAGACAGAAAGATTTATAGTAAATAATTAATAACACATCAATCCATTGCATTAAATTTTATTCAAAGATTTATGCGATGGATTTTTTGATGAGTGATGTTGTTTTTTTGATTGGAGCTGGGGTGTGTAGTAAGAGGTGACTTCAGAAAACAAAAGCAGAAAACTAATCTTTACAAGAAATTTGATATTACAAAACAAAAAACATCGTAAAGGAGCGAATCATTCGAAAAAAATTGTTTTAAATTCAATCGAAGAAATCCGTCCAAAATTTGACCGCGTAAGCGAAGCGTGCTTCAAATTTTAGGATTTCGAGATTAGAATTTATCAATTTTTGTAGACAGATGAGCGATTTACGAGTTTTTGTGGTTTTATTCGTTCGTAGTCTAGATATTCGTGCAAACTGGTTTTCTGCTTTCTTTTTTTATGAAACTACCTACTACAATCAATCCCTCATTTCACGCATAAACTCCCTAAACTACTACTAGAAATTTTTCACAATGATGGTATAATAAAATAATTGAGTATTAAGGAGTGGTTTTTTATTTTTTTAGTTACGTTGCAGCAGATTTTGATTATGTTTGTGTTCATGGCGATGGGCTACATTTTTGCGAAAACGGGGTTTTTCAGTAGAGAAACTATCAGAGAAATGACTGGGTTTGTAATGTATGTTGTGGGGTCAAGTGTTATTATCAACGCGTTTAATAGACCTGTTACGCCAGTGCTTTTGAATAATTTTGGTATGACTGCCTTTGCTGCGGTGGTTTTGATGGGTTCATCTATTTTGATTTCTCATTTTTTGTTCAAATTCGATAGATTTTCTAAGAACGAAAACATAAGTACGTACAAGTTTGCATCTGTGTATAGCAATTGTGGTTTCATGGGGATTCCTTTGATTGAAGCATTGCTTGGTGCTGATGGAACTTTTTTTGCAATTCCTTATTTGGCGGTGTTCAATATTTTGTTGTGGAGTCACGGGATTGGTTTGTACGAAATGACTGGAAACGGGAAAATTCAATGGAATAAGGTCGTGAAAAATCCATGTATTATTTCTTCTGTTTTGGGGTTTGTTTTGTTTTTCTTCGGAGTAATTTACAAAATGCCGAATGTTGTGACAAAACCTGTTTATTATTTGGCTAGTATGAATACTCCTCTTAGTATGATAATTATCGGCGCAAATTTCGTGAGTATTACTGAGCCCTTTCACAGGGATAAAATGGCGTGGGAAGTTTCTTTTATCAGAAATATTTTGTTTCCTTTGATTTATATCGCAATTTTGTTAATTATTCCGATGAAAACAGATGCAAAGATTGCGACGTTGGCGATGGCATCAGCTCCTATTGCAGGTGTGAGTGTGCTTTTCTGTTTGATGTTTAATAAATCTACGGATTTTCCTTCTAGGGCTTTGTGTTTGTCGACGATATTTTCGGTGGTGACTTTGCCGGTAATAATTTTGATTGGTAGTTTAATCCTTTAAATTGGCAAAATTTTTTGAAACGCATATATAATCTAATGTGAATATATGGTAAAATAAGGTTAACAATACTTTTGTTAATCAATATTTTTTGTAAAGAGGTGATAGTTTGAGCGATTTAATAAAAAAAGAATTGATACGAATTGAAGATCATGCAAATGATTGGAAGGATGCAATAAGAATTGCAGCAAAAAGTTTGTTGGATAATGATTACATTAATGAACAATATGTAGAAGACATGATAAAAAGCGTTGAGGATGCTGGCCCATACATTGTGCTTGCTCCGAACATTGCAGTTCCTCACGCACGACCAAACAGCAATGTAGACAAAATGGCTATTAGTTTGACAAAATTAAATGAGCCTGTAAATTTTAGAAACGATGAAGAAGATGAAGACAACTGGGTTAGAATTTTGTTCTGCTTAGCAGCTGTGGATTCTTCATCACACATTGTAGCACTTCAACAGTTGGCAGTGCTTTTGGATTCGGACGAAATCACAGATGAGCTTATCGACGCAAAATCTGAGGACGAAATGTTGGATATTATTAATAAAAAATTAGAGGAGGGAAATGATGATTAATATTGTTACTGTATGTGGTAATGGAATTGGAAGTAGTCTTCTTTTGAAAATGAAGGTGGAAGCTATTTGCAAGGAAATGGGAATTGAAGCGAACGTTGAATCTTGTGATTCTAACGCAGCAGTAGGAAAAGGCGCTGACCTTTTTGTAACTGTTAAGGAATTTAAGTCGATTTTTTCAGACGATCAAAAAGTAGCCATAGTAAAAAGCTACACAAATAGAAAGAAAATCGAAGAAGATTTAGTTCCTGTATTAGAAGAATTCAAATAAAATAATTTAAAAAATTAGGAGGAATTTATGGGATTTCTAAATGTTTTAAAAGACATTCTATCTGAACCTGCGTTTTTGATGGGGCTTATCGCAATGGTAGGACTTATCGCACTTAAAAAACCAGCTCACAAGGTTATGACTGGTACATTAGGTCCTATTTTGGGATATTTAATGTTGGCTGCAGGTGCGAATGTTATTACAACTAACTTGGATCCATTAAGTCAAATGATTCAACACGGATTCAACATAACAGGTGTTGTTCCTAATAATGAAGCTATCACATCTGTTGCTCAAAAAGTTTTGGGCGTTGAAACAATGTCAATTTTGTTAGTAGGACTTATTTTTAACTTATTAATAGCAAGATTTACAAGATACAAATACATTTTCTTGACTGGTCACCACAGCTTTTTCATGGCATGTCTATTGTCAGCAACATTAGGAGCGATCGGATTTAAAGGCGTGGCTTTGGTGTTGGCTGGTGGATTTATATTGGGAGCATGGAGTTCTATCTCTCCAGCAATCGGACAAAAATACACTTTGAAAGCTACTGACGGAGACGAAATCGCACTTGGTCACTTCGGATCATTGGGATATTATTTGTCAGCTTTTATCGGTTCATTAGTTGGAAAAGATTCCAAATCAACTGAAGATATCGAAATTCCAGAAAAATGGGGTTTCTTGAGAAACACTACAATTTCAACAGCGTTGACAATGATTGTGTTCTATTTAATCGCAAGTATCAAAGCTGGTCCAGATTTCGTTGGCAAAATGTCTAACGGACAAAACCCATATTTGTTTGCAATCATCTCTGCATTAAACTTCGCAGTTGGTGTAGCAATCGTATATGCCGGTGTTAGAATGATTTTGGCAGATTTAATTCCTGCATTCGAAGGAATTGCTACAAAACTTATTCCTAACTCTGTTCCTGCAGTTGACTGTGCAGTATTCTTCCCATACGCACCAACAGCAGTTATTTTGGGATTTGCATGTAGTTTTGTAGGCGGATTGATCGGTATGTTTATTTTGGGAGCTATCGGTGGAGTATTAATTATTCCAGGACTTGTTCCTCACTTCTTCTGCGGTGCAACTGCTGGTATTTACGGTAATGCAACTGGTGGTAGAAGAGGAGCTATGATAGGTTCATTCATCAACGGATTATTTTTGGCATTCCTTCCAGCATTCTTACTTCCAGTTTTAGGACAATTAGGATTCAATAATACAACATTCGGAGATTTTGACTTCGGAGTTTTGGGAATATTATTAGGAAAGATCGGTAACGCTATGGGTAATGTCGGAGTTTATATTATTATCGCTGTTTTGGCAGTAGTTTTAATAGCTCCTTCAATTATCACTAAGAAAGACACAGCAATTAACAACGAACAATAATTTGAACTACACAAGAAAGAGGTTGAAATGGATAAAATTAACACAAAAATTTACTCAGACGGTGCAGTATTAGAAGACATGTTAGAATCATTGGCATCAAAAAAAGTAACGGGATTCACAACTAACCCATCATTGATGAAAAAAGCTGGAATCACTGATTACGTTGAATTTGCCAAGAAAGTTCTAGCTGAGATTACAGAATATCCAGTATCATTTGAAGTATTCGCAGATGATTTGGAAACTATGGAAAAAGAAGCAGAAAAAATCGCATCACTAGGCGACAATGTTTACGTCAAAATTCCAGTAACTACAAGCGATGGAACATCAACTGCTCCATTATTGAAAAAACTTAGTTCAAAAGGAATCAAACTCAACGTTACAGCAATCTTCACAGTGGATCAAGTAAGAGAAGTTGTAGACAACTTGACTGAAAATGTTCCAAGCATTGTTTCAGTATTTGCTGGAAGAATTGCAGACACAGGGGTTGATCCAATGCCAATCATGAAAGAAGCTTTGGAAATTTGCAAAACTAAAAAAGGTTGCGAATTGTTGTGGGCATCTCCAAGAGAAGTGTTCAACATTTACCAAGCAAATGAATTGGGAGTAGACATCATCACATGTACTCCTGCAATCATCAAGAAACTTTCATTGATGGGAAAAGATTTGAACGAATACTCACTAGATACAGTGAAAACATTCTGCAAAGACTCAAAAGAATTAGGATTTTCAATACTTTAATAAACACAAGAGCTCACAAATGTGGGCTCTTTTTTTAGTCCTGTGATTGAAAAATCATCATGCACGAATATCTAGGCTACGGCAACAATCGCGCACGAATATCTTGGTGAAAATTTAATAATCTTATTCAGACACAACACAGATCAAGCATTTTGCACGAATATCTAGACTACAAAAATAAATAAATTCTAAGCTTGTGAACCTAAAATTGTGAACTCGTGCTACGCACTCAGACAGCACAATTTTTTAACGGTTCACTTCACTTGAATTTATACATATTTTTTCCGTATGATATTCTTAGCAAAAAGGCTTGACTGTTTACATAAATTGAGGATATTCAACTCAATTGCTTGAAGGTTTTCGAAGAATTACAGAGTGTAATTTAACTTAAACGAGGAGAGAGGAATGAATTACACCTAAAATTATATGCTCTGTAATTTATTGAAAATTTTATAAGTGATTTCCTTTAAATGTTGATGTTTTTGTTGTAAATGATGTGTTTACATGTTAAAATAAAAGGTAGTATTTATAGATATTAAAGTAAGGAGATTTATATGGGAGTATTTGAATCTATTTTTGGCTCAGCTAATAAAAAAGAGCTAAAGAAAATAGAACCAATTATTAAAAAAATTGAATCATATGATAAGTCTATGCAACAATTATCAGATGATGAATTAAAGCATAAAACTGTTGAATTCAAGGAAAGATTAAAAAACGGAGAAACTTTGGACGATATTTTGCCAGAAGCTTTTGCTGTAGTTAGAGAAGCCAGCTACAGAGTTTTGGGTATGAAACAATATCGTGTGCAATTAATCGGTGGTGTTGTATTACACCAAGGTAGAATTGCAGAAATGAAAACTGGTGAAGGTAAGACTTTGGTTGCAACTTTACCTGCATATTTGAATGCGCTTAGTGGTAAGGGCGTTCACGTGGTTACTGTCAATGATTATCTTGCAAAGAGAGATAAGGAATGGATGGGAAAAGTTCACGAATTTTTGGGATTAACTGTAGGCGTTATCGTTTATGGTTTGGACAATGATGAAAGACGTGAAAACTACGCTTGTGATATTACTTACGGTACTAATAACCAATACGGTTTCGATTATTTGCGTGACAACATGGTTATTTACAAAAAAGACAAGGTTCAAAGAGGCCTTAACTTTGCAATCGTGGACGAAGTAGACTCTATCTTAATAGATGAAGCTAGAACTCCACTTATTATTTCTGGTCAAGGCGACGAATCTACAGATATGTACATGAGAGCAAATATGTTTGCTAATGGTTTGACTGGACGTATTATGGATCCAGAAGAAGACAAGCCAGATATTTTCGATCGTGAATTCAAGGATGAAACTGTTGATTTCTTGGTTGACGAAAAGAGAAAAACTGCCAGTCTTACAGAAGTTGGTACTAGAAAAGCTGAAGAATATTTCGGCGTAGAAAATTTGTCTGACCCTAATAACATGGAATTAGCTCACCACATCAATCAAGCTTTGAAGGCTAACAATACGATGAAACGTGATATTGATTACGTAGTAAAAGACGATGAAATTCTTATCGTTGATGAATTTACTGGTCGTATCATGGAAGGTAGAAGATATTCTGACGGCCTTCACCAAGCTATCGAAGCAAAAGAAGGCGTAGAAGTTAAGAGCGAATCCAAAACTTTGGCAACAGTTACATTCCAAAATTACTTCAGAATGTACAACAAATTAAGTGGTATGACTGGTACTGCCAAGACTGAAGAAGCAGAATTCAATGAAATCTACAAGATGGACGTTGTTGAAATTCCTACTAACAAACCAGTAGCCAGAGTTGACGAACAAGACAGAGTTTACATCAACGAAAATGCAAAATTCAACGCAATCGTTGAAGAAATAAAAGAAATTCACAAGACTGGTCAACCAATTCTAGTTGGTACAATTTCAATTGAAGTTTCAGAAAGATTGTCCAACTTGTTGAAGAAAAATGGAATCAAACACGACGTATTGAACGCTAAGCAACACGAACGTGAAGCAGAAATCGTAGCACAAGCAGGTATGTTTGACAAAGTTACTATCGCAACAAACATGGCAGGCCGTGGTACCGACATTCTTTTAGGCGGTAACCCAGATTTCATGGCAAAACACGACATGAAAAAACAAGGTTACGGAGATTATGTAATCGAAAGTTTGGATTCATTCTTACCAAGCACAGATGAAGAATTAGTTGCAGCAAGAAATGTTTACAACGAATTGCACAAAAAATACAAGAAAATGACTGACGAAAACAAGAAGAAAGTTCTTGAAGTCGGTGGATTATATATTATCGGTACGGAACGTCACGAATCACGTCGTATCGACAACCAATTGCGTGGTCGTTCTGGCCGTCAAGGTGACCCTGGTAGATCAAGATTTTTCGTATCATTGGGTGACAACTTAATGAGATTGTTCGGTGGAGAAACTATCCAAAAATACGCTGAATCTGGCAAGTTCCCAGAAGACGAACCAATGGAATTCAGAACAATTACTAAAGCAATCGAAAGAGCGCAAACAAAAGTTGAATCTAATAACTTTGGTATCAGAAAGAACGTATTGAAATACGACGACGTTATGAATGCACAACGTAAAGTAATTTATACTGAAAGAGATAAAGTGCTTGATGGTGAAGACATGCACGAATCTATCGTTGCTATGATCAAGGACATCATTTCAAATGCTATCGACACATATTGCCAAGATCCTAAATCAGAAAATTGGGAAATGGAAGCATTGATGACTTACCTTAACACATTCATTCCAGAAGGAACTTTGGATCTTACAAGACTCAACAGCTACAACAAGAAAACTTTCACAGATTATGTAATTCAAAAAGCGTTGGAAGTTTACAATGCAAAAGAAGAAGCCATCGGCAAAGAAAAATTCAGAGAAATCGAACGTGTAATTCTTCTTATGGTTGTAGATAGAAAATGGATGGATCACATTGATGCGATGGATCAATTGCGTCAAGGTATCGGTCTAAGAGCATTTGGTCAACAAGACCCAGTAAGAGCTTACAACAACGAAGGTTTCGAAATGTTTGAAGATATGAACCACTCTATCAAAGAAGACACAGTTAGAGGAATGTTCAACGTTCAACCAGTTGAAGAAATCGAAAGAAAACAAGTAGCTCACGAAACATCAGCAACAGGTGGAGAAGAAGAAATTAACAAACCAGTAGTTAAAGGTAAGAAAATCGGTAGAAACGATCCATGTCCATGCGGAAGTGGTAAGAAATACAAAAACTGCTGTGGTAAAAACAGATAATAAATAAAAACAAATACAAACACAAAGGAGGAGAAATCCTCCTTTTTTGTTCAAAAAATATATGCAATTGGAGGATAAAAATGGACGTATTTTTAATTAACGAAAAAATAGAAAATTTATCTCAAAATCTAAAAGAAATAAAGGAGTCTCTTTGACTTAGAAAATTTAAGAAAAAAATTAGATGAATTGCAACAAGAAACATTGAAACCGGGATTTTGGGATGACAGCGACAAGGCACAAGAAATATTTGACGAATTAAATTCTGTAAAAGACGATGTCGAAAACTACGATGACATCGAAGAAAAAATCGAAGAAGTCAAGATGATGCTTGAAATCAGCAAGGAAGACAACACCGAAGAATACGAGAAAGAAATCTCCAAGACGCTCAAAAATTTGGAAAAAAATGTCGACGAATTCAAAATCAAAACTCTCTTGGTGGGAGAATACGACAGAAATAATGCGATAATGTCAATTCACGCAGGTGCAGGTGGGACTGAAGCACAAGATTGGGCGGAAATGTTACTGAGAATGTACACGAGGTGGATTGCAGACAAGAAATATTCCTACAAAATCACCGACTACAACCAAGACACAGAAGGCGGCATCAAATCCGTATCACTAATCGTGCAAGGAATTAACGCGTATGGATTTTTGAAAAGCGAAAAAGGAGTCCACAGACTTGTCAGGATTTCTCCGTTTGACCAACAAAAACGCCGCCACACATCATTTGCATCGGTGGACGTATTCCCAGAAATAAAGGACAATCACGACATTCAAATCGACGACAAAGATTTGAAAATCGACACATACAGAGCATCGGGAGCCGGTGGACAACACGTAAACATGACAGACTCCGCAGTTAGAATCACGCACATTCCAACTGGAGTTACAGTCCAATGTCAAACAGAAAGATCGCAAATCGCGAACAGAAAATACGCAATGGATATGCTTATCGCCAAGCTTATAATGATAAAAGAAGAAGAAAAGCGTGAAAAAATCGAAGACATCCAAGGAAAATACAACCAAATAGCGTGGGGATCACAAATCAGATCCTACGTCTTTCAACCATACACATTGGTAAAAGATCACCGAACAAACTGCGAAAGTTCACAAGTGCAAGATGTGTTGGATGGCGATTTGGATAAATTTATAAATGCGTATTTGAGCCACAATTAAAATCAAAATTTTTGTGAGTTTTATTAATTTATTGGGTATATAAGTCTTGAGGTGTAATTAAATGAAAAATATAGTATTAGAAAATTTTAGAGAATTGTCGAATGTTCCTCGTTGTTCATTTGACCAAAAAAGAATTAACGAATACTTAGTAAATAAAGCAAAAGAATTGGGGCTTGACTACGATGTTGACGATGAATTAAACATCGTAATCAGAAAGCCTGCAACAGAAGACAAAAAGGATCATCCAGGAGTTATTTTGCAAGGTCATATGGACATGGTTTGCGAAAAAGAAGATGACAGCAATCACGATTTTACAAAAGATCCGATAGAATTTATCGAAAAAGATGGCAAATTAACTGCCAACAAGACAACACTTGGAGCTGACAATGGAATAGCAATCGCAATGGGAATTGCTATTTTGCAAGATGAAAACTTGTCACATCCTGATTTGGAATTGATGATTACGACAAACGAAGAAGTTGGACTTATCGGTGCGAATGCCGTAAGTGAAGATTTCTTAAAGGGCAAATACCTTATCAACGTTGACAGCGAAGAAGAAGGAATCATGACTTGTGGTTGTGCTGGTGGCAATACTTTGAATTCTGAATTTGCAATCAAACGCGAAGATTTCGGCAAATATTTCTACAGGATAGCAATCAATGGTTTCAGAGGTGGTCACAGTGGTCAAGATATCAACAAAAATCACCTTAACGCCATAGAATCCACAGTTAAAATCCTTAAAGAATTATCGACACGTCACAATTTGAGAATTGTATCATTAAATGGTGGTACAAAACACAACGCAATCCCAAGAAATTGTGAACTTATAATTGCAAGTGAAGATGAAATCAAAGACGACGAAATAAACGTTGATGGTTTTAAACAAGTCGAAGAAAAGATGGAATTTAAGTTTGAACAAGTAGATGAAAAAACTCCAATGGACGAACAATCTACTGAACATATCTTGAATTTCCTAACAACAATTCCAAACGGAGTTGTGGACATGGTAAAAGGAAACGCCGATTTGGTGGAAACTTCTCTTAACCAATCAATCGCAAAAACAGAAGATGACAAATTCGTGTTTATGGTATCAATCAGATCCTCAGTTTTGGATAAGATAAAAGAAATTGAAGATTTGATTACAAATACAACAAAATCAAACAATGGAATAGTTAAATCTGAAGGATTCTACGAACCTTGGGAATACCGTGAAGATAGCGAACTAAGAGACAAATGTTTGAAAGTTTATAAGGAAGTCACAGGAAAAGACATGCAAGTGAATGTTATTCACGCAGGTCTTGAGTGTGCAGTATTTTCAAAGAAATATCCGGACATGGACATGATTTCCATCGGCCCAGATATGACGGGGGTTCACACACCAAAAGAAACTTTGGATTTGGAATCTACAGCTAGGGTGTACGAATTCTTGAAGAAATTAGTAGAATCATTATAAAATGGAGGATAAAAATGAGTGACGAAAGAAATTTAGAAAACGAAGAATTAAACGAAGAAATGTATGATGAAGAAGAGTTAGATACAATCGTACTAACATTAGAAGATGGCGGCGAAATCGAATGTGGAATACTTGGAGTATTCGAAGTTGAAGGCTACGACAGTGATTACATCGCACTTGTATCTGAAGATGACAACGAAATTATGATTTACAAATACGAAGAAATCAACGAAGAAGAAGCTAACTTAGATGTTATCGAAGACGATGCTGAATACGAAAAAGCAAAAGAAACATTTGAATCTCTTTTCGTGGATTTTGAAGGAGAAGATGAAGAATAATTTTAAGGCTGTTATGATTGATCTGGACGGAACTCTTCTGACAGATGATAAAAAAATTACTGATTTCAGTAATCAAATTTTACAAAAACTTTATGACAATGGCATAAAGATTATTATTGCGACAGGAAGAGGTCTATCCAGAGCTAAGCAATTAACCGAAAAATTAGATTTTGACAAAATAATCCTTGCAAATAATGGAGCTATTATTCACAGTAGCTCCAATATTGCAACGGATGAGGATTTGAAGTTGGAATCCAATGTGGTGGATGAGCTTAGCACTCTATCAGAGGAGTATGGGATAAGACCATATTTTTTTGTGGAAAACAAATGCGCACTTCTTATCCAAGATGAAGAAGATAAGAAGAATTTTGAGGATAGCGTGGGAGATATTGGTGAGATAATGGCAGTGTCTGAGAGGAATTTGCCGATAGATGATTGTGTTAGCATGATTATGATAGCAAGAAAAGACCGTATTTACGATATTGTTGATCATATCAAGGCTAATTCTAACGTGACATATCACATTCACACGAAGTATTTTTCCAAAAACATCAGAATGCTTGAAGTGCAAAACGTTAACACGGACAAATACAAAAGGGCAATTCATGTGCTTGAACATTTTGGAATAAAAAGTGACGAAGTGATTGCTATTGGCGATGCGCACAACGATTTGGAAATGGTTGTGAACAGTGGGCTTGGAGTTGCGATGAAAAACTCCGACGATATTTTGAAACAAAACGCAGACATCATAACACAATACACAAACGAAGAAGACGGACTGGCGAAATTTTTAGAAGAACTATTTGAGTTGAGGGATTATGAATAATTTAAAAGAATTTTTGAATGAAGAATATTATGACAAATACAAGGGCAAAAACTTGGTAGTATACATCTATCCAAAAGATAACACAAGTGGATGTACAATAGAAGCAGACGGATTTTCTGAAATTTACGACGAATTTCAAAAGCTTAACACAGAAGTTGTGGGAATTAGCAAGGATACAGAAAAGACACACGAAAATTTCAGAAAAAAACAAGGGCTAAAACAAGAATTGATATCCGACCCAGAAAGAATATTCTTGAACAATTTTGGTTGCGTTTACAAGGGCAAAATGTTCGGCAAAGAAGTTACCAAAACAGAAAGAAGCACGTTTGTATTTGACAAGGATATGAACTTGGTCAAAGAATTCAGAAAAGTAAAACCAGACGAAAATCCACAAGAAGTGTTGGATTTCGTACGAGACAACCTAAATGACTGATAGATATAACATTTACAGCAAATATCTAAAAGAACATTACGGAGAAAAAGTCTACAAACTACCCATAAAACTGGATTTGACTTGTCCCAACAGAGATGGAAGGTTGGGGCATGGTGGTTGCATTTATTGTCACGAAGAAGGTGGAAGCTTCGAAAATAAAGAAAAACACCTTTCAATTACAGAACAATTGGAAAAAGACAAACAAACCATCGAAAACAAATACAACGCCCACAAATTCATATCGTATTTTCAAAATTACTCCAACACATATATGCCGCTTGAATTGTTCAGACAATACGTCAACGAAGCAGTTGTAGAAAATGTCGTTGCAGTCAGCGTATCCACAAGACCGGATTGTATAGCACGTGAGCATTTGGAAATATTGAAACAACTTCAAGACGAAAAAAACGTCGACATCATCATAGAGCTTGGACTTCAAACATCCAACAACAAAACTTTGAAGATAATCAACAGACAACACACAGTCGCGGATTTCATTCGTGCTTGTTTGATGATAAAAGAATACGGATTTAGAATTTGCACACACGTAATACTCGCACTTCCATGGGATGACATGGACGATGTCAAGGAAACTGCGAAGCTTTTGTCGGTATTAAAAGTTGACGAATGCAAAATCCATTCACTGTACATTCCCAAACACACAATACTTGCGAAGTGGTACGAAGAAGGAAAAGTGAAACTCAAATCACTGGAGATTTATGTGAATGAAGTTTGTGAATTTTTGAAATATTTGGATAAGGATATCCTCATTCAACGCCTAGTCGGCAGAATGCCCGAAGAGACTTCCGTGTTTTGCAACTGGAATACAAGTCATTGGAAAATACAAGATATGATAATTGAAAAAATGGAACGAGAAAATATTTTCCAAGGTGATAATTTTAGTAAAAGAATGGGTATAATAATATAAAGTAAATTAAACTTTTTAAAATGGTTTAAGAAAGGATGATAATAATGGTTAAATTTGTAGTAGGTCCTAAAGGTAGCGGAAAAACAAAATGGTTGATCGATAAGGCCAACGACGAAAAACAAAACAAAAACGGTAACATAATATTTATAGACTCTGATGACAAGCATATATTCTCACTTGATCACTCAGTAAGACTTATAGATGCATCGACATTCCACATCTCAAGTCCAGAAAGTTTGTATGGATTTTTGGCAGGAATAATGTCACAAGATTTCGACATCGAAACAATTTACGTAGACGGAATTTACTCAATCGTTGAAATGACAGAACAACAATTAGAAGAATTCCTAGAAAACTTGGAAGTTCTATCAAAAGAAGCTAACGTTAACTTCTTCATAGGAATGAACAAAGAAAAAACAAGCTTACCAGCAAAATACCACGAAGAAACAGTGGAATTGCACGCATAATTTAAAAAGTTTAGAATAGATCTCTATATTCTGTAGAGGTCTATTTTTGTAAAATATTCAATGGAGTGTAAAATGATATTGGAATTAATCATTAAATATTTAATAATTATTTTGCTTATTTTTTGTCATGAAATGGGACATATTCTTATGTGTGTTATTTTCTTTAATTGCAAAGAGTGGAAAGTAGAGCTGGGATTTGGAAAAGTTTTATTTGAAACGAGGAGATTTATTGTTAAACCTCTCATTATTTGTGGTAAAATATTGCCAAACATAGATCCAGAATACTATATGAATAAAAGTAAATTAGAGAAAACAATGATTCCTCTAGGTGGACCGTTATTTAATATTCTAGTGTTGCTATTAGCTTTGCCGATAGCTTTAAATAATGGAGCTGCTATTGAGGGATATTCTGAACTTTTTATAAATTGTTTCAAATTTTTCTATAAGTGTAATGCTGGGATGCTTTTTTGGACATTGTTGCCGATATACTACAAAAAAGGGGAACCTAGTGACGGTAGAAGAATTCTAAATATAATTAGAAATCAATATAATTAAAGTAATCCTTGTCTGAGTAAGGCAAGGATTTTTATATAAGTTGTGATGACAGAACAACAATTAGAAGAATTCTTAGAAAACTGATTTGCACGAACACTGAGACAAGGAAATTTATCGCAACACAAAAAATACGGAATAAAAGTCGTAACACGCAAAATCTCACTTACGAAAATTGGTGCAATAGAGCAGACTGTTTAGGTTTATGGGAAATCAGAAAACTGATTTGCACGAATATCTGCTTACGAAAATAAAAAAATCCTCACGCTTGTGCCCCTAAAATCTCAAGTGCGTCTGCGACTGGCACGAGTGAGATTTTTGACGGGTCACTTCGCTTGGATTTTTGGTTATTTTCTCCAGACGATATTCTTAGCAAATGCAGTAATCTGATTGTTTCACTGATATGCAAAAAAGTTTGTCGCTTCACAAAGATACGTAATAAAAGTCGTAACGCGCATCGTCTGGCTTACGCAAATTGAATGCCGAAATTGTTTCAGACCTAGATAAATCAGGAAACTGATTTGCACGAATATCTGGCTTACGAAAATAAAAAAATCCTCACGCTCATGCCCCTAAAATCTCAAGTGCGTCTGCGACTGGCACGAGTGAGATTTTTGACGGGTCACTTCGCTTGGATTTTTAGTTATTTTCTCCAGACGATATTCTTAGCAAATGCAGTAATCTGATTTGTGTACCTGACAAAAAGATGTATTGCATACCACTTATAGACACTCCCTGAATGCATATTTTTTCACAAAATGCTTGACAAAAAATAGTGTGGGGAGGTAGAATGAAATCGTAATCATAAATACTCAGGAGGAGACGATGATGATTGAGTTAATCATTAAATACTTGATAATAATTGTACTTGTTTTTTGTCATGAAATGGGACATATTTTAATGTGTATTATTTTCTTTAAATGTGAAGATTGGAAAATAGATATGGGACTTGGTAAGGTTTTATTTGAAACTAAAAGACTTATTATAAGACCTATAATTGTTGTTGGTAAAATACTCCCACAGTTAGATGGAGAATATTATAATAGCAAGAGCAAATTACAAAAAATAATGATTCCATTAGGTGGACCATTATTTAATTTAATAGTACTGATTGTTACAATTCCATTATTAATAAGTGAAGGGAAAATGATAGCTGGATATTCACATCTTTTTCAAGAATCAATAAGGTTTTTGTTGCAATTTAATATGGCAACACTTTTCTGGACTTTGTTGCCAATTAATTATAAAAGAGATGTTCCTAGCGACGGAAGAAGAATAATTGAAATAATTAAAGACTGATTTGTTTTTTATTTTACATAATCGAGGTTAAAATGCTTAATACACTAATGATAGTCGTAATATCTTATTTTGTTTATCAAATTTCTCAAATCTTACATGAGATGGGACATGCTGTTGCTTATAGAGTAGTATACAAATCAAAAAAATGGAGAATTGAAATCGGAAGGGGCAAACAAATATTGAAAACCAAAAGGTTTAAAATACATTTAATTCCCGCCGATGGAGCATGCTACTTAGATGATGATTATGAAGATTGGTATTACAAGAGAAATTTTATTGTCTTTTTAGCGGGGCCACTTGTTAACATTATTTTATTTGTAAGTATGATTCCATTTATCTATGATATCAATCATTCAACTGATGTGAGTAGTTTTTACCGTAACATCGTATTTATCACATTTTATGTTAATCTGTGGAAGGCTTTTTTTAGCTTATTACCAAAAGAATACGAAGGTGCTAGAGCGAAACAATCTGACGGACTTCAATGCCTAAACGCAATAAAAGGAATGAAAAAAACAACGAAAATCTAATACTATTAAACACACCAAAAATCCCTTGCCATCTGACAAGGGATTTTTATAATTTATATCATACTTACCAAACTCACAAATCACGATACAGACTTTACGGTATTATCATTTCTAAGCATAATTGCACTCAACAATAGTGATGCGGCTATAAACACGAAGATATATTTGTAATTGAACGATGAAATATACGAGTTTGCCAACAAGAATACTACTTCGAAGACATCAGCGAAGAAGCTAAATGCTGATAACATGGTTGCTCTGTGATTTTTGAAGCCTATTGTGTCTATATAATTGTTTTGGATTTTTTCAATAAATATCCCCAAGACAGACAAGATTGTTGGAAGTATAATCATTAACAACACTACAGGCTTTCCAGATATCACACATAATCCAGCAAAGAACAATGATGCAATAACTGAAAATAATCGAACTTTGTTCCATGCTTTTTGTTCTCCTAGATATTTTATGATAAATGTTTGTGAGAGTTGAAGTCCTGAGTAAGCTAGGATCAATGGCGACACTATGTTTTCCGAATATCCGTTGTCAATTATGACTTTTACATAGAAGAAGTTGATCAACAAAAATGACAAATTAAACAACGACACGATTAACACGATTACTCTAAAAGTTTTATCGTGTACCAATAGCTTCAATGTTTTTGACAAATTAAATTGTTCCTCATTTTCTATTGAGTTGTCGGTATCTGGAATAAAAATAGAAATCATAGTTGCGATTGCGTTTGCAATTATGGTTACCCAAATCAAAGCGTTAATGTTCCATCTTGAATTAATAAAAGGAAACATTACGGTTGATAAGATAAAAGCTATTGTTCCCCAATTATAGAACTTCGAAATATTATTACTGTAATTATCGTCGCCGAAAAGCTTGTATATGTAGGCGCTTATTGTTCCGGAATTCAATGCAAAAGCAATTCCTTCAAGCAAGGATTCCACCGCAAAAAGCATAAAATTATTGGATACCAGTAAAATTATCCTTGCAGTTAGCATAGTAAACTGTGCGAGAACTATTGACTTTTTCAGTCCGATTTTATCAGTCAACATACCCAAAGGAAATTCACAAATCATGCAAGTAACAGATAGTATCGCTTGTAACACAAAAAACTGAGACAAGCTAATTCCTCTATTCGTCCTAACCAACAACGCAACAGGCGCATAAAATATTAAATTGGAAAATAAATTCATTGCGTATATTTTTCTTGAAGTTTTCATACATACATTATAACTCTTTTTCAATAAAATATACTTTATCACACACAAAAATCCCTTGCCACATGACAAGGGATTGATTATTATAATTTACTTCTATCGTTATCTGAGTTCATCAACAATTGATAAACTTGGATTTCTCCGATTAACTTCAATTCTTCAAAGCCACGACGGCGAAGTTCGTCACGATCGTGTTCGTTTTCGTAATTTGCATCTGTTTTGAAATAATTTTCCAAAATCTCTGAAACTTTTTCCTTATTATTTGCGTTTTTAAGTACTTCTTCTCTAATATACATAACATACCTCCTACAATTGTTGTTATCTTACATATAATTATACCCCAAAAACGCACAAATCTACCTTATAATATTTACTCCGTCTTCCACGACGTATTTTAGATCACAATTATTCAACAAACCATTCATCCACGCACGACGAAACTCATCGTAAACTTCAGAAGATTCTCCGTAGATGTAATATTGTTCGTGCACATCAATTCTCTTAAGCCAACGGAACTCTCCTTCATTTGATTCCACTGGCAAATTCGCCATATCACATGGCATACCATCCAAGAATTTCTCGGACATTAATTGAAATGCACAGGTAGCATCACCCGAGAAATTTTCCTTAGCGCCAAAATTATACGCGATTTCAAGAGCATCTTCGAGTCTATCTTCTTTTTTAAGCTCGCTCAAAACCCTCGCCAAATTATCCTCCACAATTGCTACTCTCACTTGTAACCATCCGTGAATATTGTCCGTGTCGATCAAATCCTCCAAGGCTCCACGTTCAATATTTTTTAAATCAATATCATCCAACAACTCACTCATCTTGCGTGTAATCTCGTCAACGTAATTTATCTTATCGAACATTATATAATGAATTTTTCCTAAAAATCTTGACATACTATTCCTCCATTTTTTGATTATATTATACTAATAACAGTTACAATAATCCGTAACCATTGTTACGGGGTATAATTAAATTGAAAAGAAAAATTCGTAGAATTAGCTCATAAACCAAAGAAAAACTGGTAGTTCACACTCGGAAATTCAAATTCAAAACATCATAAAATAATAAAAAAATAAATAATTGTAATAATATTTAAGCACAACACAATAAGTGATTAGGAATAAAGCAAATACACTACATGTTGGTTTTGGAATAAAAAATACTGAATAACAAATTGCATAACTATTCTGCAAAATATATACACAAAAAGATTTTTGTAAACTTATTGTATTATTTGAACTTATGTAGTATAATGAGCTTAAACTAATATAGTAGTGTGATAAAGGAAACTCTATCAAAATTAAATGTTTGGATATTTATTAACAAATATTCTGATGATTTTTTTGGAAGTCTGAATAATGTTTTCCATAATTACACACTAAAATATGATAATAACTACTAGAAATAGTAGCTAAAATAAAAGGTAGGCGTTGAATTCACCGAACCTAACGCTTGTGGACATTGCACTTGGGAAATTTTTGGACAGTGGACGAAGCAAGAACACCGATTTAATAAATTGGAGAAATTCGATTGTTGAAATACCTTTTTGGGTAAACAATAACTAAGGAATGGCAATATAATTGCTTGGAAACGAATTTGATTTAAATAGCATTGAATGCAAAAAAATTTAAAAGGAGGAGACAAATTCCACCCTTATACAAGGGAAGTTTCCATTGTCATGATATTATGAAAATTAATAAGAAATTATTAATGGCTGCACTTGCAGGAGCAATTGTAGTAACAGGTGGAGTAGGATCTTACGCAGATGATGGAATTCCAAAAGGAGTAGATAACTCAGGAAATCCAATGTTCACAGATCATGATTTAAAACCATCTGAAAAAGAAGAAGAAACAGAAACAGAAACTGAAGAAACAAATGACGGAATTCCAAAAAAAGTAGACGATTCAGGAAATCCAATGTTCACAGATCATGATTTAAAACCATCTGAAAAAGAAGAAGAAACAGAAACAGAAACTGAAGAAACAAATGACGGAATTCCAAAAAAAGTAGACGATTCAGGAAATCCAATGT
>NZ_JBRFJF010000002.1:0-233198 GCF_052932265.1 Finegoldia sp. P2-F-LR | reverse complement strand
AAGATTTCTATGAGATTACTTGAAGAAAACAAGATAGATAGGTCAGAGGTGTAAAGATAGTAATATCAAAGCTAACTGATACTAATAAATCGAAAACTTGACTGGAAATATATACTGTTATTGATTGAAATGTAAAAGTGAATAAGTATGGTGATAAAAGCAAGAGGGATACACCTGTACCCATGCCGAACACAGAAGTTAAGCCTCTTAACGCCGATGGTACTACGATGGAAACGTCGTGGGAGAGTAGGTAGTCGCCAAACAAACAAGTGGCGTGCAAACCACTTAAAGAGACCTTGAAGAATTTAATGTATTTTACGAGCGACGCTTCGAACGATAAAATCTTCCATAAAATCATTTAAAAGAAGATTTTTGAAGTGAGGCTGAGCGAGTGAAAACATTAAATTCATAAATCAAGGGCTCATTTATTACCAATAATCCTAGGTAGCTCAATGGTGGAGCACTCGGCTGTTAACCGATAGGCTGTGGGTTCGAGTCCCACCCTGGGAGCCAAATGCCGGGGTGGCGGAACTGGCAGACGCACAGGACTTAAAATCCTGCGGTGGTAAAACACCGTATCGGTTCGATTCCGATCCTCGGCACCAATAACGCGGGATAGAGCAGTTTGGTAGCTCGTCGGGCTCATAACCCGGAGGTCGTAGGTTCAAATCCTGCTCCCGCAACCATACATAGCAACTAATTTTTAACATGGCGGAGTAGCTCAGATGGCTAGAGCACACGGTTCATACCCGTGGTGTCAGGGGTTCGATTCCCTTCTCCGCTACCAATTTTTTATTAAGCGGTTGTGTTATTTGAAAATTAAATTACCAGGCCCATGGTCACAGGGCTAGATTTAAAAAATAATAAACTTTAAACCTTAGTAATTAAGGCCCTATGGTCACAGGACAAGGTTAAATAATAAACTTGAATAATATGGCCCTATGGTCAAGCGGTTCTTGATCCTAACCCAAATCACGAAGTGATTTGTAGGTAGGTCAAATGTCGCGAAATAGAAATCTTCGATTTCGTTATGTAGCGACCAAGACATTTGCAGCGAAGCTGCAACCATACTTTCACAATTTAATACAATATATTTAAACTTGAATAATATGGCCCTATGGTCAAGCGGTTAAGACATCGCCCTTTCACGGCGGTATCCCGGGTTCGAATCCCGGTAGGGTCACCAGATATATGGGCGATTAGCTCAGCTGGGAGAGCATCTGCCTTACAAGCAGGGGGTCACAGGTTCGAGCCCTGTATCGCCCACCATATATTTTTAGCAAATAAATTTCTAACTAATGGCCCGGTAGTTCAGTTGGTTAGAATGCCAGCCTGTCACGCTGGAGGTCGACGGTTCAAGTCCGTTCCGGGTCGCCAAGTATGCTGGTGTAGCTCAATTGGTAGAGCAACTGACTTGTAATCAGTAGGTTAGGGGTTCAAGTCCTCCCACCAGCTCCAAATCCTTTTTAAACAAGGGATTATGGAGGAGTTCCCGAGTGGCCAAAGGGGACGGACTGTAAATCCGTTACTTTATGTTTCGGTGGTTCAAATCCACCCTCCTCCACCAAAGAAATTTATGCGGAAGTGGCTCAGTGGTAGAGCATCGCCTTGCCAAGGCGAGGGTCGCGAGTTCGAGTCTCGTCTTCCGCTCCAGACAACAACAGATGTTCATACATCTGTTTTGTTGTATATGAACGATTAGCTCAGCTGGATAGAGCGTCTGGCTACGGACCAGAAGGTCGGGGGTTCGAATCCTCTATCGTTCGCCAAGACTATAGATTTCTGATCTATAGTCTTTTTTTATTTCTTCATAATTCGATATATTTTAAATTCGAATAAATCAACTTAATTTTTTACCCAATTATTTTCAAAATAATCACAAATATTTAATAAATTTAAACAAATTTTAAAGAAATTTGCAAACGATACGATATTTTTCGCTCTTAGTAACAAATTATATCAAAAAATTACTATTTAAAATCCGTAAACTATAACGTTTCCTTAAAAAATACTATAAATTTATAAAAATATTCCTAAATTTTTATGATATATCTCATTAAATATATAGAACAATTTTTGAACAAAAAACTTAGAATAAATATCAAATTAGCAATTAATTTCATAAAATAAAGCAAAATACAGTATATTTCTAAGCAATAAGATAAAAACAAAACAAATAAAATTTATTTAAAAAGTAATTTGTAAATATTTAATAAAACTTTATTTGTATAACATAAAAAAATCATAAAAACTAGATGAATAATTCATATAAATTGACATTTCATATATATCGTGATAAGCTACACATAAATAATACATGCAAATATATGTTACATAAGAACAGAAGCAAACGTAATTATAGTGGATATAAAAAGCAATGCATTTTATTTAGAACTAACAGAGTCAGGCAACATTATTCATAAAATATGTTGGGCTGATTCTTTCTTACTTTTAGGGGATAAATGCAAACGATATGCATTAATTATCTGAATGTTTGTAGTATTTTATTCCAAATGCATGTAAAGCAGTAGAGAATAAAATTAGTATGATAAATATCAAAAAACTAACATTTGAAATAAAAATCAAGTAATTCAGGAGGTTAAAATGAGAAAAATATTAGACAGACTAACGGCGTTAGTCATGGTAATGCTAATGTTCATACAAACATGCGTACCAGCCATAACATCATTTGCTAAGGAGGAAGAGCTCGACAAGAGATATGTAATACAAAAGCTCGAGACCCTGAAACAGGATACCTATGCCAACTTTTCATTGAACCTCGCTACAGTACTTGATGACAAGAATCTGGACACAGACACGAACGTCAAGTTTGTATTGAACACCACGAACGTCAATTCTAACATCAAACTATTAGTTAGAAAGGATTTTAGTCTTTATGACGAGAGGACATTTGATACAGTAGAAGAGGCTCACAAAAAATTCGACAGAGTGGACAAATCACTCAAAGATCAAGGATTGAGCTTGGATGCATCCGTAGTACAAGAAGATGGAAAATACAGAATCCATAACAACTACGTGCCTAAAACTGATAAGGAAGACTTTGGAGACGACTACAAAGTATACAGCCTTAAAGTTGTAGACGAATTTGATTTTGATAAAGAAGGATTGTTCAACAAACTTCCAGAAAATCTAAAATCAACAGAACAACATAGACTTCAACTTGCAGAAGAACGCAGACTTCAACAAGATGGCGAAGTGCCAGAAGGTGACAAACACAACCGCACTTACATCTTCGACTTCAAAGTTGACAAAGCAGTTGACAGCAAACTAACAGCAATAGCTCTTAATAAGGATGCAAACAATCCACTAGAAGTAAAACAAAACGCAGACCTATTTGCAGCTATATTAAATGATAAAACTTACAGCGTGTACCAAACAGAACAATTACCAGCTGAAGTTACATCATCAATAGAACACAAAAAAGAAGTTGCCGAAGCAAAAGCACAAGCAGACGCCAAAGCAAAAGCAGAGGCAGATGCCAAAGCAAAAGCCGAAGCTGACGAAAAGGCGAAAAAAGAAGCCGACGAAAAAGCAAAGAAGGACGCTAAGGCAAAAGAAGAGGCAGACGCAAAAGCAAAACAAGAAGCAGACGCTAAGGCAAAACAAGAAGCTGAAAAAATAAAAGCTGAAGAAGCTAAAAAAACAGAAGAACAAAAAGCTCTTGAAGAAAAAGCCAAAGCAGAAAAAGATGCCAAGGCAAAACAAGAAGCAGACGCCAAAGCCAAAGCCGAAGCTGAAAAGTTAAAAGCAGAAGCCGAAGCAAAACAAAAAGCAGAAGCAGAAGCAAAAGCAAAACAAGAAGAACTTGCCAAAAAACAAGATGAAGCAGAAGCTAAAAAAGCCGCTGAAGAAAAAGCGAAAAAAGACCTTGAAAACAAAAAACTTCTTGGACTTGTACAAGGCTCAGAAGAAGACCAAGAAGAAGAACCTATTATAAAGAAGAAGGAAACAACTGAAGAAGTCAAAAAAGAACCTGCAACACCAGAAGAAAGAAAACAAAAAGCAGAAGAATTTGACAAAGCATTAAAAGATAGAAAAGAAGAAATCAAAAAATCAGAAGACAAAAAAGATGCTAATAATAAAGATGCTAATAATAAGGAAGACAATAAAAAATCAATTGACAAAAAAGAAGTTAGCAAAGAAACAAAAGGATTATTAGAAGGCATCAAAGAATTCTTCGGATTTTCAAACCTACAAAAAGCAGATCGTGAACTAAAAGCAATCCTATCAGTAAAAGCAAATGGATTAAAAGAAGTTCAAGCATTATTATCCAGCTTTGAAACAAAATATCACCTAACAAAAGAAGAACAAGCAAAGCTAATGGACGATAACAAAGATGCAATCAAAGCACTTATCGAAAAAGATGCAGATAAGAACTTCACACCACAAATGCTTTTTGATAGCCCAGTAGGTGCAACTAGTCAAGGTTTGGAAAATAAAAAGTTTACAATTAGAACTAGATTTGACGCATCTGTGGCAAACGGACAAATTCCAGCTACTCAATCATTTACTATAAAACTTGATGATAGGCTTACTGTTAAAGATCCTTCAACATTAAAACCTATAACAGATAAAAATGGAAATTTAATAGCAAGACCAACTTATGATACTAGTTCAAACTCTATCGTATATAATTTAGCACAACCAATTACTGAAAACATTCAAATTCCTCTTGCGATAGATGTTGACTATAATGTAGAAAAAATCAAAAAACTAGACGGAGATGCTACAAAGCACTCCATCAAAAACTCAATCTCAGGAATTGGAGTTAATGGAGAAGTCAAACTACCAGAAACAGTAGTAGATAACGATGGTAATGTAGTTAATCAAATAATTGAGCCAGGATCTGATAATGTACTTGAAATTGTTGACCAAGGTAAAGACTATAAAGTTTACATGGATGCCAAAGGTAGTCCGATTGTTGAAAACGGGAAATTAGTGGCAATTGATTGGCAAGTTAAATTCTCATCTAATGTGGATTTAAAAGAATTAGGCCTTATATCTAACGCAACCCTAGTAAAGGGATCCGGCTTAGGACAATTTGAAAATATCCTATTAAATGATAATAATGTTAGCATGAACGACTTATCAACAAATGATATTGAAGGTAAGTTCGGCATAATCGCTTCCAAGAATCATAAGCTTTCAACTAGTATGAAGGAAGCAAAGTTTAACTTCAGGACAAAAGTAAACAACGTACAGTCTAAGTACATGATTGACCTCTCTGTAGCCCTTCAAGCTAGACAAAAAACTGGTGCAGTTAGACTACTTTTTGATCAAGGATTTGATGAAGAAGCTATAAAAGAAAGCACATCTAAGCGTGTTGGAATGAACAATAGAACAACAATCTTAGGTGAATTTGCCAGCGAAAACACTGCAAAATGGACTGTCACAGATGGAGTCTCAACTGGAGATACAGTTAATGGATTCCCATTAGCAACAAGAAATCTATCAGGAGAACAAAATTTAACTTCATCTAAGGTTGCTGTATATGGTTTGGACCCAGAAACAGGTAAAATGGTTGTTAAACAAGATGTAACAGATCTTAATAACACTATTCCATCAGCAGGAACTAACCCACAAGGAACACAACTTCCAGGAAGAATTGCAGTTTATGAATATAACACAAGTCTAAATGATTCTAAGCAAGGCTATTCATTAGCTGGTGTTAATATTAACAAATATCAAGACCTAAAGATTAACCAAACATGGGCAGGTATAACTTCTGACAAAAAGATGCCAGCACAAGGCTTCGAAGTACAAGACCAAGCAGGAACAAAATTAAAGTCACTCAATGTTGATGAAGGTCAACCAGGAGTAGCAGATAGAAAAATAAACGTACCTGGAGTTAAATATTGGAACATTGATGGTAATGGAAATGAAACAAGAATTAACCACAAGGTAGTTCAAAATCTTCCAGAAGATAAAATGATTAATGGAAAAACTTATTCTTACAAGGAAAAATACAACAACTACACCTTAGATGATAAAGCCTTCCAAATCTACAACATTATGCAAGAGTCTACGGATGAAAAAGATGCTAACTTTACTATTTTAAAAACTGATGGTAAGACAAACAAACCATTAGCAGGGGCTAAGTTTACACTTCAAAGCCCAACAGAGACAATTGAACTTGTAACTGACAGCAATGGTCGTGCAAACTTTTCTAATGTAAGTCCAGGAACTTATACTCTTATAGAAAATAAAGCACCAACAGGATATAAGATAGACCAAACATCAAAGCAAATCGTAGTTTCCAAGACAGGATCAATATCTGTAACAGGAAATAATATTGTAGCTAGTGGTGGAACTATTGATACAGAAACAGCTCATCACCAATATTACCCACGATATGCATCTTACATGAACTCAATGCACTACGGTAGTGTTGACCAACAAGGAAATATTGTATCCTACATTTATCTAAAACCAGAATCTGACAATGGCGGAAATGGTACAGACAAAAACACTAGATTAAATCTTAATCTTAATGGTGGAACAATTTCCAAAGTAGAAGTAATAGATGTAGCCCCAGATGGCACCACTGGATACAATACAAGATCATCAGTATTTTCTGCTATGCAAAATCAAACTGCAAGTAGTATTACAGGAAGTGATGTTTTAGGCGTTGGCTCTAAAAATGTTATTACAGGAAATGACAAAGTACCAGATACTTACACTCATAAGACTGGCTACCAAATCAAATTCCCAACAGCTAGATTTAACAATGACTGGGGATTCTTAGTAAAAGTTACAGCTACTAAATCACAGGGAGCAACTCCAACATTTTCTTATGATTGGTTAACAGATACTAAGAATGTTGCTGATGAAGCAAGAATCCAAACAAGCGTAGGATTATCAAATAAAACTGCTAGCACTGACCCATCTAACCCTACTGGAGAAAAAAATCCTATAGTTTTAACAATAAAAAACGAAGCCTTTCCAAAAGCAAAGGTACAAGTTACAAAGATAAAAGAAGATAAAACTGTTTTAGCAAATTCTACATTTGTTTTAAAAGACTCTAAGGGCAATGATATTAGTACAGTATTAGCAGATGCCAATGGTCTTGCAGACTTTGGAGAATTAAATCCAGGTAACTATACAATAGAAGAAAGCATAGCACCAAAAAATTACAAAAAATCCAATGTTATCTTTGATGTAAATGTAGCTGAAGATGGTAAAGTAACTTATAAGGCAAGATTTAAAGATGGCAATGGCACTCCTATTAATGGTATAGATTATATATTAGAAGATGTTGAAGCAAATCAACAAGAACAACCAATACAAGTAGGAAATGTACAACAATACATGATTCTACAAGAAAAACAATCTCAACCAGCTGATGGCCGTCTTGGTACACAAGAAGGAATTTGGGAAGCCTACGGTATTGAATCTTATAGATACAAATCAACTTTTACAGTAAATAATGCCAAAAAGGGCGGACGTTTCAAAATCCAATTTGACCCACATCTAGACTTCAAGAGATATGTCTATGAAATGCCAAAACTAAAAGATGGTAGTGGTAAAGTAATAGCAGAGCCATACTTTAATTATGAAACTAATTTGTTGACATATGTATTTACAGATGATGTACAAAATACTGTCAATACACAAGTTGAAATCATCGGTATAATACCAGACAAGTTTTATGCAACACAAACTGATAAAACTAATGGATATAATTTTACAATAACCCTAGATCCAGATGATCCAAACGCAAGCACAGCAAATAAAAAAGTATTACCTGTAAATATTAAGACCGACTACTATTCTTACGACTCTCAAGGCGGAAGTGGGCCACTAACAAGTGAATATATAACAGATGTTTACAAGGGATCAGATGGAAATATTTACCTAAAGGCAGTATCTTATTACAATCCAATAGCAGAATCTAGTGGACCAAGAAAATTAAGATATGATTGGCTATCAATGAATAGACCTCAACCACCAGGTATTGAAAACTATCGTGCTAATGGATACCCAGCCTTTGGTATTGACGACATTAAGGTTTACAAAGTTTATGGAAGTCAGAGTGAAAAACAATATCTTATGCCATTATCCTATGGTATCAGACCTGAACAAGATCCTAATAATTACAACCTAGTGTATTCAAAATCTGGAATCAATGCTAGTAACCAAGGATTTTCAGATTATGATGGAACTTATAGAGTAGAATATAAACCAGAAAATCTTAAATCTTATGAAAGACTTTTAGACGGTGGACACGAAGGACACCCACTAGAAATATCCCTACCTAGAGTAAATAATAACGAAGGTTATGTAGTTATCCAAACCTTTAAGGTTACTGATGAGCAAAGATTTAAAACCTTGTGGAGTGGTTATTACCTTTCTCAAGGATCTAGACACACAGCATCCTACCAAAAAGGTAACTACAACTGGGCTATAGGTTCAGAAACTGGTCAAGAATTACCAAAATACTATACACAAAAAGTAAAATTAATAAATAAAACTTATACACCAGGTAACTTTAAAATCAAAAAAACGGACGAGACTGACACATCTAAAAATCTTAAAGGGGCAGTTTTTGAATTAAGAAACCAAGCTGGAGATGTAATCTATAGACCTAGTGATGATAATGGTATAGTTGAATTTAATGACCTAGAACCAGGAAGATATACACTAAAAGAAAACAAAGCTCCTGATGGATATACAATGTCAGATAAAACATGGCAAGTTGTGGTCTATGACAGTGGAATTGTTTCAATTACAGAAATTGCTCTTGGTGAAACAGGCGAACCTTTAACTGGTAATACTATAACACTTCCAGTAACCAACAAACCATCTGGTACAGACTTTATTGTCTACAAAAAAGACTCTGATGGTAAGACTCTTCAAGGTGCAAAATTTAAGATTACAAAACAAGATGATCCAACTTTCACAGCTGTAGAAAAGACTTCGGATGCAAATGGTATAGTAAAATTTGGTTCACTAACTAAGGGAACTTATGTAATTGAAGAAACAGCAGCACCAGCAGGATATAACAAATCCAACAAAAAATGGGTACTTGTAATTGATGACAAGGGTAATAAAAAAGTTTACAACTACAGAGAAAGTTCTGGCACAACTCCAACATTAAACTCAATCCTAGAAAAACCTAATGTTAATTGGGTTAATGTCGCAGGAAGATCTCTAGACGGCTGGAATCTTTACGATAATAGACGTACAGACTGGACAGGAAACTTCCCAACACCATATAAGATGGGTACAAGAATTGTTGGTATAAATAGAGATGAAAAATATGTAATTCAAAGATTTGTAATAAATCCAGAATCAAATGATCTTGGACCTACTACTGCAACAATCCACAGGGAAAAACCAGAATATCCAAATATGGATTGGTACAAAGGTGACGAGGTTTATCAAGTATTTGAGCTTAACAAGCCAGTTACTGGAGCAATTTCTGACATCAGACTTGCAGAATATGGTGCAAGAGATATTACAACACAAGTTAGACCTAGCACCGACAATACTCATTTTGGTCAACCACCAAGACTAAAACTAGACTTCCCAGCAACTACAAAACCTATAGTTGTTGATATCAAAGTCCCATATAAGGATAATGATGGTGGAGTTGGTCTAGGAATGGACTGGACTGAAAATGGTACAACTTATTGGAAGAGTGACTACTACGAAAAGGCATCAATAATTAAAGAAGCTGACCCCGTACTATCACAATCAACTGGAATCATCGGATCTTTCGTATCAGAAAATTCACTTGATGTGACAAATGACATCTTAACTTATGGTTTCAAACTTAAAAAGGTAATTGATGGTACAGGAACTCAAGTAATTGAAGGGGCAAGCTTTAAATTAGTAGGCCCTGGAGACAGTGGCAAAGAAATAACTAAAACCACTGGTTCTGATGGAATAATATCCTTTGATGGACTAAAACCAGGAACTTATACTATGACAGAAACATCTCCTGCACCAGGTTATGAAAAAACTACGGCAACATGGACAGTCACTGTAACAAAAGATGGGAAAGTTTACTATAAAGTTAATAAACAAGATACTGTAAATAACACAGCATCAGTAGCTACACTTAACTTAATGAGCAGAGCAAAATCCAATATAATGTCTGGTGTAAATACAGCAGTACTGATGAACTTCAACCTAGAAATGAGTCCGGATTTAATTGAAGACGCATTAAAAGCAGGAGCAGATGGTTTTGCAATAGTAGATAATCAAAGTTCAACTCAACCGCAAAAAAGAGAAGATTTTAGACATTCAGATTATAATCAATTGATGGAAACTAAGATTATTGAAATTGATAAGAACACCAATAAATATAAACAAGTATTTTTGTATAATCCTGGTGGAAATAATAATTATAATCGAAATATCAAGATTCACAGGGCATTTGATAATTACGGTATAAGTAATAGTCAAGTTAAAGTAAGAGCTTACCGAGTACCAAGAGGCACAAGCCTAGCAAATATCAAGCAAAGCTCAGATATTGATAAAATATCTAATAAGACTGACATTTCTTCAAAAGTAAAATTTTCTACAATAACAGACCCATCTAGTGGTAGACCTGTATTAAAACTTGAAACAAATTCTATTGATTCTAGTATCGGTGGACCTGTTTTAATGGAAATCGAGACAAATTATGAAGAAAACCAAGCAATTGGATTGGGCTCAAATTATATATTTAATAAAGCGGGTAATGTAAATGGAAACAATTGTTGGCTAGAAAAATCCTATGCTAATGAAGCAGGAGTACCAGTAGTAAAAACCACTGTTAACCACACAATAACATTTGATGGAAATGGTGGAAAATGGCATATGGATCCAGTTACTGTTGAAGATAATAAAGTATATGACTTACCCGGATCATCTTTTATAGCTCCAGATGGAAAAGAATTCGATGGTTGGATGGTAAATGGACAAAAGAAAAACCCTGGAGATAGAATAACTGTAACTAGTGACTTAACTCTGATAGCTCAATGGAGAGATAAAGCTCCAGAGCAAGCAACAGTTTCATTTAGTCCTGGAGAAGGTTCTGGCACAATGGCAGATGTAAAAGTAAATGTTGGTTCAAATTATCAATTACCAGATAACGGATTTACTGCACCAAATGGAAAGAAATTTGATGCTTGGTCAGTAAATGGAGAAAGAAAAAATCCAGAAGACTCAATAACAGTTAATTCTAATACAACAATAACTGCTCTTTGGAAGGAAAAAGCTCCAGAAACTTATAATGTAATAGTTCAAAATTCGCAACAAGAAGGTGGAACAATTTCTGCAGAGCCAACTTCTGCAACAGCAGGTACACAAATCAACTTGACTGTAACACCAAATCCAGGTTTTGAAATTGCAAGTGTATCAATGAATGGAACTGCTCTTACTGCAACTAATGGTGTTTACACATTTACAATGCCAGATGGTGATGTAAATGTAGCCGCTACATTTAAACAGGTTGATTTGGGAACAGAAATCCCAACTAATGGCGCAGCTATAATCAAGAATAAGCAAACGGGTCTTGAACTAAAAATAGCTAAGAAGGACAACAATGGCAGTCCTCTTGAAGGTGCAAAATTTACAATTCAAGAAGAGGGTGGAACAACTATATTAGCAACAGCTACATCAGATAAAGATGGTAATGTAGTATTTGTAGATAAAGATAAAAAACCTATCAAGCTTACAAAGGGTGGCAAATATACTCTTACTGAAACAAAGGCACCTATTGGATTTAAAAAAGCTGCAGCTCCATGGCATATCAAAGTAGAAGAAGTAAATGGACAACTTGTTATTAAGAAGGGCGGTCCAAAAGCTACATCATCATCTTTCTTGACATCAGAGAAAGCTGTAGCTGCTAATAATCTAAATGGAAATATTAAATACAAATCAATTGTAAAGAGTATTGATACAACTTCAAAGACTTTTGTTCAAAGATTATATGTAGATACTAGAGATTACGGAAAAACTGTAAATCTTCAAATTAAACCAAAACACAAGAGAGAAGAAATAGATAGAGCTGGACTTCCTCCAGTAACTATTACAGAAGGCGTAAAGACAGCTTATAGATCAACTTATAAGGTTACAAATCCAGACAATGTTAAAGTGGATGATGTTTTAAATCAATACGATTTGAGACAGCCTAATGTATCTGTAGTAAACACAGCTAGGTGGAGACCATTTGATTGGGGCTTCGATGAAGATATCCTAAACTTAGAACCAGGCGTCTACTTCATAGATATCGAAGGTTACTACGACCAATCTATTATTGATAAAAAGGTTACTAATGAAGTGGCAATAGATAGTAACTACAACTTCACTAAAAAGGATGGTACTACTCCAAGTACAGAACCAGTTAAAAAAGCTCCTTATGAAAGAACTGATATACCACAAGGTGACCTAGGGAAAATCGAACTTCACTTCGACTTCTATGATGGAGCAAGAGAATTCCAAGAAATAAGTGATGTTTCAAATTTAGGTTACAAGCATTTTGAAAAAGGTTCATATCAACATGGTGCTACAACAATAAAGAACTGGATAAAACAAAGATTAATAAATAAAGGTTATAATGCTGATGATGCTCAAACTCTTGCGGATAATTGGGCTAATAGAAAACAACCAGGTCAAAAATATGTAAACGCCTTAAGCAAAAAAGTTAAAATAAATTCTACTGATAGAAATTGGGTTGATACAGGAATAATCGATCCTTCAGTAACAGAAAAACTAGCAGCTCATGTAGATACAAGTCTTGATATTTCATCTCTATACACATCAGATAAACTTGAAACAATACCACAAGAAGGTATGTCAGTAACAAATGATAAGGAAGTTTACAACATTACCTTCTCAAAGCACAAAGAAGGTGGAGATGACAATACAAACAGACTAGAAGGCGCTGTATTCAAGCTTCAAAAGAAGGAAGGTTCCTTCTGGAATGACCTAGATGATTCTTATGTATCATCTGCCTTCAATGGTTACTTTGGATTTAGACGTCTAGAGCCAGGTAGCTATAGATTAATAGAAGTGTCACCTCCTAAGGGATATAGGGCAATTGATGGAACTTTGCTTGAGTTTACAATCAATACTTTTGATCCACATGGGGAAGTTGAAACAAGAGCAGATGGCAAGACTTATGATAAGAAGTCAGGTCTACAAGTAGAAGTACAAACAGACGGAACTAATAAAGTAATAGACCCACAAACAGGGAAAATCATTGAAAATGCCAATGGTTATGTAACCATTGATAGTAAACAAGATAGTTTAAAACCAAATGTAGTAAATAGTGATGCGACAAAGGCTCTTGTAGACTTTGTAACATCTGCTACTGCCAAGAATATTGGTAAGGTAATCAACAAAGTACCAGGAAAAGGTAAAGTAAAGATTACAAAATATGGTGATGATAAAACTAAATTATTACCTGGAGTAGAATTTGTAGCTACAAAATTGAGTCAAGAAAAAGACGAAAATGGCAATCCAAAACCTGCTGCAACTTACACTGGAACTACAGGTGAAAATGGTGAAGTTATCATTGATGGCCTACCAATAGGTAACTATGAACTTAGAGAAAAGAAATCTGTATCAGGCCACATCAACACTGGTCAAGTATGGCACTTCACAGTAGGTGGAGAGGGTCTAGATCCTTACGCCAACGATACAAGCTCAGGTGGCAGAAACTTATCAGGTTATATAAGCATAACTCAATCAGATATTAAAGTTGTAAAGCCTCAACAAAATAATATAGAAGTAGATACAAACCAAATATTCCCACACTCTGGAGAAACTTTTAAAATTAAAAATGATTATGAGGTTGATCCAAGTGTAAAGATAAGCTCAGGCGATTACTTCGTTCTCAAACTAACTGATAATATCGACCTTGAAGGTATAAGAAGGGGAGACCAAGACAATCTTGACTTATTCGCTGATGGTGTAGGAACTATAGCTAAGGCAAAATACGATAAAGAAGCTGGAACTATAACTTATACATTCACAAAATATGCTGACCAATACACACTACAAGATTTCTCCAACACTTTGGCAGCCCATCCTACTCTTGATAGAGTAAAGAAGTCAAGCTGGCAAAATATTGGTACATCAGTAGGCGATAAAGGCCATTATAAGAATATTTACTTCAATTATATAGTTGATAATGAAGTTGATTACGATGATTATAATAACTATATCAGTATGGCATCAAAGATTGTAAGCTTCAACTCAGAAACAGGGGAATTTGTCCACTATTTCTATATAAATAGACCAAGATATACTGCAAATCGTAATTTGACATTTAGGTACCAACCAAGTGCCGCTGTAAAAGATTTGAAATTTACTAAGTATGTTTTATCTTACAATTCTGATGATTATCTATATGATAGTATGCCAGCATCCTTTGGGGTTGATGAAAATGATTATAACTTAGCAGATGCTGGAAGAACATCTTTTGGTAATGTTAGTGCTAATGAGAAAAAAGCTGAATATATTGGACAGTTCCCATCAAACAAATCTATGATTATAAAAGTCACAGGCAAGATTGACACAACTAACCTAATGGAATATAGAGGCTACTCTGCACTGTACTATAGATATCAAGCAAGTAATGGCTACTGGTACACTAATCCAGCGGTTTATAGATGGGATGGAATATACGCCTTTGGTAATGATAATACAGCAAAAGCTGAACTTAATATCAGAGCAGTTAACCCAACTAATAAAATTCAGTTCAAGAAAGTTGACGAAAGTGGAAAAATCTTAACGGGCGCACAGTTCTCACTATACAAAAATGACGGAACTATAGAACAACCATCACAAGCTTGGACTGCTCAAGGTGATCCTAAGGGAACTGATAATAATGGTTTAATTTCCTATGAAAAGCTAGAAAAAGGCTTATACAAATTAGAAGAAACCACAGCACCAAAAGATTATATCAAGCCAACAGAGCCTGTAGCGATATTCAAGGTAGACGAAAATGGAAGAATTTTCAGAGAAGTAACAGTCAATAAGTCTGACGGATCGAAAACAGAAAAGACCTACCAAGAAGTAGATGGAAATATACCAATAAACATCATAAACTACAAATCCATCCAATTTGTAAAGATTGATGGAGATAACAAAGAAATCTATCTACAAGGTGCAAGATTCGAAGTTTGGAAGAAAGCTAATCCGAAAGATACTAACTATTCGCCATATAAAGTCAAAGACTCTGATGGTAAGCTCGTAAAACTTACAGTTTCATCAGATGATAATGGTAAATTTTCTTTAAATATTACTGAAGACGGAGATTACGCACTTAAAGAAGTACAAGCACCTAAGGGATACACTAAGATACCTGGATTTGTAAAAGAATTCAAGATAACAAGTGGAAAACTCACGGTACTTGAAAAAGATCCATTAAAGGCAAGCTTAGTGAAAGGTCAAAATGGCAAGATAACAAGTCAAATTACAAACATAGATACAGAAAATAAGACATTCACTCAAAGGCTTATAATAAATTCTAACCACGACTCTTGGACTTTTGACGGTCCTGACACACAACTTAAACTTGCTCAAAGCGGTTGGAATGTAAACACATCAGGTAAAACTTTAAAAGTTGCTGTAGTCGATAAGGGTAAAAGTATAAATGATTTAGTAGATACGAAATTTAAGGTTGTATCTCCAAGAGATACCTCACTAAATTCAGACACTCTTATTTATACAGTCAAAAATTTCCTTAATAATGGAGATTATACTAAACCAAATCCAAATGGAAGTAATATAGTAACAGAAAAGACATTAGTAGTTGATATTGAGGGTAAAATTCAAGATAAATCTCAACCTGTAGATTTGAACACAGAAATATATTCTAATGGATTTAGTCAAAGTATAGATAAAGTAACTTATAAATTAGATATAAATGCAAAACCTGATGGTCCAGGAACTTATATCGAACCTATCATTCCAATAGCAATAGAAAACCGTAAGGCGGAATATCCATTGACAGGTGCGATGGGTATCATAGGTTTCCTTGTAGTGGGTGCTGTGATTATGACAACTGCGTACTACAAGTACAGACGTAAGAGAAGAGAGAGTGCGTTATCATGATTGGATTAGATCAAAAGATGAGGTACCCTCCGTAAAGGGACTAAATAAGAGACAAGGGGATGAGGCGATGAGCCAAGTCCCTGGTATCTCAAGGTTATTGAAAAACTGAGCAAAACAAAAAGCTTATCAGTATAAGAACTGACAAAAGAAATAAGCGAGTCGAAAGATTTGCGAAAAGAAATTGGCTAGGATAATGATATCGGGTAGGATATTATTAGAGAAAGCCAAAGACAAAAACGCCCACGAGGGCATTAGTAAAAGGTAATAATTTGCGAGAAGCAAATGGTTATAAAATAAATATAAAGGAGTTATATTATGAAAAAAAGATTTTTATCACTAATCATAGCATTAGCGATGATGGTTGGCGTATTCACCCCACTATTATCAAGTGCGGCTGAAACACCAGCAAAAAACACTATCGGAACAATTGATGAAACTAAATTATCAGATACTCTTCCAACAAGTACAACTGTTAATGTGTACAAGTTACAAGCTAAAGAGTACAATGCTCCAAAACAATGGAACCACAATGGTGGTAAATTAACAGACGAACAATTAGCTACTTTAGGTAAAGATGTTAAAGGTCTTAAGGGAGTTGAATTCTCTTACTATTCTGTAACTGCAGCTCAACTTGAAAAACTAAAAGCAACAAAGCCAGCACCGGCAACAGCAGAAGAAGTTAAGAAAGCTTTAGGTGCAGACTTCACTCAAGAACCAACAAAGCTAGCTTTAACTAACAAAGAGGGTATGGCTACTGTAAGCTTAGCTAATGGTAACTATTGGTTTATTGAAACAGCAGCTCCAGTAAATGTTACAACGGACGGTTCACATGCTATTCCATTTGGACTAACATTACCACAAGTTCAATTAACACAAAACGAACAAGGTGAATTAGTGGCTGCAACTCCAACAAAATATTTAACTGAATTAAATATTTATCCAAAGAACACAACAACTACACCAAAAGTTGACAAGGATTTTGAAGGAAAAGCTGACGCTAATAGAGACATCAACAAAGAAAAAACAGAAAAAAGAGATTATACTCTAGGTGATGATGTACCTTACGAAATTCAAACTATTATTCCAGCACACACAAAATATGGTTCAGTTTACTGGACTGACCAAATGACTGAAGGTCTTACATTTAAACAAGATACATTAAACGTTAAGTTTGATGATACAGATGCAGAAGCAGCTGATTTTAAAGTAACACCAGAAGGAAATGGATTTAAACTTGAATTAACAGCTGAAGGACTTAAAAAAGTTGAAAACAAAGATGCAGACGTTAAGATTACTGTAACTTATAAAGCAACTCTTAATAAAAAATCAGTTGTAAACATTCCAGAATCAAACGACGTTATATTCCACTATGGTAACAAACCAGGCAAAGGAAACACACCAATTCCTAACAAACCAGATAATGGTAAAATCACATTCACAAAAACTTGGGACGGAGACGCTCCAGAAGGTGCTTCAATCACAGTTCAACTTTACAACGCTAATACAGGTGAAAAAGTTGGTGAAGCTAAAACATTAAACGCTGAAAACAAATTTAAAGCAGAATGGACAGGTCTAGATGATAAAATCGAATATAAAGTAGAAGAAAAATCTGTAGAAGGTTATGAAGCTGTATATTCTAAAGGTGAAGGACTTGGAGTTCTAGGAGTTAAGAACTGGAAGTCAGAAAACCCAGAACCACTTAACCCACATGAACCAAAAGTAGTTCACTATGGTAAGAGATTTGTAAAAGCTGACAAAGGTACAAATAAGTCTCTTGAAGGTGCAAAATTTGTAGTAAAAGCAAAGACATTTGCAAACAATAATGATAAACATCTTGCAGATGTAGCAGGTAAATACCTAGCTAGAAAATCCGCAGAACAAACAAATGCTGATAGAGCAGCATACCTAGAAGCAAGAGCAATCTATGAAGATATGTTCAAAGAAGGTTCAGGAAAAACACAAGATGAAGCTAACGCTTATTACAATCAAAATGTTAAACCTAAATTTGAAGCTTTAAATACAGAATATGTATGGAAAGAGTCTACAGTTACAGCAGCTACAGGAGAAGCTGACTTTGATAACAAAGACAATCTTGTTGTATTAGAATCTGATAAAGCAGGTAGATTTGCAATTGATGGTCTTCCAGCAGGAACTTATGAATTAGTGGAAGTTAAGGCTCCAAATGGATACGCATTACCAACAAATAACTTTGATTTCTCAGTAAATGAAAAATCATTCAATGAACAAGGTGATGTTAAATACGAAGAAGAAAACAAAGAAGTTACAGTAGCAACTGGTACAACTGCAATGAGAATTAACAACTCTAACATGACTATCCCACAAACAGGTGGTATTGGTACTATTATCTTCACTGCAATTGGTCTTGCAATAATGGCATCAGCTATTATCGCTATCAAAAAAAGACAAGCGACAGAAGCTAGATAATAACTAAAAGAAGAGAGGAAAAGCAATTTTCCTTCTTCTAAAAGTGCAAATATTACACATATTTGCACTTTTAGAAGGATATAACAATGTTAATATAAAACTATAAATGGAAGGTAATAATATGAAGATTTTAAGAAAAATATTAATGGTTATGATAATGGTGGCGATGGTTATCACTAGCAGTTCATTTGCCGCGGGAGATTATTCGATAACTGTGACGGTGGATAAGAAGCTAGGAGAGGCTCGTGGAGAAATTTCGTTGTGGAAGGTGCCTGATGAACAAGTGCCATACGATAATAAATCAAGTAAGCTTGATGAACTTAATAAGTTATCTGTTGAAGAGTTGAATTCTAAGTATTCTGACAAAAGGGTGATGGAGTTTAAGGATAATCAAATTGTGTTTGATAAGTTGAATTCCGGTGCTTACTATATGAGGGATACTTCTGGAATTAAGAGGGACAAGGATATTGTTCCGGCTTTGATTAACCTTCCAAATGATCTTGAAGATGGTTCGAAGAATGTGACTATTCATGCGAAGGAGTCTTCTACTAATGTGAGACTTGTGAAGGTGGATGAGAGCGGCAATCCACTAAAGGGTGCGAAGTTTAAGTTACTTAAAAGAGAAGGTAGCGAATATGTTGAGCTTAAGAACAAGGCTACTTTGAAAGAAAATGATAAGCTTGAATTATCTCCAAAGAACGATGATAGATCCAAGGTGAAATCTGAAGAAAATGCAGAGAAATCCAAGGATGAAAGTTCCAAGTCTGAAGACAAAGATGAAAAATCTAAGGATAAGGCAAAATCCGATGATGGGTTGTATATTTCCAACGATGCTGGTGAGATTATAATCAACGATATTAAAAAGGGCGATTATATTTTCAGAGAGGTGGAAGCTCCAGCAGGTTATGTGATTAAAAATATTGACACTAAGTTTACTATTTCTAATAAATCTGTGGAACTTAGGGTTGTGAATAGTAAGACTTCTACTGACAAGGGTAGACATGATTTTATGAAGACTGATGAAGCTAAGAAGCCTTTGGGTGGTGCGATGTTCAAGGTTATGACTAAGAACAAAGACGGTAAGTTTGAGCCTGTTAAGAGAGATGGCAAGGATTATATTGTAACAAGTGCTGACAATGGTAAGTTTGCTGTGGAAGATATGGATTATGGTAAGTATTATTTGGTAGAGATAAAGGCTCCGGAAGGTTTCATTTTGTTGAGTGAGCCTGTTGAATTTGAAATCAAAAAACAAGCGGATGACAAGACTATTTCCATTGCTTTCATTACTAACAAGAAGAATACTACTATTACTAGACGAAAAACTCCGGGCGACGATATTACTAGAAGAAGAACTCCAGGTGGAGATATTACTCGTCGTATTCCAAAGACTGGGGACATTAGATTTTTCATGAGTATGATTGGTGGTGCGATTATGTTCTTTATTGGTAAGTGGATAATTGCGAAGGACGATAAGTTAATAGGAAAAGATATTAAGTAAGTCGAAAAATAGATTTTAGAATATGTAAAAATAAACCCTCATGCTATGTGATCTACGATTTTGTGAGATGTGTTATTGGTGTGAGGGTTTGGTTATGTTCGTTATCAAATATTTTTCGATTTTATTTTTTGAGGTATAATTGACTTAGAAATCGGTGTTGGAGAAAGGTTATTGTAATGTGGAAGAAGATTAAGCATAATTTTGTGTTTATTTTAATATTTTTATTGGGATTTGGTGTGATGATGTATCCTGTGATTTCTAGGTTGTATTATAGGGTGGATTCCACAAATCAAGTGAAGGAGTTCGACAAGGCTGTGAAGGGTTTGTCGAAGGAGGAATTGGATAAGAGGTTGGCTTTGGCAAAGGGCTACAATGATTCGTTGAACAATGTGGTGAGCAAGGACCCTTATGATAAGAAAAACCAAGAAGAGGGCAGAAAGGCTTATGCGAGAATGCTCGAGGTGAAAGAGAAGATCGGTCACGTTGAGATTCCGAAGATTAATCAGGATTTGCCGATGTATGCTGGTACGAGCGAGGATGTGTTGCAGATTGGGATTGGCCACTTGGAGGGGACTTCTCTTCCTATTGGTGGGAATAATACTCATGCGGTGTTGACTGCTCATAGTGGACTTCCTACGGCGAAGTTGTTTACGGATTTGAAGATGATGAAGATTGGCGATAAGTTCTATGTTCACAATATTTTCGGGACGTTGGCTTATCAGGTGGATCAGATTAAGATTGTGGAGCCTTCGAATTTCAATGATTTGCTGATTGTGAAGGGACATGATTATTGTACGTTACTTACTTGTACTCCTATTATGATTAATTCGCACAGGCTTTTGGTTAGAGGCCACAGGGTTCCTTATGTTCCTGCTGTGGATGAGGCGTTGATTGCTGATAACAAGGCAAGTTATATTTACAGGTATTTGTTCTATGTTTCTTTGGTTATTATCGCTATTTTGTTGTATTTGATTTATCGTCAACGTAAGGCGAAGAAGAGGTTGAAGGAACTTGATGTAGAGGATAAGCATGAAGAAGTCTAAGTTAAAGGAAAATTTGAAATATGTGTTGATTTTCTTGGTGGGATTTGCCGTGGCGATGTATCCTTTGATTTCGAGGTTGTACTACAGGATTGAGGCTAACAGTGCGGTGCACGATTTTGATACTACGGCTAAGAAGATGGACAAGAAGGAAATCGACAGAAGGATTAGGCTCGCTCAGATTTACAACAAGACTTTGGATCCTAGTAAGCTTGCGGATCCTTATTCTGAGAAGGAAAAAAAGAATGCGATTAGCGAGTATGCGAGAATGCTCGAGGTTAAAGAAAAGATAGGTCACGTTGAGATTCCGAAGATTAATCAAGATTTGCCGATTTACGCTGGTGCGAGTGAGGAGGTTTTGCAAAAGGGTGTTGGCCACTTGGAGGGAACTTCCCTTCCTGTTGGTGGCAAGAGTACGCACACTGTGTTAACTGCTCACAGGGGGCTTCCTACGGCGAAGCTGTTTACTGATTTGAATAAGATGAAGAAGGGCGATGTGTTTTTCATTCACAATATCAAAGAGGTGTTGGCGTACAAGGTTATCGACATTTTTGTTGTGGAGCCGAGCGATTTCGACAAGGTTTTGGTTGTGGAGGGCAAGGATTATTGTACGTTGTTGACTTGCACTCCGTATATGATTAATTCGCACAGGTTGTTGGTGCGTGCTGAGCGTACTGAATACAATCCTGCTGCTGTGGAGAAGGATTTGGTGAGTCAAGTGACTGGTAAGTACAAGATTTATTTGATTATTTCACTGATTATTATAGCGATTTTGTTGTGGTATTACATTAGACAAAGAAGAAGGAAGAAGAATAATGAGATCAAGTAGGAAGTTTGGTTATGTGATTTTGTTTGTGGGGATTGGGTTGTTGACGTTTTGTTTGAGCAATTTGTCGTACAAGATTTTCTCGCAAGATAAAAAGATGGATGATTTTTTGAGGACACAAGGTGAGATGTCGACTGAGCTTTCCGAAAGAATCGAAAAATACAATTCGAATGTGAATGTGGATGAAACGGGGCTTGTGGATCCCTTTAATTCAGAAGATATTGAGCTTGAGAGTAGCAAGGTGATTGATGAGAATGGGATTTTCGGGTATTTGGAGATTCCTAAGATTAATTTCAAGAAGCCTATATATTTGGGAGCGAGCTACAATCATTTGGCGAAGGGTGTCGGTCAACTTGACGGTACTTCGATTCCTGTGGGTGGTAAGGGCAGACGTAGTGTGCTTGCAGGTCACAGGGGTTGGTACGGAGATATTATGTTGTTGAAGGTGGGTCAATTGTATTCTAATGATGTGGTGTATGTGCATCATCATGGGAAGACGTTGACTTACAAGGTTGTCGGAAGAGAGTACATCAGTCCGTCGGATTGGGATAGATTGAAGCCTGTGGAAGACAAGGATATGCTGACTATATTGTCGTGTGATCCGATGTATCCTCCGTTTACTAGAAGGATTTTGATTAACTGCGTGAGGGTTGATGAGAATTCTGGTAATACGGGTGTTGATGTAAGCTCCGATAAGAAAAATACGACACAATTGAATGCGAAGAGCGATTCGTCATCAAAAACACTTGATTATGTGTTGTTGGCGCTTACGATACTAGCATGGATTGTGCTTATTGTGAATATTAGAAAATTCGTGTTGGATATTAGAAAACACAGGAAATAAATAAAGGGTAGTGCAATAGATTTTCTATTGTGCTACCCTTTTTGTTTGAACTGAAAATTTTATCCGAAATATATTCCGAAAAACTGTGCTACTGATGCTAGTATTATGAATATGTGCCATATTGAATGGAAGTATTTTCTTTTCTTAGCGTAGAAGTACACTCCGATGGAATAGAGTATTCCTCCCGACAATATGAGTATGAATGAAAGCATTCCAGAGATTTGGATGACTTTTTTCATAAGTAGAACGGACATCCATCCCATTACTACGTAAAGTATGAGTGATTGCTTTTTGTATTTTTCTTGGAGATTTTTCCTGAATATTGTGATTTTGAGGATTATTCCTACTAGCGCTATAAGCCAAACGGCTACGAGAAATCCTACTCTTTGTGCGCCTTGTAACACTCTGACTATTATTGGTGTGAATGTTCCAGCTATGCAGATGAATATTGCAGAGTGGTCAAAATATCTGAGGACTTTTTTTGCTTTGGTGTTGGTGATGGCGTGATATAGTGTGGAGAATAGGAACATCAGCATTAGGCTTACTCCGTAGATTATGTTTGCAATTATGAGTGGAGGGTTGCCTTGTGATTTTATGATTAACAATACCATGAACGCTATTGCTATTAGAACTCCCACTCCATGTGTGACGGAGTTGAAGATTTCTTCGCCTATTGTGTATCTTTTATTAGTTTGTTGCATTGATTCCTCCTTTTTATGTTAATGAAATTTTATTCTTTAATTGTGGTTATTTTATGAGTTTGTGAAAATGTTTGTGATGCGATGATACAAATGGCAAAAGTGTGCGAATTAGGATATAATTGATGTAACGAATGATGAAAAAGAGGGATTTATGAGATATAGATTATATAATGCAGATGATTATGACAGATGTTGTGATTTGTTGAGAGATTCTGATATGAAGTATAGTTTTTCTGAGAAGAGCGATTGTAGGTTGTTTGAGGATATTGTGAAATCGGAGAGTTTCTGTGAGGATTGTACTTTTGTATTGGAAGATGAAGATGTGATTTGTGGGCTTGTGATGTTCACGAAATGTCGTGTGAGGAAGTTCGATGGGTTATTGCTGTCGATTTTCTACATTGACTATGAGCATTTGAGTGATGATAATGTGGATTTGCTTGTGGGAAATGCTGTCGATGATGTTATGAGTCGCGGGGTGAAATTTGTCTGCGTGATGGGTGAGCCTAGTGTGTTCACGAGGTTTGGTTTCACGAGGGCGAGGGACTACGGGATTTTGTGTCCTTTTTATGTTGAGGATGATTATTTCATGGCGAGATGCGAGGATGGTTTCAAGACTCGTGGAGAGCTTAGTTATGCAAAGGAGTTTTTTGAGTAATGAAGATTAGTTTGTGTGCTGTGGAGCAGCGTTTGAATGATAAGGTATTTAATATGAAGCAGATTGAGAAATATGCGAGAGAGGAAGCTGAAAATGGAGCTGACTTGTGTGTATTTGGGGAGAGTTTCTTGCAAGGGTTTGAGTGTTTGAGTTTCGTGTACAAGGATGATGTCGGTGTTCCTGTGACGCAAAATTCGAATGAGATTGCGGAGATTCGTAGGATTGCGAGGGAGAATGAGGTTGCGATTTCGTTCGGATATATTGAGAATGATCATGGTGCTTTTTATTCTTCGCAGATGACTGTGACGAAACGTGGTGAGATTTTGAACAATTACAGGAGAATGAGTCCTGGTTGGAAGGAGCCTTCTGCTTGCAGCGATTACAGGGAAGGCGATAAGTTGTATTTGTACAAGATGGATGGCGTGAGTTTTTCTACGTTGATTTGCGGTGATTTCTGGGATGAGAATTTGTATACTTATATTTCTATGATTGACTCTGATATTTTGTTGTGGCCTGTGTTTGTCGATTTTTCGGTGAAGGACTGGTTTAAGAATGAGTTTGGGGACTACAAGAAACAATCGCAGCTTGTGCCAATGCCGGTGTTGTTTGTGAATTCGTTCGTGGATGAGGACGACAGGGCGAAGGGTGGCGCTTATGTGTTTTACCAAGGGAAGGTTGTTGAGGAATTGGAGCCAGGGAAAGAGGGCGTGTTGAGGTATGAGTTTGTTAGGTGAGGTATTAGAGAATTCGTGTGAAGGTAGGTTTTGAGTGAGGGGGAAGTTGTTAGAGTTACTGTAGAGAATTCGTGTGTAGGGTTGTGTTTGACAGGCGATTGATTGCTGGAATTACTCTGTTTCATACCAGAATAAAAGGTTTAACTTCGCTCCTCTGGCTTCCAAAAATTGGCAAACTCTAATCTCGAAATCCTAAAATTTGAAGCACGCTTCGCTTATATAAAAGAAAATAAAAATTATAACCGTATGAAATTCGACACGTTTGGAAAATAAGTAAGAATTTACATAAAATAATGATAAGAAGGGATGGTGTTTGATGGGTATGTTGATTGATGAGGAGCTTTTGTCTAAGAGGAGGGCTATTGAGCTTTGGGACAAGGGTTTTATCAATGACTTTGAGGTCGGTACTTACAAGGGTTTGCAGGAGATTCACGGGTTTTTGTTTCAGGATATTTTTGAGTTTGCTGGTAAGACTCGTGATGTGAATTTGTCCAAGGGAAATTTCAGGTTTACAAATTTGTTGTATTTAGAGAGTAATTTGGCTATTATTGAGAGGATGCCTGAGGGTTCTTTTGATGAGATTATTGAGAAGTATGTGGAGATGAATGTGGCGCATCCTTTCAGGGAAGGGAATGGTCGTGCGACTAGGATTTGGCTGGATTTGATGTTGAAGAAGAATTTGAATGTGTGTGTTGACTGGACGATGGTGGACAGGGATGATTATTTGAGAGCTATGGAGAGGTCGCCGGTGAATTCTTTGGAGATTAAACACTTATTAAAGAATGCTTTGACGGATAAGGTTGATGACAGGGGTATTTATTTGCGTGGTATTCAACAGTCGTATGTTTATGAGGATTTGGATAGGTATGATATTGAGGATATAGAGGAGTAAAAGAATTCGTATGATCGTAGTTTTTTACAAGCGATTGATTGCTGGATTTACTTTGTCGCGTACCAGAATAAAAGGTTTAACACGCATCGTCTGGCTTCCAAAAATTGGAAAGCCTCTAATCTCGAAATCCTAAAATTTGAAGCACGCTTCGCTTACGCGGTCAAATTTTAGCCGGATTTCTGCGATTGAGTTTTCACAATTTTTTCCAGATGACTCGCTTAGTTAAAGCCTTTTATTCTAAAGAAATTTATGGATAAACTTATGGTTTTCGCTGGAAATTGTGTGATAGAATTCGTATAAAGGTAGGTTTTCTATTTATATACTATATTTTAAACGATTACAGAAATTACGTAAAAATTGAGAAGTTTCAAGGCTTTTATAGGATATGATTTCTAGTCCACTCTAATAAATCTTTTTCTGTTTTTTCTGACGCGGAAACAGACATAATAATTTCGATTAGTTCTTTTTGGCAGTATTTCAAGGAATATCCATTAATTTCTAACAAAACTAGCATAACGTGTGTTCCTATTCTTTTATTTCCGTCAATAAAAGGATGATTTTTTATTAGCGAAAACCCTAAATGGACAATTTTATTAATATTTCCTTTATATAAATCTTCGCCGCCAAATGTTTGAAACGGAGAGTTCAAGGATAAATCCAGTAGATTTTCATCCCTTACTCCCCGTTCTCCTCCAAACTGTTCTATTAATGATTTGTGAAGCATTATAACTTGTCTTTTTGTTAAACTTATCATTTAGCAAGTTCCTCATAAGCTTCTTTGTTTTGATTCATTATACGTCTTGAAATTGAAAGTATATCTTCATCATCGGCTATTTTTACATTTTCAAATTCAGAATATTCTATTAGTACATATTTTGGGTTGTTGTTTTTTAGTATGACAGCAGATCCTTGTTCATCTACTAGTCGTGCTACTTTAGAGAAGTTTTGGTTTGCTTCTGTGATTGATACAAGATTTTTTGTGTTAATTTTCATGATTATACCTCCTATTAGAATTATACCACGATTTAGGATAAATTAAACCTAAAATTTATATTTTTAACATAAGAAACCATATCTTTAAATGAGAAAAAAAGCAGATTACTACAATTGCTGTAGAATATCATCTGGAGAAAATAAGTATAAATCCATGCGAAATAAACCGTTAAGAAATCTCACTCGTGCCAGAGCGAAGCTCGCACTTGAGATTTTAGGTTTATGAGCTTAGGATTTGTTTATTTTCGTAAGCTAGATATTTGGGCAATAGTAGTTTTCTTCTTTGCATATTTTGAAGAGGTTTTTATTCTCACAAAAAAAGAAGCTGTTTTGACCTGAACCCCAAAATCCGGAATACGGATGGAGGGGTTTTTGTATGCCAAAATACACAAAAGAATTTAAAATAAAATTAGTACTAGAATATTTATCAGGAAAAACAGGGGGTCATAAAAGTGTGGCTAAAAAATATGATATTCCATATTCAACCATGCGGAACTGGATAAATAAATACAAATCTGGAGGATTTGATAACTTATCTAAAAAGTTAAAAAATAATAATTACACTAGTGAATTTAAGTTATCTGTAATACAATATAGGCAAATCAATAATACTTCGCTTAGAGAGACTGTAGAGCACTTCGACCTTGTAAATGAATCTATGGTATGCAGATGGGAGAAAACTTATCAAGAACATGGTCTTTCTGGGCTAGAAGATAAAAGAGAAAGGCCTAAAAAAGACATGACCAAAACAAATAATAAGTCTAAACTTAACACTCCAATAAACGAAACCGAAAAAGAAGAATTAATAAGGTTAAGGGAAGAAAATAGACTTCTCAAAATGAAGATAATATACGAAAAAAAGCTACGAGCCTTGCTACTGGAAGAGGAAGCAGAAGCAAGGAAAAGACAAAGATAATCCTCAAACTTCTAAAAGAAAATCCACAAAGTAAAGTAAGTGAATGGCTAAAAATAGCTAAATTACCAAAATCATCATACTATGAATGGAAAATAAAACTAGAAAATCCAGTAGATAAAGACAAGGAAGTTAAAGATGAAATTAAAACAATAATAGAAGTGTCAAAAGGTAGATATGGCTATAGAAGAGTAACTATGGTATTAAAAAATAAAGGATTTAATATCAATCATAAAAAAGTCTTAAGAATAATGAGAGAAGAATCCTTGCTATGTACTAAATTTAAAAATAGATCAAGAAAATACTCATCATACAAGGGACAAATAGGTAAAGTAGCAGATAATATTGTAAAAAGACAGTTTACAGCTACTAAGCCAAATCAATTATGGCTAACAGATGTAACAGAATTTAGAATTAAAGGACAAGAAGAAAAACTTTACCTATCACCAATATTAGACCTATACAACAGCGAAATAATTAGCTATACGTTAAGTAATCACCCAACAATAGGATTAACAAATACAATGTTAGAAAAAGCATTAGAAGAAAATAAAGACATTAAAGATTTAACTATACACTCAGACCAAGGATTTCATTATCAACACAGTTCTTGGACTAAAAAACTAGAAAAAATGAATATTAGGCAAAGTATGTCAAGAAAAGGGAATTGTCTAGACAATTCTCCAATGGAGAACTTCTTTGGAATATTAAAACAAGAAATGTATTATGGAGAGGATTTTACTAGTTATGATCATTTGATAAGTGAGATAGAAAAATATATTAAATGGTACAATGAAGATAGAATTAAAACAAAATTAAACGGAATGTCCCCTGTTATGTACAGATTACATTCCGCTTAAAATATTAATAAATTATTCCGTGTTTACGGGTTCAGGTCATTTTGCAGCTTCTTTCATCATTTCTATTGTAATTTGTTTACTACATTTTCCAAGGATTCTAGTTTGATTTGTGGATCCCATGTTGCGCCACTGTCTTTTAGTTCTTGGATGTATTGTTGTTTGTTTGATTTGTAGTATTCTATGGTATCTTTTAGTCCTTTTACTGATTGTTTGAAGTTTTCAGTGTCTTTGACTTGGGATACTTTTTTGATTAGATATTCTTGTGATTTTTCTGGTTTTGTTTCTAATGATGTGCATCTGTTGACCATTTCTGTGAATAGTCTATCCATTTTTAGTGATGCGCCTGCTGTTCCGTTTTCGTATTTTTCTAATCTTTCTACAAATTCATCTAGTGTTGCTTTTTCATCATCTGTAAGTTCTTGTTGGTTGTCTTTTTTTGTTTCGCCTTTTTCTGTAGCTTCTGTTGTTTCTTCTGGTTTTTTGTCTTCTTTGTTTTCTTTGTCTTCTTTTTTGTTTTCTTGTGTGTCGGCTGCTGTATCTTTTTTGCTGTCTTCAGCTGTTGATGTTGTTGTATCAGGTTTAGTTAATGATTGTTCGCTGCTGCAGCTTGATAGCGATACTGAAGCGATTAATGCAAGTAATAATCCAAATTTTTTAATGTTTTTCATAAAATCCTCCTCCGATTTCTTTACATATATTATACCACTATTTCGATTTTCCAATCAGGAGAATGTCTACAAAATATCTACGATTATATTAAGATGCCTATTATTATGGTGATGATGACAAGCATTATGATGTGAAGTACGATGTCTAGGTAGATTGCGGCTAATAATTCTATTAGGTAGGTGTTGATTTTGGAATTGAGGTTAGATTCTGCGGGTATTACTGTCCAATTGACTTTCATTTTGTTGCAGATGAGTTTGGTTCTGAATGCGTGGAAGTTGTTGGTGATGACGCAGACTTTTTTTCTGTCGTGTTCTGCATCTTGCTGTTGTATGAGTGTTTTTACGTATTCTATGTTTTGCATTGTGTTCATGGCAAGTTTTTCCAATAAAATATCTGTGTCCTGGATGTTGTTTTGGACGGCGAAGTTTTTCATGGCTACGGATTCTTCGATGTCTCCGTTGGATTTGCCGCCGGAAAATATCATAATGCTTTTATTGGTTCTGTAGTAGGCGAATGATGTGAGCATTCTTTGTTTGATGAGCTCAGAGAGTTCGATTCCTTTCATGGATCCTCCAAGGACTATGATGTAGTCAAAATCTGTGGCGATTTTTTGATATTTGATGATGAGGTTTCCGAGTAGGTGTGACAGTACAATCAAGCTGAGATACAAATTCATTCCTATTATGTATTTGTAAAGGTCAAATATTTTGAACAGGTTTATTGCTATCATTGCGATGTATAGTAAACTTGCCGATAAGTGAAGTGCGATGTTGGCTTTGACTTTTGCTTTTTGGTAGAGTCTGTATGATATTATCGCAAGGATAAATAAATTTGTGATTAGGTTGATCGCTATGATTATGTTCAAGATTACATTAGAATTTGGTGCAAATATTAGTCCGATGACACTAATTGCGAACAAAACGGTGCTTGTCGCTGTGAACATGCTTATGAAGTTGTCTGTGGCTGCGATTATTAAAAGTATCGCAGATATTAGTAGTAGTGTGTACATGTGTATTCCTTTCACGAAAAATTATATCACACATTGTGGGGTTGGTTGATGATATAATCATATTAAGAAGGGGGTTTTTATGAGAGGGTTAGTGTTGGAAGGCGGCGGAGCGAGGGGCTGCTATCAGATTGGCGCTTACAAGGCGTTGGTGGAAATGGGAATTGACTTTGATTATATCGTAGGAACTTCGATTGGAGCTATCAATGGGGCTATGATTTGTCAGGGAGATTGGGAGATTGCGTATAAATTGTGGGAGAATTTGACTTACGATGATGTGATTAGCGTAAAGGACAATGATGTCAATTCTATAATGAAGGAGAGGCTTTGCTTAGAAAATGCAAGGGATAAGCTGAACTTGGCGAAGGATTTTTTTGATAACAAGGGTTTCGGGGTGGAGCCTTTGAATGAGTTGTTGAGCGAATATATTGATGAGAAAAGAGTCCGTGAATCTAGGATGAAGTTCGGTCTTAATACTGTTGATGTGGAACAAAGAAGGGTTTTGAATTTGTTTATTGACGATATTCCACAAGGTCACTTACGAGATTATTTGCGTGCAAGTTCTAATTTGCTGGTGTTTAAGCAAGAAAAATTGGACGGTAAGAGGTTGATTGATGGTGGATATATGGAGAATAATCCGTACAAGATGATTGATGATGTGTGTGATGAGATTGTTCTTGTATCGTTGAAGCCGTATTTGTTGACGAATAAGTTGAAGAAAAATCCAAAATACACGATTATTAAAACGTGGGACAGAGATTTTCCAAAAGTTTTGGAGTTTGAAAAGGAAAAGATGCGATACGGTTTGAAGCTTGGATATGATGATACGATGAAGGTGTATGCGGATTTGAAAAAAGAAAATTTGTAGAATTATTGGAAAATATGATAAAATTTGAAAATTTTGTTGGAAAAAGTTTTTGTTAGTTGTATAATATTTAATATAGAGAATTTTTAGAGAGAAGGAGGTCTGAATAATGAACATTAAAATTAATAATGAAGTAGTTGAAATGATGCTATATTTCTGGCAATCAGCGTCAGAAGGTCAAAAGGTTGCTGAATCTTTTATCATTGATGTGGCTAATAGAGACGAAATGAAATTAATATACAATGACAAATTTGATGAGGAAGCTGTTAGAAGAGTTTTATCATCTATTACAAACAAAGAGCTTTTGAATGGTGGAAGTCCTGAAGAAAAAAGATTCTGGAACAACAACATGTGGATGATGGAAGATATGGGTGTGGTTGAAGCCATGGTTGACCCTATCAAACATTTGAACCTTGATGATGTTGAAACAGACAAGAAGGAATTGATTTTCGTTCCAGGTCATATTGAAGAACACTATGATTTGGGAGACAAATTAGTTGTGAACTTCTTCAAGGTATCTGTGGATATTTTTGGTGGCACAGGTGCTGTTACTATGGACGGAGAAGATTTCAGAGAACACATCATTAAATTATTGCAAAAATAGAATTTGCTATTTGGGGCTCTTTATGAGCCCTATTTTTTATTGCAAAAGTAAAGGAGTAAGTATGTTAAAAAGGTATAAGTGGTTTATTGATTACTACAAGAAAAGCTACATAATCGCAATTATCGCACTTATTTTTGATTATGCTTTCAAGTTGGTTTTGCCGTACATGATTGGTAATGTGGCGGACAATATTTTTAACAAGAATGTGACAGTTGAAAATTTGAAGATTAATTTGGGAATTTGCTTGGTTGCAAGTGTTCTGTGTTATGTGGTTAGCGTTGTGTGGAATTTGAATGTGTTTAGGGGCGATGACACGATTAGGTATTTGGTGACTACAAGGTTGTACGACAAATATTTGAAACAATCGCCGGAGTTTTTCGAGAAGAATTCCACGGGGTCTTTGATGGGGAAGGCTACAAATGATCCGTACGCTTTGGGAGATTTTGCGGGATATGGTTTGATGAGTTTATTCGATTCGACTTTTTATCCTATTTTGATAGTTATCGTGATGATTGTGACGACAGATTTCAGGTTAACTTTATTAAGTGTGCTTCCACTTCCGATTTTGGTTGTGGTGAGCAACAAAATTGGCAACAAATTGAATACGACTTTTGATGAGTCGCAAAAATCGTTCGATAAGATGAACGATCAGACTTTGGAGACTGTAAGTGGTGTGCGTGTGGTTCGTGCAAATAATTTGAAGGATTTTCAAAGAAAGAAGTTCCAAGATAGGGCGGATGATTTGTATGAAAAAAACATGGCGACTGCAAAGTTAATCGCATGGTATGGCCCAATCCAAAAGCCGATAGAGGTTATGACTTATGTGTTGGCGATTTCTTATGGAACTTATTTGATACGAACAGGAAGCATTACTGTGGGAAGACTGATGAGTTTTATGTTTTATTTGAATTTGTTGATTTGGCCGATGATTGGCATGGGCGATTTCATCAGTGTGAAGAAGCAAGCCGATGCGAGTATGGACAGGATTCAAGAGGTGTGGGATTACAAGGAAGACATTGTGAATAAACCTGATGCTGTTGATTTGAAGGAAAATCCTACGATTGAGTTTAGGAATTTGTCGTTCAAGTATCCGACTTCGAAGGAGAATGTTCTCAGTGATATCAATTTCTTAATTACACCTGGAAAAACTTTGGGAGTTTTGGGAAAAACTGGAAGCGGCAAGACTACTTTGTTGAAGCAATTTCTTAGATTTTACGATGTAGAAGATGGAGAAATATTTCTGAATGACAAAAACTTGACCGATTATACTATCGAATCAGTCAGAGAAAGAATGGGTTATGTTCCACAAAATCACATGATTTTTTCGAAGACTATTGGCGAAAATATCAAGCTTACAAACAAGGATGCAACGGATGAAGAATTGATGGAAGCTATACGAATGAGCGATTTTGAGAAGGATTTGGATAAGCTTGTGAATGGAACGGATACGTTGTGTGGAGAAAAGGGAATTAGTTTGTCGGGCGGTCAGAAACAAAGGATTGCGTTGTCGAGGGCTTTGATAAAGAATCCGGATATTTTGATTATGGACGATTGCATGAGTGCTGTGGACGGAACGACGGAGAAGAATATTTTGGATAATTTCAGAAAAATTCGCTCCAGCAAGACGAATATCATCGCGACTCACAGGATTAGCCAGGTGAAGGATGCAGATGAGATTATCGTTCTTGAAAACGGCAGAATAGTTGAAAGAGGGACTCACGACTCTTTGATGAAACAAGATGGTTGGTACAAGGAGCAATATTTGAGACAGACAGTGGAGAGTGCTTATGAGAAAGAGTGTGACGAATAGAATAATAAAATACTCCCTAAACGAGAAGAAAAACTTGACGATAGGGATGTTGTTTACGGTGTTGATGACGATATTCGAGATTATCGGGCCGATTATATTGGCGTATATCATCAACAATTTACTTACAGGAGAAAAACTTGTATACAATATTAGAAAATTAGCGTTGGTGTTGTGCTTGTATGCGGCGGTTTTCTTCGTGGATTCACTGTGGAAGTACAATTCAACGGTGTATTTGGAGAAAACTGCGAACAAAATCGCACGCAGAATGCAGATGGATGTGTACGATCACATTCAAAAAATGCCGATATCTTTTTACGATAATTTACCGGCGGGAAAAGTTGTCAGCAGGATTACAAACGACACGAAAACTGTGAAGAGTTTCTACCAAATGGTGTTGGCACAGCTTATGGTAAGCGTAATCGTGAGTATTTTTATGATTGCGATGGTGCTTATAACTGACACGAAAATCGGGATTATTGTGTGCCTATTTTTTCCAATTATGTTTTATATTTTTAAGAAATTTTTGCAAAAATCACGCTTTGCATTTACAAATATGAGAAAATACATTAGCGAAGAGAATGCGAAAATCAACGAGACTATCAATAATATCGAGATAATCAAGGCGTATAATTTGGAAGATGATTTCAGTAAGGATTATGAAACTTCTGCGAAAAACGTGTATGATTACGGATATATGGTGACGAGGGCTTACGGTACGATGAGCTATAATGTGTCGCAGCTTCTCAGAAATTTTGCGACGATTACGATACTTGGAATTTACGCGTACAATGTTTTGACTGGAAATACTGATGTAAAGTTGGGGAGCATGTATTTGACGATGGAATACACTTCGAGGACTTTCTTGTACATCAGTAACTGCGTGGAAAGAATGGGCTCATTGGAGCAATCGTTCAGTGCAGCAGAGCATGTGTTTGAATTATTGGATACTGAGGTCGAGGAATTTCCGGAACGAGAAATCGGCGACATCAAGGGTGATGTTAAGTTTGAAAATGTTGATTTCTCGTATATTGAAAACGAACCTGTGCTTAAAGATTTGTCGCTTGATATAAAAAGCGGAGAAAGTGTTGCATTCGTAGGGTTTACTGGAAGTGGCAAGACTACAATAATCAATTTGCTTTTAGGATTTTATAAGCCACAACGAGGTGTAATCAAAATCGACAGCAAGAACTTCAACGACTACAGCGTGGATTCTATAAGGAAGAATATTTCCTTGGTGCCACAAGATCCTGTGCTTTTTATGGGAGATGTTAGGAGTAACATCAGGCTCGACAAGGATTTTACAGATGAAGAAGTTGAGAATGCGTTGAGGGATATCGGTGCTGACAGGTTGATAGATTTCAGAAATGGTCTTGATGAAGAAGTCAAGGACAATGGCGCAAGTTTCTCTGCTGGTGAAAAGCAGCTTATAGCATTTGCGAGAAGTTACATCACCAATCCGAAGATTTTGATATTGGACGAGGCGACGGCAAACATCGACACGCAAACGGAATCTGTGATTCAGTATGCAATCGACAAATTGAAACAAAACAGGACTACATTTATAATTGCGCACAGATTGTCTACGATTAAAAATGTGGATTGCATTTACGTGTTGGACAAGGGCGTTATTGTAGAAAAAGGAACGCACGAAGAATTGTTGGCGAATGGCAAGATTTACACGAGAATGTATCGTGAACAAAACAAGAAGGGCTAATATGAGTGGTAATAGAAAAGCAGGGATTTTGTGTCCTGTGTTCAGTTTAAGTTCAAAATATGGAATCGGAAGTTTTGGTGAGAGTGCGTATGAGTTTGTGAGGTTTTTGAAGAAATCGAAGCAGACTTATTGGCAGATATTGCCACTTGTTCCGATTAGTTCTGACGGCAACAGTCCGTATTTGTCGCCGTCAACTTTTGCAGGAAACTACATGTACATCGACATCGACAAGTTGATTGAGGATGGTTTGCTGACGGAAAGAGATGTTCGTGGCTACAAATTTGAAGATGATTTTGTTGATTACGATTATGTGGCGAAATCAAAGGATCAGATTTTACGCAAGGCTTTTGAGAACAACAAGGTTTTGAAGATAATCGACACAGAAAATTTTAGTGAGCGTGAACTTGTTCGTGGATTTTGTTTGTTTCAGGCTTTGAAAAAGTATTTTAATGGCAAATCTTGGTTGGAATTTCCGGATGATATAAAATACCGCAAGAAGAAAAGCGTCGATTATTACGAAAATTTGTTAGCTTCTGAGATTGAATACAATGTGTTCGTACAATGTTTGTTTTACAAGCAGTATTTCGAATTGAAAAATTATGCGAATGATTTGGGGATAAAAATATTTGGAGATTTGCCGATTTATGTATCGAAGGAAAGCAGCGATATGTGGCAAAATCCCGATATGTTTGTGGTGAACGAGGATTTGTCACCGAAACTTGTTGCAGGTGTTCCTCCGGACAGATTTTCTGAAACTGGGCAATATTGGGGAAACCCCGTGTATGATTGGGATTATTGTGAGAAAACTGGTTTTGAATGGTGGTTGAAAAGGTTGAAGCATAATTTGAAAATGTACGATGTGCTTCGTCTGGATCATTTTAGAGGATTTGAAGCTTTTTGGGCGATTGATGCATCGGAAAACACTGCTGAAAACGGACACTGGATTGAGGCAAAGGGCGAGGAGTTTTTTGAGATTTTGAAAAAAGAAAACTTGATTGACAGGATTGTTGCCGAGGATTTGGGTTTGATTACTGATGATGTTATCAATCTGCGCGACAGATTTGGGTTCAAGGGCATGAAGGTGATGCAGTTTGCTTTTGATGTGAATGAGGAGTCGGATTATTTGCCACACAACGTGGGAGAAAATTGTGTTTACTACACTGGAACTCACGACAATCAAACGTTGTGGGGATTTGTAAATAGCAGAAATTCTGATGAACTTGAATACATTAAAAATTATGTGAATTCAGATGATGTTGAAATGGCTTTGATAAAAGTTGCGTACATGACGAGAGCCGATTTGTGTATGTGTCAGATGCAGGATTTCTTGGATTTGGATGATGATTACAGGACAAATACGCCGAACACGTTGGGTAATTGGACGTGGAGAATGAAAAAAGATTGGCTTACGGATGAGCTTGAATGTAAAATTTCTTCGATTGTGAAACTCTACAACAGGGATTAGTTGAAGTAAAATGATTATAGGTATATAATTTAATTTGCAGCAAATTATTAGGAGGAGTTATGAAGAAAGTTCTTACTATTGCAGGTTCTGATTGTTCAGGCGGAGCAGGAATTCAAGCGGATATCAAGACTATGTCAGCACACGGGGTGTATGCGATGAGCGTTATTGTTTCGGTGGTCGCAGAGAATACTTTTGAGGTGGTGTCGATTGAGGATTTGCCAGATACGATTATAAGGGATCAGATTGATTGTATTTATAACGATATGGGTACTGACGCTGTGAAGATCGGAATGTTATCGAACAAGAGGATTATGAGTTGTGTTAGGGACAAATTATTGGAGTACAAACCAGAAAATGTGGTGTTGGATCCTGTGATGTATGCAAAGCACGGCGCTTGTTTGATGCAAGAAGATGCGATTGATTTGTTGATTGAGGATTTAATTCCTTTGTGCACTTGTATAACTCCGAACATTCCAGAGGCAGAGAGAATTAGTGGAATGAAAATCGACGGTGTAGACGATATGAAAAAGTGTGCTGTGATTATTCACGATATGGGAGCGAAATACGTTCTTGTGAAGGGCGGTCATCATGTGGGAGATGCGATTGATATTTTGTATGATGGCGAGAATTTTCACGAATTTGTGACTGAAAAGATTGACACGAAGAACACTCATGGGACTGGTTGTACGCTTTCAAGTGCGATCGCTAGTAATTTGGCGCTTGGAAAATCGATAGATGATGCTGTGAAATTCAGTAAGGATTACATTACTAATGCTATTAAGCACGATTTGCATATTGGCAAGGGAAATGGACCTACAAATCATTTCTACAAGTTTTTTAAAGGAGAGTTGGAAAATGAATAAGAAATTTAACTTAGGGTTGAACTTGGTCACGAATAAACAAACTCTCAAAGGAAGGGATTTGTCGGAAACTATTGAGATTGCGCTGAAAAATGGTGCAGATTCTGTAAGACTTAGAGAAAAAAACATGGATACTAGAAGTATCATGCGTGAAGCTTTTAAGATAAAAGAGATTACTCAAAGTATGGGCAAACTTTTGATTGTGAATGACAGGGTTGATATTGCTAAGGCGTGCGATGTCGACGGGGTGCATTTGGGACAAAAGGATATGCCGATTAAATACGCGAGGGAGATTCTTGGCAACGACAAGATTATCGGAATTAGTTGTCACACGTTGGAACAAGCGTTGGAGGCACAAGAAGCTGGCGCAGATTACATCGGTGTGGGGGCGATTTTTCCGACGTTCACTGGAGATGATTTTGTGAGGGTTACAATCGACACGTTAAAGGAGATTTCCGAGAAGATTCACATTCCAATCACTGCGATTGGTGGCATTAACAAGAACAATATTAGGATGATTTTCGATTGTAATGTGGATTCTGTGTCATTGACATCAGCGGTTTTTTCGACGGGAGATGTTGCAGCATCAACACAAGAGTTGAAACAAAAATTCGATATGATTTTGAGTAGATAACGAGGGGTGATGATTCACCTCTTTTTTGTTGCGGGGAAATGAGGAATAGTTTCATAGCAAGAGAATTGCTGAAGGTAGTTTCTAGACAAAGTAAAGTAGAAAACCAGTTTGCAAGACATTTACACGTTACAGGGGCAGGGAACACAAAAACTCGTAAACCGATCATCTGTCTACAAAAATTGATAAATTCATCGCTTATGAAACTAAAATCGCAAACTCGCTGACGCTCAAACAGTGCGATTTTTTAACGTTTCATTTCGCTTGAATTTAAAACAATTTTTCCGAATGATTCGCTTGTTTACGATGTTTTTGGTTTGTTTCAATGCAAATCTCCGTTTTACAAGGACAGGGAAAGTAGAAAACCAGTTTGCACGAATATCTGGACTACACAAATAAATAAATTCTAAGCTTGTGAATCTAAAATTGTGAACTCGCCTTCGGCTCAAACAGCACAATTTTTTTACGATTCACTTCGCTTGAATTTATACTTATTTTCTCCGTATGATATTCTTAGCAAACTTGGTAATCTACTTTGTTTCAATGCATCCTTATCAAATCTAATAATCTACTTTATTTCACAACGCCATAAAACCACCAATCCACATAACCACAACAAAGATTTCACCTAGCGGGGACGGAAGCGCTTTGTGTTGTTATGATATAATCTAGGTTGATAGGGGGATTTTATGAAGGGAAATTACGAGACGATTGTTCATCCGTTGAAACCTCTTTACGATGAGGATTCGAAGATTTTGATTTTGGGTTCTTTTCCGTCGGTGAAGACTAGGGAGTACGGGTTTTTCTACGGTCATCCACAAAACAGGTTTTGGAAGTTGATGGAGAGGCTTTTCGATGTGGATTTGGATGTGAGTATTGAGGAGAGGAAGAGATTTTTGTTGGAGCATAATATTGCTGTGTACGATTCGATTTATCAGTGCGATATTATTGGTTCATCAGATTCTAGTATCAAAAACGTGGTGCCTTCTAATTTGAAGGGGATTGTGGATTGTGCAAATATTAATCATGTTTTTTGCAATGGGACTGCTTCTTTTAAGTGTTTTGAGAGATATCACAAAAAGAATTTGGGGGTGGATGCTACGAAGCTTCCTTCGACATCACCTGCAAATGCTAGATACAGGTTGGATGATTTGGAAAAAGAATGGAAGGTTATTTTGGAGTATTTGTAACAGCTTGAAATCATTTGCAACGAAATATTTCAAGTGTTATAATGATTAATGTATGGAAGAAATTGTTATAAATTTATTTTTTATTGAGGAGTACTAATGAAAAATTACACTGATTTATTAAAATCTGAATTGATTATGGCGTTGGGATGCACTGAACCTATTTCTATTGCGTTGGCTGCGGCTAAGGCTAGGGAAGTTTTGGGAAGTATTCCAACTAAAATCGAGGTTATGTGTTCAGGAAATATTATTAAAAACGTAAAGGGTGTTACTGTTCCAAACACTAACGGAATGAAGGGCGTGGAAGCTGCGACTGCTATTGGAACTGTTGCGGGCGATTCTTGTCTTGGTCTTGAGGTTTTGTCAAAGGTTACTGAAGATGACATCAAGGTTGCGAAGGATTTATTGGAAAAAGACATCATCACTGTTAGCCTAAAAGAAGGCGTTGAAAACTTAGACATTGAAATCGTAGCTGAAGATGACAAGAAAAACACTGTGGATGTAGAAATCAAAAACAAACACACAAACATAGTTAAGGTTACCAAAAATGATGAGGTAATACATATTGATAATTGCTACACTCACACTCCAGAATACGAAAATTACGACGAACTTTCAGTGAAAGATATTTTCGAATACGCAAACAACGTGGACTTGGGAGAAGTTAAGGACTTATTGGAAAAACAAATTACTTTGAATTCTGATATTTCCGATGAAGGATTGACTGGAAAATGGGGAGTTGCAATGGGCAAGATTTTGATAGACGAAGATGAATCTATCAGAACGAAAGCTAAGGCAAGAGCAGCAGCAGGATCAGATGCACGTATGAGTGGCTGTTCATTACCAGTTGTAATTAATGCGGGAAGTGGAAACCAAGGCATAACTTGCACGATGCCACTTGTTGTATTTGCAAATGAAAAAAATTACGACAGAGAAACATTATATCGTGGACTTTTGATTACGAACTTGACTGCACTTCACATCAAAAGATTTATAGGTAGACTTTCAGCATTTTGTGGAGTTACATCCGCAGGAGTTGCAGCAGGAGCTGGAATTTGCTACATGGAAACTAAGGATTTGGATTTGATTGAAAAAACAATAGGAAATGCGTTGATGATTGCATCGGGTATGATTTGTGACGGTGCGAAACCATCCTGTGCTGCAAAAATCGCAACAGCTGTAGATGCAGGCATTTCAGGATATTATTTGGCGAAAAAAAACAGAAACTTCGAACCTGGAGATGGTTTATTAAAAGACGATATCGAAGAAACTATCAGAAGTATTGGTTATGTTGCTAAGGAAGGTATGAAGGAAACGGATATTATTGTGCTTAACACAATGATTCAAAAATAATTTTGAAGGCGTTAGTAAATCTAATGCCTTTTTTATTTGTGTGAACAAAAACATTTTCACATTTAACACAAAAATGAATTGAATTTAACGCTGAATTATAATGAAAATACCAGTTTAAAAGCAAGTAAATTACTTGTGATTTTATTTATAAATTTCAAGAAAACACTTGCATAATTTATTTATTGGTATTATAATTTAATTAAATAAAATATTTTGAAGGAGGATTCTTATGGGATCATTTATTAGTGCCGAAAGTACTTGGATACTTTGGGCTGTGTTGGCATCATGTGCTGCTCTTGCAATATATTTGGAACAAAAATATACATGGGCAAGTAAGGTTACAGGATGTATTTTGGCTTTGACTTTTACTTTAATTCTGTCAAACCTTAAAATTATTCCAACAGAAGCACCGGTTTACGATGCTGTATGGAGTTATGTAGTTCCTTTGGCTGTACCAATGTTGTTATTCAACGCTGATATCAAAAAAATTGGTAGAGATTCAGGAAGAGTTTTAATTATTTATTTATTTAGTGGTATTGGAACAATTTTAGGTGGATTTGTTGCATACTTTGCTTTGAAGAATGCAATTCCTGCTTTGAACGACATCGTTCCAATGTTTGTGGGTACTTATACTGGTGGTTCAGTAAACTTCGTTGCAATGAGTCAACAATACAAGGTTCCTGGAGCAACTGTATCAGCTGCATTAGTTGCAGATAACTTACTTATGGCTTTATATTTCTTCACATTGATGGCACTTCCAACAATGGCTGTTATCAAGAAACATTATAAGATGCCACTTGTTAACGCTTTGGAAGAACAATCAGAATCTGACAAGGAAGCTAATAAAACTATGGCTGCAAAATATTGGGGAGCAAAAGAAATTTCTCTTAAAGACATTGCTTTCACAGTTGCATTATCATTTGTTATCGTAGCCATTTCTGACAAATTAGCTACAGTATTTGGAGATTTGTTCAAAGGCGAAGGCGCTGTAAGTGCAATTTTTGGTGGATTATTGGGAAATAAATACTTGTTAATGACTACATTTACTATGATACTTGCATCAGTATTCCCTAAACAAATTTCATCTATCAGAGGAAGCCAAGAAATTGGTACTTTCTTAATTTATTTATTCTTCGCAGTTATCGGAGCTCCAGCTTCAATAGGATTGATTTTGAGAGAATCTCCATTGTTATTAGTATTCGCATTAATCGTTGTATTAATCAACTTAATAGTTTCATTGATATTTGGAAAACTTTTCAAATTCAATATTGAAGAAATCATTATCGCATCAAATGCGAATGTTGGTGGACCAACTACTGCAGCAGCAATGGCTGTATCAAAAGGTTGGACAGAACTTATCGTTCCTGCACTTCTGGTAGGTACTTTAGGTTATGTAATTGGTAACTACTACGGTATTCTTTCGGGAATATTGTTACATTAATTTAGAAATTTGAACACATTCTTTGGGTTAATCTCAAAGAATGTGTTTGTTTGAACAGTAATTTGAACAGAAAAGGAGAAAATATGTTAGAAAATTTAAAACCAGAAAGAGTGTTTCATTATTTTGAAGAATTGACTAAAATTCCTAGAGAATCTGGAAATGAACAAGCAGTGAGTGATTTCTTGTACAAGACTGGAAAAGATTTGGGACTTGAAACAATTCAAGACGAAAGCAATAACATTATAATTAGAAAACCAGCTCATCCAGATTATGTGGATCATCCTTCAGTTGTAATTCAAGGCCACATGGATATGGTTGCAGAAAAAGCTGACGGAGTTGACCACGACTTTTTGACAGATCCTATTCCACTAGTTGTAGATGGCGATTGGGTTAAAACAGAAGGCACTACTTTGGGTGCAGATGATGGTATTGCAAGTGCGATTGGTCTTGCGATTATGGAAGACAAAAACGCTAAGCACCCTGCACTTGAATTGTTGGTTACTACTAACGAAGAAACTACAATGGTCGGTGCGAGAGCTTTGAAGAGAGAAAATATCAAAGGTAGAAAACTTTTGAATATTGACGCTGAAGTAGAAGGAATTTTGTTGTCTGGTTGTTCTGGTGGACACAATATAATTGGTACGAAAAAACTAAATTACGTGGACAATAAAATGAAAAACACATTTGTTATGAACATCAACAATATGCTTGGTGGTCACTCAGGAATGGAAATTCACCAACAAAGAGGTAATTCCATTAAATTTGCACGTGAAGCTTTGAAGTTAATCGAAGAAAAATCACCTGTAGCACTTGTTAGCATCGAAGGTGGAACAAAACACAACGCTATTCCAAGAGATGCGAAGGTTGTGTTCAGTTCTAACGAAGACGATTACGATGTTGATTTTTCCAATTTAATTGCAAAATATCCATTGGATAAAGATATGAGAGTTAAGATTGAAAAATGTGACAACACCGAAAAAGTTTTGGATGAAAATGACAAAAAAGATATCTTATCTTTCATCGGAGAGGTCCCTCACGGAGTTTACAGCATGATGAAGGAATATCCAGATATCGTTGAATGTTCCAACAACTTGGCAATATTTGAAATCAAAGAAAATGTGTTGAAAGTAACCATTTCTCTTAGAAGTTCAAACCCAGAAACTTTCGACGCACACACTGAAGATGTGTCAAAAGTTTATGAAAAATATGGATTTGAAGTTAAGAAGGAAGATTATTACAAACCATGGGCATTTGCAAAAGAGTCTAAATTGAGAAACTTGGCGCTTGAAACATACAAAGATTTGTTTGGAAAAGAAATGAAGGTTGAAGTAGTCCATGCAGCATTGGAACCAGCAGTATTCATAGATACTTTCCCAGACATGGAAATGATCTCCATAGGACCTACTATGAAAGATGTTCACAGTCCTAAGGAAAGACTTTCAATTGAATCTACACAAAGAACTTACGAATTTGTGAAATCACTTCTAGAAAGACTTTAGTTTTTGACAAAATAAATCACAGAGAAAGACTGTGATAAACAAACCCTTATGCATAGAAATCGACGATTTTGTTGTCTTGTGCATAAGGGTTTTTGTGTCTTCCGTCCCTGTGAGACATAGATGTCCAACGATTTTGTATTTCAGTGAAATAAAAATAGACGATCCGATACGGTTAGAATATCATACGGAAAAAATTACATCAAATTCAAGCGAAGTGAATCGTTAAAAAATCACACTGTTTGAGCCGAAGGCGAGTTTGCGGTTTTAGATTCATGAGCTTAGAATTTGCTAATTTTTGTAGTCTAGATATTCGTTCGTATCGGTGTCTATTTTCGTATACCCTGAAACTACTTTAAGCAATTTTTGTAGACAGATGAGTGGTTTACGAGTTTTTGTGTTTTATTGTCCCTGTAATTTGTCTATGTCTTGCAAACTGGTTTTCTACTTTCCTTTGCCTTGAAACTACTTTAAATTTTACGACATAGCAAAACCGCAACTAATGTCGCGGTCATTGCTTAGGAGTATTTATTTGAAATTAGGTAGATTTATTTTAGTAAACCAACAAATCGTTGATTTTTCGTAGGCGATTGATTGCTTCAATTAATGTGTCATCGTTTTTGGCGAAATGGAATCTAACATAATCGTTGTTGTCGTCTTTGAAAAAAGATGAACCAGGCACCGGTGTTACGCCGATTTTTTGAGACAATTCTACGCAGAAATCATAGTCTGATTTGCGATTGAACTTGGATATGTCGACCATTACGAAATACGTTCCTTGTGGAGAGTAGAAGTCTAGTCCGATTTTTTTAATCCGTTGAGAAAAATATCTCTTTTGTGAGTGTATTTTTCTTGCAGCTTTTCGTAGTATTCGTCACCAAAATTAAGTCCAACTATTGCCGCTTCTTGTAGTGGGGCTGCTGCTCCGACTGTAAGAAAATCGTGCACTGATTTGATTGCTTGTGTGATTTCTTTGTTTGCGATTGTGTAGCCAAGTCTCCAACCTGTAATTGAGTATGTTTTGGAGAGAGATGTCGTGGTGATGGTTCTGTCTTTCATTTTCGGTAATGATGTAAAATACGTGTGCACGTATGGTTTGTAGACTATGTGTTCGTACACTTCATCTGTCACGACGTAGGTGTCGTATTTTTCTGCAAAATCTGCTATTATTTGTAATTCTTCTCTGGTGAATACTTTTCCAGATGGGTTAGAGGGATTGCAGAGGATGATGGCTTTCGGATTTTGTTTGAATGCATTTTCCAATTCGTCTATGTCAAAATCAAAATTTGGAGGGTTTAATTTTACGAATATTGGCTCTGCTCCGGACAAAATCGCGTCGGCTTTGTAGTTTTCATAAAATGGAGAGAATATGATAACTTTGTCACTAGGATTTGTGATTGCCATCATGCTCGCCATCATTGCCTCTGTACCACCGCATGTCACAACGACGTTTTCATCAGGGTTAGTGGTGTTTCCTGTGAGTTTTTCGTGTTTTTTTGCGATGGCTTCTCTCAAATTTTTCGCCCCACAAGTTATGGAATATTGGTGTGGGCCTGTCAGAGAAATTTCTTGTAATCTGTTTAATATTTCAACTGGCGGATCAAATTCTGGGAATCCTTGCGCCAAATTGATTGAATTGTATTTGTTGGCGACAAGTGTCATTTTTCTGATGACAGATTCTGTGAAACTTGTCGCTCTATTTGATAAGTTTTTCATTTTAGTGTCTTTCGTCTATAACTCTGTTTGCTTTGTGAGTTTGTCTTGGAAGATATCCATCTTCGTGGATGATGATTTCGTGAGGTTTCACACCAAGTCTAACTTTCAATTCTTTCCATATATTTTCTCTCAAAGCTTCTACATCTGTGATGTCGTCGTTTTTCTCTACTTCAACAGAATAAGCTGTGCTTAAGTTTTTGTCTAAGATTCTGATTCTGTATTCTCCAGTGATTCCTTCTACTTGTCTGATTGCGTGTTCTACATCTGAAGGAAATACGTTCACTCCAGATACTATGAACATGTCGTCTAATCTTCCTTGTATGTAAATCCTTGTAGATGTTCTGCCGCATTTGCATCTTTGTTTGTTTACATATCCGATGTCTCCAGTTCTAAATCTAATCATTGGTCTTGCTTGTTTTCTCAAAGATGTGAAGACCAATTCTCCGACTTCTCCTTCTGGTAGAACTTTTCCAGTTTCAGGATCGATTACTTCAACTAAGATTTGATCCTCAGCGATGTGAAGTCCATCTTTTTGTTCACACATTGCAGCGCACGCTCCAAAGATATCACTTAATCCGTAGAAATCATACAAATCAGCGTTCCACAATTCCTCGATTTTTTCTCTTGTGGCATTGATTGATCCACCAGGTTCTCCTGCAACGATTATTTTCTTCAACGATAATTCTTTTGGATTGTAGCCGTGTTTCTTGGCAGTTTCACCCAAATACCACGCATAAGAAGGAGTCGTCCAGATTATAGTTGGTTTGTAATTTACAATTATGTTCAATAGTTTTTCAGATGGAATAGTTCCTGCCCAAATACAAAGTGCGCCGACATTTTGTGCTCCGATTACATCAGGACCTCCGACAAATAACGAGAAGTTGAGTGCGTGAACGTAACGGTCCCTTTTTCTCATTCCGATTTGGTAGAAAAATCTGGATTCTACGTTTTGAAATTCGTCGAGGTCTTGTTGTGTGAATGGAGAAATCGTAGGAACTCCTGTTGATCCAGAAGATGCGGAGATGAACACTACGTCGTCTTCACTTGTACATGCCATTTGTCCAAGGAAACTTCCTTTGTGTTGTGTGTCACGTTCTGTTTTTTTGTTGATAAATGGATAGTTTGCAAGTTCTTCAAGAGATGAAAATTCGTATGGATCTAACAAATTTTCATCAAAGCTTTTTCTGTAGTATTCTGAGTTTTCGTAAGCGTGAACCAATATGTTTTTCAATTCGTGTAATTGTAGTTTTTCGATTTCTTCACGGCTTAGTGTTTCCAATTCTTCTTCCCAGTATTTGGATGTTCTTAAACTTTCTAATTTTTCTTTTGTAATTTCTTTGATGTTGTTTCTAATCATGATAAACCCTCCTAAGTTTGTTTTCGTAATTTTTGATTGTGTTTTCTTCAATTAAATCTATTTCTTCATCTGTTAAATGTTTGTATCTTCTTTGTTTTCTGATGTAATCGTGAACTGATTTTCTATTTTTGATTTCTTTGATGGAATATTTTCCATTTTCGTATTCTTCTAATGGGAACATGCAGTTGTCCACGATTTCTTTCGCCAAATCAATGGTATCGTCTGTATTTGTGCCCCAACCGACTGGACAAGGGGAGAGGACGTGAATGTATTTGGTTCCGCGGATTTTGGATGCTTTTTCAACTTTGTCGATGTAATCTTGAATGTAGCCGACAGATGCAGTGGCTGCGTAAGATATGTCGTGGGCTGCGATTATATCGAAAATATTTTTCTTGTTGCGAGTGTTTCCGTGGATGTTTTTTCCTGCAGGTGTTGTAGTTGTCGATGAGCCAAATGGTGTCAAGGACGATTTTTGAATTCCTGTGTTCATGTAGGCTTCGTTGTCGTAGCAAATGTAGATTACATCGTCACCTCGGTCGATTGCAGCGGATAATGTTTGAAATCCAATGTCTGCCGTAGCACCATCTCCTGCAAATCCTACAATCTGCAAATCTTCAATCCCCAAAGTCTTTGCTCCTTCGTAAATGCCAGAAAGCATGGAGCCTGTTCCTGCGAACGTCGAAATAATCGAGTTGTTCTTGAAAGCTAATTGTGGGAAATTAAATCCAACTGCCGACATGCAACCTGCTGGAAGAACTGAGATTGCTCTTTCTCCGAGAACTTTCAAAGCGATTCTAACTGCAAGGGCAGCGCCACAACCGGAACAGGCCTTGTGTCCGTAAAAATATTCATCTTGTGTAATTGTTCGTTTGTTTATGTTACTCATAACTTCGCTCCTATAAAATTAAGTTCTTCGCCATTTTGTTTAAGTTTTTGGAAAATCTCCTTGATGTTATCTCGTGTGATATTTCGTCCTCCAAGTCCTCCTACGAAGTTTTGTGAATCAATGTCTGTGACTGATTTTACATTAGCGTAGACTGTACCGAAATGTCCGAATGAAATATCTTTTTCCAAAACCCCAATTCTTTTTGCGTTTTGAAGTTCTTTTCTCAATTTTTCTGTCGGGAAAGGTCTGATGTATCTTAGTTTCAAGTATCCGACTTTTTCTCCTTGTTCTCTTAATTCATCGATTACACTTCTGATTAATCCCGAGATTGATCCGATTGAGATTAGAACGTAATCCGCATCATTTACTTTGTAGGAATCAATCACGCCACCGTGGTCTCTGTTGAAAATCTGTTTGAATTTCGCTCTGGATTCTTCGATTATCTCCAACGAATCCACAACTGCTTTGTTTTCTCTGATTTTCCATTCCAAATTATCAGAAGGTCCAACGGAAAATCCTAAATTTCTAGGATGATTGAGATCGAATTTGTTTTTGGTTTCAAATTTTGGTAAGAATTCATCTACATCATTAGCATCAGGTACATCTACTGGTTCATAAGTATGTGTGAGGTCGAATCCATCCAAGTTAATCATTACTGGAGTGGAGACTTTCTTGTTTTCAGCTATGTAATACGCTTCAATCACTGTATCCAAAGCTTCTTGTGCATCTTCCACGTACACTTGAATCCAACCGCTATCTAATTGCGACAAGGAATCTCGTTGGTCTCCAAAAATATTCCAAGGAAGTGCAGTTGAACGATTCGCATTCACCATAACGATTGGGAATTTTCCGCCAGCAGCGTAGGGAAGACATTCTGCCATGTACAACAGTCCTTGTGAACTTGTCGCCGTAAAAGTCCTCGCTCCGATTGCACTTGCACCAATCGCACAAGAAAGTGCGGAGTGTTCGCTTTCCACATGGACAAATCTAGAATCAAGCTGTTTCTGTTCTACTATTTCCGATAATTTTTCAACCACTGTAGTTTGTGGAGTGATAGGGTAGGCCGAAATTACGTTTGGTTTCGATAATCTAACGCCTTCTGCTACAGCTTCATTTCCCGATAAAAATCTTCTCATTTTGTTTTCCTTTCTATCGCATCGAAATTGCAAATCTTTTGGCAAATTCCACACCCTTTGCAGAAATCTTGGTTTATACTAACGTATGAATTTTGCTTTTCAATAGTTCCATCCGGACAGTACAAGTAACATTCCAGGCAGTTTTTGCATTTGTCCTTGTCGACGAAATAATCAAAACTTCGGTACGAATCGTTGGTAACTGTAAGAAAACCCGCTTCGTAATATGTTCCCAAAGGATAATCTTCGATTTTTTCAAAACCGTTGAATTGTTTAAGCTCTGGTCTTTTCATTTTCGTTCACCTCTTTCAAAACTTCTTCGAATAATTCTACGTTTTTATCCACGACTGATGGCGACAAATTATCCTTGAAACTTTCTACAATGCTCTTTTTGTCGATGACATCGAATTTGGAAAACAGTGCTGCAATCATTGCAGTATTTGTAATCGGCTTATGTAAAATATCCAAAGCGATTTTGGTTGCATCTACAGAAATAACATTTTTTTCTTCAAAATTTTTTGAAGAATTGATGAATACTGTGCAATCTGTTAGATTTTTTAATTCATTCACATCGAACAGCGATTCGTCGAGTATAACCAAATAATCTGGGTTTTGCACTTGGGTTCTGTCTTCGATTTTTTTCGTATCTATTTTAGTAAAAGCACTCACAGGAGCGCCTCTTCTTTCTGGACCAAACGTTGGGAAAGCCAACGAGTACAAGTTGTCTTGTTTTACACATGCATTTCCAATTATTTTAGATGCAGTGAATGCTCCCTGTCCACCTCTTCCTCTAAAAGTTATTTCAATCATAATCTCCTCCTAATTTTTGTAATAAAAAAAGCCCTTTCTATTATTTCTAATAGAAAGGGCGAAATATCCGCGGTACCACCTTTTTTGTGTATGTAAAAATACACCACTTCAAGCTCCATCAAGCTCTAACTCATGATAACGGAAGTCGCCGTACAGTCCTAATATCGAACTGTCCCCTCAAAGACCATGTTCACCATAACATCAATTTGCTCCTCTCACCAAATGGAGCTTCTCTGTAAAATCTATTTATGACTACTCTTCTTTTCTGTAGGTTTGATTTTTAATCATTATACATTCGTAAAAAAATATTGTCAAGCATTTTTTTGAAAAAATTATATAATTATGAAAAATTTTAAGTAAATTTAACGATTATCTGTCAAATTCTCAAACTCCAATTGTGTTTTGTGGCAGATGTATTCAAAAAGAATTATGGATTTGTTTTCTTTTGCGAAATTTTTCCTGAAGATAAAATAATGGTCCATGTTATCCTTGCAGTTTTTCGCATTTATCCTGAAATAATCATTTTTCGTGGATATCATATGTTCTAAAATGTCGTCTGTCAAGAATGTAAGTGGCACGTTGATGTTTGCGTATTTGTAAAAGTCCTTTTCAAAAGCTATGAAATTGTCCGAAAAATAATCGAATTGAAAAGTATTTTTGTGTAATGTATTCATAATTACTCCATCAAATTAATGTTCAAAATATTGTCGAATTTTATATTTATCATTTGATTGTCACATTCAAAATACAACGTATCATCAAAAATATCGTAAATTGTCCCTACGTATGATTTGTTGTTGTGAGTGAAGATTTCGACTGTGAAATCATTCAGAAAAGCTTGGCTTATAAGTAAAAGCAAACTACTCGCACCCAACGATTGTACGCTTACATTTTCAGTCATCGAATGTAGTGCTGTAGTGTGTTCTGATAGGAAAAATCCCATCCATTTTGCCATTTTTCTGTCGCAATATTCCCTTGCCGATTTGTAGGGAAGATAATTTCTAATAATCATAAGTGCCGTCCATTCCGCCGCAGTGGCCTCCAATTAGTTTGCTTCGTTCGATAACACGCGATCCTTCCATAAGAGATGTCGCTTTTTGAATGGAAGTGAATCCGTATTTGTCTCTGATTTCATCGATTGCAGATTCCAAATTTTTCTGTTTTTCTATTTTCTCAATGTCTTCGAAAAGTGAAAATGATATGCATGCTTCGTCCACCAAATTTTCATAACTTACGCCAAGTCTTCTCACAGATCCTCCCTGATATTTCTTGTGAAACAAATCCATAACATGAGCTATTAGCTCTGCTGTTGATTGTGAAGGTGAGATGGTTTTTTGTGCGTGGATGGATTTTTTGATTTCCTTGTAGGAATATCCAACATAAATTGACACTACAGTCGCTTTCTTTCTGATTCGTCGAATTCTTATAGCAACTTGTTCTGCGATTTCTTTGAGAACTATTTCGATTTCACTTTTCTTGGAGTAATCTCTGGGAAGAACTTGTGAATTGCCCAGTCCCTTGGATTTTCCTTTGTAAGGTTGTGTGACTTTGGATTCATCTACGCCGTTCGCGTGAAACCACAACTGCACGCCAATAATTCCGAATTCTCGTTTCAAAATATCTGGATTGGAATTTGCGAGATCTCTCACCGAGAAAATACACAATTTATTCAGCCTTCTTTTCGTTCTTTCGCCGATTCCCCAAAAATCTGTCAAATCAGGAATGTTCCACACTTTTTGTTCTACATCTTCATACGACCAATTCGCTCTCATATTCACAGTTTTCTTCGCTTCGTTGTCCAGCGCAAGCTTAGCCAACAGAGGATTGGAATTACTCATTCCAACAGTAGAATACAAACCAGTTTTGTTTCTGATTTCGTTTTGAATCCTAGAAGATATCAAATCCAACTTGTCCTTGCGAGATATTGTTTTATCGGGGATAAAATAGTTCAAACTAGTTGTCAAATCGATAAATCCCTCGTCGATAGAGTAGGGAAGAATCTCGTCTTTTGCTGCGTAATTCATGAAAATCTTCTGGATTTTCAAATTCTCCTCAATGTACAATGCCATTCGAGGAGGGACAATGATGGTGTTTTTCGCCCACGTTTCGATGTAATTAATATATGAATCGGTGATGGGTAAATTCTGTCTGAGAGCTGATTGGAAGTTAAACTTCCTATCGTGGACGTGAAAAGGCAAATCAAAAGCCCTGCCGACGTTTTTCTTCCCGAAAACTTTCTTGAAAGTAGGAGAGCTTGCGAGAATTAATCCGCTTGCATTGTCGGAATTACTCATAACGCAAAGAGAAGTTGTCAAGGGATTTAGATTTCTCTTGACGCATTCAACGCTTGCATAAAAACTTTTGATATCCACAAAAGCAATATCAGATTTTGGCTCCAAAGAGTAATCTATAAGTCCCATAACAACCTCCTTATTCATCGTCCAATGGACTGTAATCTTCCAAAAACGTCGATTTTGGATTTTCAATATAGAAAATATCTGCAGGAAACTTGTTCAGCTTCACCATTTCAGATATTTTCAAATTCAACAAATTAATATCCACACCTAACTTGTACGCCATAGTTTTGTCGTCAGTGTACTCGCGCATAGTTTTAATCAAATTTTCATCAGAAATCAAAAGATGCGCCGCGAAAATATTTGCTTCATTTTCAAAAACATCGGTAGGATTGAACACCTTGTTCTCGTGAAAAGCGTGGCCATCAATGCAGTATTTCCTGTGAAGTTGATCGTGGCCAATCTCGTGAGCCAGTACGATTTTTTTCAAACTTCCGATATTGTTCGCAATCAAAATAACCCTATTTCTAAGAATTACTTGATACACTCCCAAAAGTTTGGACGGGCTATCGATATAATGAAGCTTAATTCCCAACAACTCCAAAAGCTCCTCGGGATTTCTGGTGTGGTATTTTTCAACCAAACTATTTACCTTATCATATATCCATCTATTGTACATAAGACTACCTTTTATTCTTGTTTTGTCCGTATTTTTTATTCTCTAATTTGGCTTCGTAATACGCCTCAGCAATCGCATTGAAAAGTTTATCCTTGTCTTCTTCAGGAAGAGAACCTCCAGCAAAAAGTCCTGACAAATTATCCACCAAATTCTCCGCATCTTTTTTACCAGAATATCCGAATTTTTTAGCAGAATCCAGCACGAAATTATCTTCCACAGTCAACAAAAAATTGATGTCGACATTGAAAAAATCCGAGATTTTTTTGTACATATCTTGAGTGCGTGGACGAGTGCCTTTAGTTTCGTAGTTACTTATAGTCTTCAAAGTAACACCAAGCTTGTCCGCAAGTTCTGTCTGAGTAAGACCCCTGTCTTCTCTAAGTTGTTTTAATTTAGCACCAAAGCTCATTGATTTCCTCCATAAATAAAATTAGAAGTTCAAATTCAAAACATATGAACTGTAACTACTAATATTATAATTTAAACTTCTAATCACGTCAAATTTTTTGTGGAATTTGAAAATGAAATTCAATAGGTGTATAATATAAGTGTAAACAAGTTGACATTGGAACTAAAAAGGTAGTGATTAAATGAAAATTTTTAGTAAAATAAAGAAAAATTTTGAAGAATTTTTAAAAAAATTGGGCAACGAAAACAAAAACACTTTCGGCGAAGAAAGATTGGACTGTTGCACAATGAATAAACAAGATAAATAGAACATCACAGATCGGATTTGATTATTCAAATCCGATTTTTTTATAAAACAAAATTAATTTTTAAAATCAGATCGAAAGAAACCAAACTTTCGATTTATTTTTATGCAGAAAATCAAATGCTACAATACTGAATTTACCAACTCATTTTGGTATAATAATAGGTAAGAATATTTAATAAACAAGAATGAAAATATAGCAGGTGATCACATGGATAACATAACAGGAGCTAACCTTGGATTTGAAATTGTAAAGAGTTCACCAGCATAAGGAGGGAGTAAATTGTCGAAAATCAAGAAAGATCAAATTTCTGCTAAGGGATTTTCAATTCAAGTATATACCGAAGATTTTAAAAATGATTATATAAGCTTAACAGATATAGCAAAATATAAAAATAAAGATGATCCAAGATTTGTTATTCAAAATTGGATGAGAAATAGAAACACTCTTGAATTTATAGGATTATGGGAAGTTTTGAATAATCCAAATTTTAACCGTGTGCAATTCGACACGTTTAGAAATGAAGCAGGCCTAAATAGATTCACAATGACCCCAGGAAAATGGATAGAATCTACAGATGCCATAGGTATAGTTTCAAAAGCGGGCCGATATGGAGGAACTTATGCTCATTACGATATAGCAATGGAATTTGCGTCTTGGCTTTCTCCAGAGTTTAAGCTTTATATTATTCAAGACTATAAAAGATTGAAGGAAGATGAAACCTCAAAACTATCATTAACTTGGAATCTTCATAGAGAAATTTCTAAGATTAATTATAAAATTCATACAGATGCAATAAAAGAATATCTCTTAAAAGACCTAACTAATGAACAATTATCTTATAAATACGCAAGTGAAGCAGATATGCTTAATGTTGCCTTATTTAACAAGAGAGCAAAACAGTGGCGTGAAGAAAATCCGGATTTAAAAGGTAATATGAGGGACTATGCAGGTTTGAATGAATTACTTGTGCTTGCAAATATGGAAAGCTATAATGCAATTCTTATTGGAAAAGGTGTGGATCAAAAAGAACGAATGATAGAACTTAGAAAACTTGCAAGAACACAATTGTTATCACTTGAAAAACTTGGAGATGTCGGTATTAAAAAATTAGAGTAGAAGAAATAATTATTATAAGCAATAAATAGATAAATTTTGAATTTGAGGAGGATGTTGAAATGATATTCATTCAGGAGATACCTGTTTCAAAAATCAACGAGTATTGGGATATTCAGTTTCAGTATTTGGTAAATGACGGATTTATAACGACAGAGGAAGAAAAGAAATACTTCCAGAGCGCGGAGTATCGAGATGTATTGCAAAGTCATATGTTGCGCACTCCGGACACATTACACATGGTATATTTTGTGCGTGACGGAGTTAAAATAGGCGCTTCTCAGTACTGCACTTACAAAAGCGAGGACGGAAAATGTTTCATTCTTGATTTTTGGGTGTTCCCAGAGTATAGAGGGAACGGGACAGGACACAAATGTTTCCAAACGCTTATGGAATACACAAAAAACGACGGCGCAATTTATTACGCCCTTAACTACGCTAAAGAGGATTCGCATAGATTTTGGGCATCGCTTGGTTTCTCTGACGATGGAATAGATGAATACGGATCTCCATTGATGATAAAAAGAAACTGATAAACCTCAGTTTGGCTGGCTGAATAAAACTAGATACCAAAGATACAAGGAGATTATTATGGAAAGAACTATTAGCGTAAAAGGAAAGGGCAAGATTTCGGTGAAGCCTGACACTATCAAGATTACGATAAAGGCTGAGGGGTTGCGCTGGAATTACGACGAAACTATTGAACAATCGACACAAGACACGAGGATTTTACGAGACGCTTTGAAAAATGCGGGGCTCGATCCGAAGGATTTGAAGACGACATATTTTTCGATTGATTCTAAATACGAGAGCTATCGTGACAAAAACGACGACTATAAGGAAAAGTTCGTAGGTTACGAATACGAGCATCGCACATATATTAAGTTTGAAAATGACAATAAGATACTGGGGAAAGTTCTGTACGAATTGGCGCATTGCGATGTAAAAGTGAAGTTTGATATTAATTACACCGTGAAGGACAAGGAAAAGGTCAAGAATGATTTGCTAGAAAAAGCTGTAGAAGATTCTACAACGAAGGCAAAGGTGTTGGCGAAGGCTTCTGGTGTGAAGTTGAAGGAAATACTAAACATAGATTATTCGTGGGGAGAAATTGATATATATTCTTCGCCGATGGATGATTTGATGGTTTGTAAAGCGGCATCGACATATGACATAGACATCGAGGCTGACGACATCGATGTGCAAGATACTGTGACAATTACGTGGACAATAGAATAAATATGAATCATACAAAAGAAATAACGAAAAAAATATATATGCTATCAGGTTTAGGATGTGATAAATCAAACGTAAGTGAGCTTGAAAAAGAGTTAAATAAATTCAATTATACCATTGAATATATCAATTTACCTGGACAATATTCAAATATAGATGTGAACGTCGAAAACAAAGAAGATTTTGAAAAATGGATAGAAACTCAGATACCAAAAAATTCAATAGTTATTGGATATTCACTAGGTGCAGACTTATTGATTAGAAACATTGAAGTGATAAAACCGGATAAACTAATTATTTTAGATGGTGCAATAATTACGAATGATTTCACGAAAACAACATTTGAAAAAGAAGTTGAATTTAGTAGAAGTTATATAGAAAAAAATAGTCTTGAGATGAGTGCTGACACAATTTCTAATTTACTTTATATAAAGTTCAAAGAAGATGTGGATGTTTTTGACATGGATATAAAAGTAAAAACGCTGTTATTATTAGCTGATACACCAGATGATTTATATGAATATAAGAAAAACAAAGTAGAAAAAAATAATAATCAAGAGAATATAAAATCACTATTTGTCCAAAACACATCACACGATTTTCACACTGAAAAGCCAGTTGAAATAGCTGAGTATATTGGTGAATTTTTAATGGAATAATCAAAAAAACCAGAGAATTGCACGTTCTCTGGTTTTCGTTTACATAAACAACAAATGTGCGATTGGGGCTACTATCAAAAGCGAAATTATTGTTCGTTCGATAAATATGGCGAATAATTCGAACAAGTTTACAGGAATTGACGATGCGAGGATTAGTCCGCCGACTTCTGATAAGTAGATCAATTGTGTTACGGAGATTGTCGCTACGATGAACTTGGTCATTTGTGATTGAATTGTGCTTGCAGCTATGATTGAAGGTGTGAACATGTCGCTGAATCCTACAATCATTGTCTTGGATGCTTCCAAGCTTTCAGGAACTTTCAAGAAATTCAACAGTGGCAAAAATGGCTTGCCCAAGATTTCAAAAACTTGCGTGTTGTTTGCAAGTACAAGTGATGCTGTTCCGATTATCATAACAATCGGCATTACTGAAAACCACATTCCAAATGCGTTTTCGATTCCGTTTTTCAAAAATTCTCCGATTCCTTTGTGAGACTCTGCACGTTTGATTGCCAAATCTAATCCATACTGTACAGATGATGAATAATTTTCTGCTATATCTTCATTAGTGTGATTAGATTCTACAACGTAGTCGTCTTTTTTGAGTGATAATGGTGGAATTCTCGGAACTATGATTGCACAGACAATTCCAACTAAGCAGACCAAAAGGTAGTAAACTCCGAAATAGTCGACCATGTCAACTTGGGATAAAACGATAAGGCTGAATGTGATGGAAACTGCAGAGAAATTCGTAGAAATAATTGCAGCTTCTTTTGCTGAATAATATCCAGATTCGTATTGATTTGAAGTGAGCATGACACCCAATGTTCCATCTCCAATCCAACTTGTGATGCAATCTACTGCGGCACGTCCAGGAATCAAAAATACTGGGCGCATTATTTTCGTGAAAATTGCACCGATAAATTCCAAAAGTCCGAAATCTAATAAAAGTGGAAGAAGCATGCTTGCTATTACAAAAATTATTACAAGTGATGTCAACAAATCGTTGAGTATAAATGTCGCAGATTCATCGGCAACTATCATGTCGAAAAACGGCCCAAGGTTAAGCTTGTCCTTTAACACAACCATCCACACGACGATAAATCCTAGAATTCTAAGTACTAGCCACACAGGCGTTACAGAAAATGTTTGATCTAAAAGTTTGTTTTCTTTGATGAATTTTACATTGAAACTTGCCAAAACACTCATTACAAATGATATTGTAATTATTATTGTGCAAAGTACTGGCAGATAATCGCCGATGGTTTTGGCTATAAAATCAGCGAAAATTTTGACAATTATAGTCCATTCGCCATCGAATTTTACAGGAATCATGAAGATAATTACCCCAATAATCGATGGAATCAGAAAATTCAGTAATGATTTTTTGTTGGTTTTCATATTATCTCCTCGCTTTAAAATATTTCAACTAGTATAACACTTATGAAAATATGATGCAAGAAAATAACAAATAAAATTAATTAGGAGAAGCAGGAAATCATATGGCACGAAGAATTAGAAAAATCCTCTAGCACGAATATCTAGACTACACAAATTGAAGATTTCTAAATCTCAAAATCCTAAAATCGTAAGAACTCTAACGCTTACGCAAATACGATTTTTGACGGATTTTTTCGATTTGAAATCAAACAATTTGTTTCGTATGATATTCTTAGCCAGAGGATTTTTTAATTAGCTGAGGTTTCTAATCCGTAGGACTTTCTAATCTACAAAAATTTCCACTAAAAAAGGCTGCTTACAAAAGCAGCCCACATATTATTTTTCTGTGTTTTCTTCAGTAACATCGTCGTCTTCTTGATTTTCTTCAGCTATAGTTTCCATTTCTTCTTCCAATACGTCGTTGTCTAAGTTTGACTGATTAATCATAGATTTTACTTTTCGTTCGTCTTTTTTAGTGTAATCTTGATCGTCGTCGTATTTCTTTTCCAACAAATCCAAGATTTTGAATCTTCTTTTGGATTCTTTTTTGATTTTTTGGAAGTCTCTGATGTATGCGTAAATCAAAAATATTATCAAAATTATTCCGGCGTAACCAATTATAGGGTATGTGATGCTGATAAGTTTTCTGAAACCTAAAAAGCTTAGGAAAAATCCTATCGTTACAAATCCAATCAAATACATTTTGTATTTTGTAGGATTGTCCTTGGAAGCTCTTTTAGCTAACGAATAATACAAGCCAATAGCTGTGTTGAAAATCATTCCGAATATTACAAAACTCATTATCAAACCTAAAACTGGATTGATTTCTTCGATTAGAGTTTGTGTTGGAAGATCTGCATCTTTTAATATATCGACTCTCATGAATAGTACAACTGCCAAAAGAGCTGTTACTGTTCCTGTGATAAATCCTCCCAACAATCCACTTACTTTGGCCTCTTCTGATAAAACGTGATTGCCACCGATTGCAAACGCCGTACTTAAACCAACCATCATACACAATGAAAAATAGTTCACTACAGAAAGCCAAGGATTGCCGAAATTTTTCGGAATAGTTCTTGCAATTGGATCTAATTGGTCAAAACTTCCGTCAAATTTTGCTATTGTATAGACCGATGCGATTAAAATTAACGCAACAATAATTGGCGTGAATGATCCGATAATTCTTGTAACTTTTTCAAAATCCATCATTCCTACGAAAATTACAAGTAGTGCGCAAATCAAAGACCCTATCCATGGAGCTAGTCCAAATTGTTGGTTGAGGTTGGATCCTGCACCTGATAGCATTACGAATCCGATTATAAATCCTGTCAAAATAAGTAAAATGTCGAAAATTCTAGTGAATTTTTTGGATGCTATCTCGTCCAAAACATCGCTGTGTTCATCTGCAAAATAATACGAACCCAACTCTAAAATAATCGCTCCAATAAATGTATGCAACAACAAAACAAATAGCGCAGTCCACAAACCAGATTTGCCATAAGCTGTGAAATATTGCAAGATTTCTTGTCCACTTGCAAGGCCAGCACCAGTTAGCACTGCGACGTATGCAAGAGATGTGCTTAATATTTTCTTTTTCATAGTTCTCTCCTTCTTTTGTAAAATTATATAATAAAATTCAAAAATAGCCAAGATATAATTATATAACAAATTTGATAAAATGCAAATCAGAAAAATTGAACATTATGGTATAATATTCATGAAAAGAGGTGCTAAATGTTTAAAGTTAAAAATTTTGAAGACAATGATGATGTTATAATCAAAGAGCAAAATGGAGCATTTAAAGTTATTGAATACAAGAGGGATTTGTCGGTGGATTATGAACAAGCACAAAGTTCTTACTTCGCTTCAGAAATGAATGTGAGAAGAAGACAATTATTGTGCGATGTTTCCAAATCAAATATAACTGTGCAAGCAGGTGCTATGCAATGGATGCTAGGAAATGTCAGCTCAACTACTGGAATAAAAGGAGCTGGAGATTTCTTCAAAAAAGCTTTGCGTGGTTCTGTAACTGGCGAAGGTGCGATAAAACCAGAATACACAGGCGACGGGCTTTTGGTTTTGGAACCGACATACAAGCACATTTTATTGTTGGATGCAGATGATTGGGACAATGAAATCATCATAGAAGATGGATTGTTCTTGGCTTGTGATTCTGAATTGGAACACAAAGCTATTATGCAATCCAATATTTCATCTGCTGTTGCAGGTGGCGAAGGGTTGTTCAACTTAGGACTTCACGGAACGGGAATTGTCGCGTTGGAATCTTATGTACCAAGAGAAGAATTGATTGAAATAACGCTTGACAATGATGTGTTGAAGATAGATGGAAACATGGCAATTGCTTGGAGTGGATCGTTGAGTTTTACAGTTGAAAGAGCTGGTAAATCATTGATAGGTTCTGCGACAAGCGGTGAAGGACTTGTGAATGTGTACAGAGGAACTGGAAAAGTTCTAATGGCACCAGTTTTGGAATAAATTTTAAAAATTAAATATTGAAACACTGGATAACAAACCTAAATGCTCGATTATCATAAAAATCAATTTGTGTAGTCTAGATATTCTTGGCATTAAGGTTTGTTATTTTTAATTTGTCGTAATAAATTTTAATCGTGAAAGTTTGCAAAAATTTTCGCGTTTTTTTATTCGGACAAAACGAATATGGTATAATAAAGAAAAGTATATTCAAAGTAATGTAAAGAACATCTTGGGAGGCACTACTATGAATAAATTGAGAAACAAATTATACAAATACGAATTTAGGACGATTATTGTGGGTGTAATTCTATTTATTATGGAATTGAAACTTAGAATGAGTTATCCGAAACTTGTAAGCGTTTTGATATCACCGTTATCAAGCATTTTCATCTACGCTTCTATAGCTATTGTGTTGATGCTGATGGTTTTGGAGATGTTGGCAGCGATTAAAAACAGAGATTTCGATATTTTGTTTTTCATTTTAATCATTTTAGCGGGACTTTATTTGATGTATCGTATTATTTAAAATTTGGAGGATATTATGGGTATATTTGATAAATTAAAAAGCGTTTTTTCTTCAGAAGAAAAGGAAACTAACAGTCAAGCTCACAAAAATGATTGGTATGTTTTTGAATGGAGTGTAAAGGACACTGGAGAAATCTTCTACGTTGGTTATGGTTATGGTGAGGATTCTAAGTCTTTCGGATTTGAAAGTTATCACGGAGAAAGAATCAAGGAAAAATTGGATGTGGAATCGAAAATCATAAAGGACAACTTGGAAGAAGATGAAGCTCGCGATTTGCAACAAGAAGAGTTGAAGAGAGTGTTGAAAGAAACTGACAATGTGATTATCAATCGTGTGACTCCTAATATGATTACTAGAAAATCGGGATTGTTAAAGTCAGAAACTACACCAAACTATAGATTTGAACAAGCACCGGTGTTATATGTTTCTGAATATGAACAACATTATTTGGATATGGATTATGATGATTTCGAAAAAGTTGACTTGGATAATTTGAAGTCTGTGTACTTAGTTGAAAAGGGCGTTGACGATGAAATTATCGCGAACATTTACAAGGAAGACTTGGATAAATATTTGAACCAAACAAAATCCTTGTTGGAACACGAAAACATTAAAATCGTCGATGACCAATTTGCAAATGATGTAACTGCTTGGATTTACATTGGCGATGATTCCATTGCAAAGGTTAAGGAATACGAAGATAAAGCCCAAGAAAAACTTTCTAAGAAAATTCCTGTATATCATATGATGGATGTGTTGAAGAAATTAAAAGAAAAGAACAAGGATAACTTGGATGAGATTTTCAACAAAATCAAGACTACAAAAGAAGTTGTAATTCACCCACACAACAATAGGGTTGCTGTGTTTGATATCAAAAATTTGGACGATCCAGCGAAGGGTGCGAAGGAAGGTTTGAGATATTGGAACGAAGGAGAAAAATTCAGAAAGGATTCTCACTTCCAATCTGCAATCAAAAATTACGACACTGCTCGTGAAAACGGATTGTGCACTCCTGCACTTTACAGTTCTTATGCTAGTGTTTACAGAAGCATGAAGGATTACGACAACGAAATTGATATTTTACAAGAAGGTATCAAAAGATTGTCTAATCAAGATAACGTGTCTGAATCTCACATTAATTCTATGAAAGAAAGACTAGAAAAAGCAAAGGAACTTTTATTAAAAGAATAATTTGAATGAATTTCCCAATTTGAGAAATCAAGTTGGGGAATTTTTTATCGCTAAGCGTTATATGATATAATATATAAAGGTGGTAAAATGAAAGATGCTCTCGGAAGAAAGATAGATTATTTGAGAATTTCTGTGACTGACAAGTGCAATTTGAGATGCAAATACTGTATGCCAGAAGAAGGAATCACGCATTTGAATCACGACGAAATTCTAACTATAGATGAAACTTTGAAAATCGTAGAAGTTTTCAAAGATTTGGGAATAAAAAAAGTACGTTTAACTGGAGGCGAACCTTTGGTTAGAAACGGAATATTGGATTTGGTAAAAGGCATCAAGGACATGGGAATTGAAGAAATCTGCATGACTACCAATGCGATTAAATTGTATGACATGGCTGACGATTTAAAGGAAAGTGGCGTGGACAGATTCAACATTTCGCTGGATACTTTGGATGCGGATAAATTTCGTGACATAACGCGTGGTGGAGATTTGAAAAAGGTTCTGAAATCCATCGATAAATTAAAACAAATGGATATGAAACCAATTAAAATCAACACCGTTGTAATGAGACATTTCAACTACGATGAGATAGAAGATTTTGTGAAATTTGCAGAGAATGGTGTGATTGTAAGATTTATCGAACTGATGCCAATTGGTGAAGCGATTGGAAAATCTGATGATTATGTGTCGAACGAAGAAATTATCAAAAAAATTGGCGATCTTCAAAAAATTGACACCGATTCAAAAAAATCGAAGGTTGCAGAATATTATACCAATCCAAATGGTGCGATTGTGGGATTTATCAATCCGATTTCTCACAAATTCTGCTCAGAATGTAACAGAGTTAGGCTGGATTGCAAGGGCAATTTGCTGATGTGTTTGCATTCTAATAAGTCGATTAATTTGAAAGATTGTATTCGAAATGATGAAGATATCCGACAAATTATTACACAACAAATATACAATAAACCAGAAAGACATTATCTCGAAGAAGGTAACTTCAACAAAAGGGATATGAATACTATAGGAGGTTAATGTGGATTTAACTCATTTTAACAAAGATGGTTTGCCAAGAATGGTGGATGTATCTGAAAAGGAAACTACTAAAAGAGTTGCTGTGGCTCATAGTAGGATTTATATGAAAAAAGAAACTATGCAAAAAATCACAGAAAAATCCATCAAAAAAGGCGACGTTTTGAGTGTCGCACAAACTGCTGCGATTATGGCTGCGAAGAAAACATCGGAAATTATTCCAATGTGTCACAATATTTTCATCACAGGTGTTGATGTTAAATTCGAATTAGCAGATGATTTTATAGATATTTTCGTCCAATCAAACACAGAATCAAAAACGGGAATTGAGATGGAAAGCTTGACGGCTGCAAGCGTTGCGGCTCTTACGATTTACGATATGTGCAAGGCAATTGACCGTTCAATGCGAATTACAAATGTGGAATTACTTCACAAAGAAGGCGGCAAAAGCGGCGTTTTCAACAGAAGTGTCGACAGTGATGAGGCAGTTGTAATCGATGTGAATATTAGCGAGAAAAAAGGCACTGTGAAAACTCCGGTTGAATTTGCAGAACTAAAAGTTGATCATGGATTGGTTGGAGATGCACACGCTGGAAATTGGCACAGACAAGTGTCGCTTTTGGCAGAAGAATCCATCAATAAAATGCGAGAAATGGGTCTTGATTTGAAAGACGGAGATTTCGCTGAAAATATTACAACGAGAAACATTGAACTATTTACACTGCCTGTCGGTCAAGTGTTGACGATTGGAGAATGTGTTCTAGAAGTTACTCAAATCGGAAAAGAATGTCACAAAGGTTGTGCGATTAAACAAAAAGTCGGCAATTGTATTATGCCAACGGAAGGAATTTTCTGCAAAGTTTTAAAGGGCGGAATTATTAAGAAAAACGACAAAATCAAGCTTGTAGAATTAAATTAAAAGTTTGTGTTATAATATATTCGGAGTCTGGGGGTGCTTTACGCTGAGATCTTTTTAGAAACCCTTATACCTGCTCATGATAATGCATGCGAAGGGAAGAACTTAGAATGTTTTTTGCGGATACATGGGTTATGTATCCGTTATTTTTTTCCAGTCTCCAAATCAATTTAGGAGGTATTTATGGAATATACAACTCAATTAGACGCTGCGAAGAAGAAAATCATTACAAAAGAAATGAAAAGAGTAGCGGAAAAAGAAAACATAGACGTAGAAATTCTTAGAGAAAAAGTTGAAAAAGGATATGTGGTTATTCCTGCGAACAAAAACCACAAATCATTGGATGCTCACGGTGTTGGTGAAGGTTTGAAGACTAAAATCAACGTGAACTTGGGAATTTCAAAAGATTGCTACAACATTGAAAAGGAAATGGAAAAAGTTAGAGTGGCAATCGACATGGACGCAGAAGCGATAATGGATTTGTCAAATTACGGAAAGACTAGACAGTTCAGAGAAGAACTTATCGACTATTCTCCTGCAATGATTGGTAGCGTTCCGATGTACGATTGCGTTGGAATGTTAGATAAAGAATTGAAGGATATTACTGAAGAAGAATTCTTACAAGTTGTGGAACAACACGCAAAAGACGGGGTGGATTTCATCACAATTCACGTTGGACTTACAAGAGATATCGCTGAACATTTGAAAACAACAGACAGAATTACAAAAATCGTATCACGTGGTGGATCGTTATTATTCGCGTGGATGATTGCTAATAACAAGGAAAACCCACTTGTAACAAGATACGACGATGTACTTGAAATCTGCGAAAAATACGACGTCACACTAAGCTTGGGAGATGCTTTAAGACCGGGTTGCATTAACGATGCGACAGATGATTTACAAATTCAAGAGCTAATCAATTTATCCAGAATGGCAAAAAGAGCCTACGAAAAAAATGTCCAAGTAATGATTGAAGGACCAGGTCACGTTCCAATCGACCAAATCGAAGCAAATATGAAAATCGAAAAAACAATCTGCAACAACGCGCCATTCTACGTGTTGGGACCTTTGGTAACAGACATTGCACCGGGATACGACCACATCACATCAGCAATTGGTGGTGCAATCGCAGCAAGTACTGGAGCAGATTTCTTGTGCTATGTAACTCCTGCAGAACATTTGAGACTTCCTAACTTGGAAGATATGAAAGAAGGAATCATCGCTACTAAAATCGCAGCCCATGCTGGAGATATCGCAAAGAAAATCCCTGGAGCAAAAGAAAGAGACGACGAAATGAGCAGAGCCCGATTCAACTTGGATTGGGAAAAAATGTTCGAACTTGCAATTGACAGCGAGAAACCAAAAAAATACAGAAAAGAATCTCAACCAATCGAAGAAGATTCATGTACAATGTGCGGTAAAATGTGTTCAATGAGAACAGTGAAAAAAGTATTGAACGGGGAAGATGTCAATTTAATTTAGAAAAATTTGATTTAGAAGAATTTTATGAATTCAACCATCAAGAATATCTTGGTGGTTGTTTTTATTTGAACGAAATCGAAAAATATTCGAGAAAATCATTGACAATGGTTATTGTTAAGCGTATAATTCTAATAGTATTAGGTAAAAAGGTGATATTATGAATGAAAAATTAGCAAAAGAAGTTATAAGATGCGTGCACAGCATTGGAAAATACCATCCTCATAAACAAATCAACGATTCTGTCAGAGGAGAAAACATGGCTTTGGGATTTATCAAATCGGAAGGTGGATCAACTTATCCGAAAGAAATCGAACTTGCTATGGGAATTTCCAGCGCGAGAGTTGCAGCTATTATTAAAAAGCTTGAAAAGCGTGAACTGGTAACTAGAACTGGAGATAAAATTGACAGAAGAAAAACTTTGGTAAGTTTAACTGAAAAAGGAGAAAAAGTCGCCCAAGAAACTGAGGACAAGATAATGTATGCTTTGGGTCAAATGTTTGATGCTTTGGGAGAAGAAGATTCTGAAAATTTCGTCAGAATAATCGACAAACTTATTAAAAATTTGCCAAAGATTACCAAGGCTTGTGAAGAAAAATTTAAAGAAATGGATGATAGTTTTGATAAGAATAATTAGATATTTGAATAAAAAACAATGGATTCAGATACTTTTGAGTTTTGTTTTTATCGTTACTCAAGTGTATTTGGATTTGAAAATTCCGGATTATATGTCGAAAATTACGATGTATGTGGAAAGTCCGGGTCATACTGTAAGTGATATTATCGGTGAAGGAAAATGGATGCTTTTGTGTGCATTCGGATCTTTGATTTCAGCAATTATCGTAGGATATTTGGCTTCGAAGGTATCGGCGTCATTTTCCAAAGATTTGAGGTCCAGAATATTTTCCAAGGTGGAAAGTTTTTCCATGAAAGAAATCAATGAATTTTCCACTGCTAGTTTGATAACTAGATCTACAAATGATATTACTCAAATTCAAATGGTAATAGTGATAGGATTACAAATTTTGATTAAAGCTCCAATAATGGCTGTGTGGGCTATCACGAAAATCTACAACAAGGGATTTGAATGGACAATAGCGACTGCTGTCACTGTGTTGATTTTAATCATTTTCGTTGCAATTCTAATGGTTTTGGTTATGCCGAAGTTCAGAATGATGCAAACTTTGACCGACAATATCAACAGGATTTTGCGTGAAAACTTGACAGGACTTGCTGTAATCAGAGCATATAATTCTGAAGAATACAGGGAAAATAAATTTGACGAAGCGAATGAAGAGTTAACTAGCACACAATTATTCACAAGTCGTGCGATGTCAACTCTTTTTCCAATGATTAACTTCAGCATGTCGATTTTGACGTTGGTAATTTATTTTATCGGAGCAGGACTTATCAACGCCGCAGGGATGATGGACAAATACGTTTTGTTCTCAGACATGGTTGTGTTCAGTTCTTATGCAATGCAAGTTATCATGTCATTTATGATGATGAGCATGATTTTCATCATGATTCCAAGAGCGCAAATCTCTGCAAATCGTATCAACGAAGTGTTGGATACAGAGCTTTCAATTAAAGATGGAGATATTGATACATCAAATGAAGATTACGAATATGAAATTGAGTTTGACAATGTATCATTTAAATACACTGATTCCGAGCAATATATTTTAAAGGATATTGACTTTAGGGTGAAAAAAGGAGAAAAGGTAGCTATAATAGGTTCCACAGGCTCTGGTAAAAGCACTATCTTGAATTTGCTTTTGAGATTTTATGATGCAACAGAAGGTGTCGTAAAAATCCAAGGAATCGACATTAGAAAGTATAAGCTTAAATTTTTGTACGAAAAAATCGGCGCCGTTTTCCAAAAATCATTCTTATTCAAAGGAAATGTAAAATCGAACATTTCATTTTCAGAAGATGGTGTGGATACTGAAAAAGTATAAGAAGCTGCAGATACTTCACAATCTATGGAATTTATTGAAAAATTTGACGAAAAATTTGACCACGAAATCGCGCAATTAGGCAAGAATGTTTCTGGTGGACAAAAACAAAGATTATCCATTGCAAGGGCAGTCTACAAAAAACCAAATATATTCTTGTTTGATGATAGTTTTTCCGCTCTTGATTTCAAAACAGACAGTGAACTTAGACATCAATTGAGAGAAAAAAGCCCCGATGCTACAACTATTATTGTCGCACAAAGGGTTGGTTCGATAATGGATTCAGATCAAATAATCGTACTTGAAAACGGACAAATAGTTGGAATTGGTCAACACAAAGATTTATTACAAAACTGTGAAGTTTACAAAGAAATAGCCTACTCGCAATTAACAGAGGAGGAATTAAATGCCTAGACAAGTTGTAAATGAAAAACCAAAAAAATTCAAGAAAACATTAAAAGAAATGGGAGGGTATTTGAAACCTTATTTCCCATTGATATTAATAGCGGTTGTAGCAAGTGTAATTGCAACGATATTGCAAATAATTGGACCAGATAAGCTAAAACTCATTACAGACGAAATCACAAAAGGTCTTCCTAAAATGATAAAAGGAAAACCTGTGATGGCTTCGATTGATATGGACCAAGTAAAATCAATCACGATGATGCTTGTGATATTTTACGGATCGTCTTTGTTGTTGAATTTGTTACAAAGATTTATCATGGCAGATGTTACACAAAAAATCTCCAAATCATTTAGAGAGAAAATTGCTGTTAAAATCAACAAATTACCATTTAGCTATTTTGACAACACAACTTACGGAGACATTCTAAGTAGGGTTACAAATGATGTCGACACAATCAGTCAAAGCTTGAACCAATCAATAGGAACGTTGTTGACAAGTATTGTAATGCTTTTAGGAACTGTAGTGATGATGATTTATAATTCGGGGATTTTGACGATAACGACGATTTTGTCATCGCTTGTGGGATTTGTGTTCATTACAATAATAATGAAAAAATCACAAAAATATTTCAAAGCACAGCAACAAAACTTAGGTGATATCAACGGACAAATCGAAGAAGTGTACACTGGTCACAACGTAATCAAAGCATACAACGCTGGTGAACGTGTGATAGATGAATTTGAACAAATGAATACACAACTTTACACAAGCGCATGGAAATCGCAATTCTTGTCAGGACTAATGATGCCTATTATGCAATTTGCAGGAAACTTTTCGTACGTTATGGTCTGCATAGTCGGTGGCGCATTGGCAATAAATGGCAAGATATCATTCGGTGTAATAGTAGCGTTTATGATTTATGTGAGATTGTTCACCAATCCATTATCAGATATCGCACAAAGCTTCAACACATTGCAAAGAGCTGCAGCGGCAGGGGAGAGAGTGTTCGAATTTTTGAACGAAAAAGAATTAGAAGAAGAAAACGTAACTGAAAAACTCGACAGAGCAAAAGGCGAAGTCGAATTCAAAGACGTTAGATTTGGATATGATCCTGAAAAAATCATCATCAAAGATTTCAGCGTAAAAGTAAATCCAGGAGAAAAAATCGCCATCGTTGGACCAACTGGAGCTGGAAAGACTACGATTGTAAATCTATTAATGAGATTTTACGAAATAAACGACGGACAAATATTGGTAGATGGAATTGATACGAAAAACTTATCCAGAGAGAATCTGAGAGACCAATTCTGTATGGTACTTCAAGATTCGTGGGTATTCGAAGCAAGTGTCAGAGAAAACATAACATTCGGATTAGAAGATATAACTGACGAAGAATTGATAGATGTGTGCAAACGCGTAAACTTGGATCACTTTATCAGAACACTTCCAAATGGATATGACACTATTTTAAACGATAAACAATCATTATCTCAAGGACAACTTCAACTACTCACAATCGCACGTGCAATGGTAAGTCACGCGCCAATGTTGATACTAGATGAAGCCACAAGCTCCGTGGATACGAGAACTGAAATAATCGTTCAAGATGCAATGGACGAACTTGCAAAAAGAAGAACATCATTTGTAATCGCGCACAGATTATCCACAATCAAAAACGCAGATTTGATACTTGTAATGAAAGACGGAGACATCGTAGAAAAAGGAAAACACGACGAATTATTGGCACGAGACGGATTCTACGCACAATTATACAACGCGCAATTTGAAAGAAAATAGCGAAAATATTGTAAATTGAGATTGGGATTAAGTTGTCCCAATCTTTTTTTATTTCTAAATTTGATATAATAAAAAGATAAAGAGGTGATTAAATGAAACTAGAAATAATAGACATGATAGATGACGGAAGATGTGTCGCAAAACACGAAGGAAAAACAGTGTTCGTAGATGGAGGAAGTGTTGGAGAAATAATCGAAGCAAAGAAAATAAAAGAAAAAAAGAATTTGATATTTGCAACAAAAACAAAAACAATACAACAATCACCTCATAAACAAGAACCGCTTTGCCCACATTACTACGAATGTGACGGATGCAGCATGCAAGACATTACATACGAAAAAGAATTGGAAATCAAAAAAAATTCCGTACTCAATAAATTGCAACGAATCGCAAAGCTAGATATCAAAGATGTTGACATACTCACAAACGCTGAATATTATTACAGAAATAAAGTCGATTTGAAAGTGGAAAATGGAAAACTTGGATATTACAACAGAAAAACACACAACTTAACACAAATATCCACTTGTAAAATAGCGTCCAAAGCAATAAATGAAATGATAAATTGGCTGGAAAATCAGGATTTGAATGGCGTGTCGGAAATCAAAATCAGATCCAATTACAACGACGAAATCCAAATCTCCATGGATTATTTATCAGATGAAATGCTAGAAAATTTAAAATCTGTAGAAAACATCGTAGAAATTTATGCGAAAAATAAAAACTTTGATTTGATTTATAGGAAGAAACAATTTGTGGATAAAATCGGAGACTTATCATTCATAATAAGTCCAAAATCATTCTTCCAAGTAAACAAATACAACACAAGTTTGCTCTACGACACAGCAAAACAAATGATGGATGCAGAGGCAAATGACAGAATATTGGACCTATATTGCGGAATCGGAACTACAACAATGTACATTGGAAATGGCAACAACACAATCGGAGTCGAAGTCGTAAAAGATGCAGTAAAAGATGCCAACCAAAACAAAAAACTAAACAATCTTCAAAGCATTCAGTTTATTGAAGAAAAATCAGAAAACGTCGTAGGAAAACTCACAAAAGAGCACTTTGATATAATCCTAGTCGATCCACCACGAAAAGGAATGGATGAGAAAGTCGTCGACGCAATAATAAAATCCACCGCAAAAAAACTAGTCTACATCTCATGCGATCCCGCAACACTATCCAGAGACTTGAAGATGTTAACAGAAAACGGATTTGGAGTTAGAGATGTCAAATTGGTGGATATGTTCGCGAAGACAATGCATGTGGAGACGGTAGCTCTGTTGTCCAAACTAAATACAGAACATCATTTAGATATAGAAATAGGGGAAGATGAATTATCTGAAATTGACTTTTCAAAAGACGCAACTTATGGAGAAATTAAAAAGTATGTGTTAGATAAATACGGGCTAAAAGTTTCAAGCCTATATATTGCACAAATAAAAAGGAAACATGGTCTAATAGAGAGAGAAAATTATAATTTTAGTAAGAAAGAAAATCAAAGAGTGCCAAATTGCCCAGAAGAAAAAGAAAAAGCAATCGAAGATGCTTTAGAGCATTTTGGAATGATTTAAATAATATCTAAGATTGAAAATTTTAAAATTAAGACTTAAAAACTTTAAGATTAAAAAGATATGTACTTCTTATATAACCTAAGAAGATTAATTGAAAATCAGGGGAACGATGATGGTAAGATAAAAAATTTTAACAACTAAAGAAGAATTAGGCATTATTTCCAAAGAGGTTTTTATGAAGTTAAAAATACTGAAAAAGACTTGTTAGAATTGAAAATTTTAGATCATTGTGCAGGGTTTCGTGTCATAATAGTGATAGAGGCAAATAGTTATGTAAATATAAAGAGTTCAAGACTTCTACCAAAGTTTAAAACTCAAAAAATAAATAGTTGGTGTGCTGCTTAGAGTAACCATTTTGATAATGTGGATGCGAAACAAAAAGAGATAATCAGACTTCGTAAAAAATTGAAACAGGTTGAAATGGAGAATGATATTTTAAAGCAAGCTGCATTACTGTTAGGCAAAAAATAGACCTCATTATCTCGAACCGAGATAAATATAGCATTAGTGCAATGTGTAGACTACTTGGGGTCACAAGAAGTTTAGTCTATTATCATTTGAACAAAGAAAAAGATGTGAAATTAGATGAAGATGAAAAACTAATAGAAGAAATAAAAGAAATATTCAGAAGAAGTAGAAACAACTATGGAACACGCAAAATAAAAAAAGAACTAGGGAAAATTGGATATAAAATATCGAGAAGAAAAATAGGCCGAATAATGAAGAAAAATGGCCTAGTCTCAAACTATACAGTAGCACAATATAAAGTAATAAGATCCAAATGCAACGAAGAAGACATCCCTAACCTTTTAAATAGATAATTTGACAATAGAGACTATTTAGAAGCAATAGTAAGCGACCTAACATATGTAAGAGTAGGAAAAACATGGAATTATATATGTTTAATAATAGACTTAAACAGCCGTGAATTAATAGGATACTCATCAGGTAAAAACAAAGATGCAAATCTAGTAGCAGAAGCATTTTACTCAATAAGGCAGCCACTAAATCGTATAAAAATATTTCACACAGACAGAGGAAGAGAATTTAAAAATATAAAAATAGAAGAAATATTAAAGGTATTTGGGATAAAAAGATCGCTAAGTAAAAAAGGAAGCCCATATGATAACGCAGTAAGCGAAGCAGTCAATAAAGTAATGAAGACAGAATTCATATATCAGGAGAACTTTACTAATTTCCAAGAACTTAATCTAAAATTAGCAGAATACGTATATTGGTATAATAACCTAAGAATTCATGGATCTTTAGGATATAAAACACCAGTAGAATATAGAAAAGCAGAATAAAAAGCTCTGGAAGTTTCATAAATTAAATAAAATATATGAACAGACTGTCAAGGGCAAATTTCAACGAAATTTGGGCGAAGCCTTTACCCTTGATTGTCTGAGAATATATTTTATAATCTAAAGAAACTTTCAAGCTTGATAATGTTCGGTTATAAATTGTCTAAAAAAGGGTTGCCATTCCATGTATTTGGTTCATTAGAAGAATGCCGAGCAATGGGTAACATGACGCTGATGTGTTTATACACAAAAAAGCTACACGTGCGTTGGCTGACAACAGGGAGCTAAGTAAATTAACACCAGCTAAAATGTTTGACGCTATTAATAAATGACAAGTATATGAAATTGGTTTTACCTAGTTTAAAAAAGAAATTATAATGAAAATATGGAGGCTAAGAATATGAAGATTAATAATGAATGTTGTTGTGGATGCAAAACAGAAAAGCCGGATCAAATTAAAGACAATTGTCCTGTATGTAATAATGAAGGGATTTCCGTTAGTAAAGTAACTGTTGAACATCTAGTGGTAGATGATTATCGTAATGCTGTTAACGGAGATCAATATAAGATTTGCATGAACGAGGACTGCGACGTTGTTTACTATAACTTAGATAATGAAATAAAATTCTTGAAAGACCAAGTTAGAGTTCCTATCTGGTTTAAGAAAGATGCAGATCCTAAGTATGCTTGTTATTGTAGCGAAGTCACAGAAAATCAGGTAATTGAAGCAGTTGTAAAGCATGGCGCGAAATCCGTAAAAGAAGTAAATGCCATCACTGGGGCAATGAAAAATTCTAATTGTAAAGAAAACAATCCGTTGGGAGTTTGTTGTCATAAGATTATTCAGGAAGCTATCGATAAAGGCTTGAAAATGAAATAATTACAGTCGATATGTTCCTACAAACGAGAGCCAATCTTTGATATGTTTCCATCTACGAGCGTGGATATGTTCCCCATAACCTTAGGGGTTGAGAATGCAGTTTTGATAGCTATCAAGGCAACTCGACACACGTTGAAGCAGCAATTCTGATGACGTATTGTGGTTTGGACAAGGAATAATAGGAGTCAACCACAACATGTAGTGGTTTGAGTACGAAAATCGGGTCAAAAACAGGCTAAAAAATACCGTTTTTTGACCCTTTTAAATAGGGCATTTGACAGATGACATTTGATGTTTCGGGATTAAAAATCCATAGGGTGAGGTAGATTAGCACAGAACTTTATTGAATAGAGAAATTAAAAGTGATATAATCAGTTGCATAAGGAGGAGTTAAATATGTGTACATGTATTGCAGTAGTAGATATTACTTTATCTCATTTATAATGAAAAAAATTAAAGGAGGTAAAGGTATGGGTATGTTTTCTATATTTGTTATTGAGAGATTCCATTATCAACTAAACCAAAAATAATTGGTTATAATGAGCTCTTAAGATTAGTTCATTATAACCGGCAAGGAGAAGGTTATAATGAAACAGAAAAACCTGAAAAATACGCAAAATTTCATTACATCTAAAAAGCATGTAAAGGAAATATTAAAATATACGAATATCAATAAACAAGATAAAATAATAGAAATTGGGTCAGGAAAAGGACATTTTACCAAGGAACTTGTGGAAATGAGTCAACGGGTGAATGCTATAGAGATTGATGAAGGTTTATGTCATGCCACGAAAAAAGCAGTTGAACCTTTTCAGAATATAAAAGTTATTCATGAGGATATTTTGAAGTTTAGCTTTCCTAAAAATACAGACTATAAAATATTTGGTAATATTCCCTACAATATTAGTACTGATATTGTAAAAAAGATTGCTTTTGATAGTCAAGCGAAATATAGCTACCTTATTGTAGAGAGGGGATTTGCTAAAAGGTTGCAAAATACCCAACGAGCTTTAGGTTTGCTGTTAATGGTGGAAATGGATATAAAAATTCTTAAAAAAGTGCCACGAGCATATTTTCACCCTAAGCCTAATGTAGATTCTGTATTGATTGTACTTGAAAGGCATAAACCATTTATTTTAAAGAAGGACTACAAAAAGTATAGATTTTTCGTTTATAAATGGGTAAACAGGGAATATCATGTTCTTTTTACTAAAAATCAATTAAGACAGGTGCTGAAGCATGCGAATGTTACTGATCTTGATAAATTATCCAATGAACAATTTTTGTCTGTTTTCAATAGTTACAAATTATTTCAATAAATTAAAAATAATTAAGCGTTCTCTAACTTTAAGAGAACGCTTAATCTTATTACATTGAAAAATGCATTCTATTATTTTCAATTATTATGATATAACATAACTATCATTTTACTTATTTGCATATTTGCACGAAAATATAGTTATCGACGACTATTCTGATAATAGCAACTAATATAGTCAATGATAACTCAAAATTTATTGATATAGTAGGTATATGTGCAACTAATTAATGAAGAAATAATATTTAAAGGAATTTGAAATGTAGCAAATAGATGTATTAGAATATCTGATATTCTAATACATCTATTTGTATATAAATCAAGATTAAATATCGAGAATATGGTGGCGAAGTTTAGGTCAACTAAAGACCAATAAACTTCGTCATTTTTTTATGCTTAAAAATAGAAAGAAAGGATTGGGAACAATGTCAAAATTATTTATGTATGGTACATCCTTGGAAGGAATAGAGCAATTGATGGTTATGGTTCCAAATTTCCAGCCAAGAGGAAATGGAATAATCATCAATAATTATTTTAATTGCCAAGGGGGTGATGGAGATTGCAAGATTGGTGTGATTAATGTTGATGATGATTGTAAGGAGTGTGGACACATTGGTTCAAACTTCAAAATCAATGTGGATAGATGTAGATATAAGGATCTAGTCAGAGAGTGCTTTGGAAAGATAAATAATTATTATTTAAAGGAAAGATTAGAAAGTCTAGCAAATAATTTCAAGGGGGAAATCTTTTTAAATCATAACCACAAAGAAAGATTCTATAATTTTCTTCGAAACCAAGATCTAGATATTCATGATATATCCCCAAGATTTATTGCTATCCTATTTTTACTTACTGCCGATGAAAATCTATGGAAGGTTTCTGAAAATCATATTTTAAATGTTAAGTTTGGCTTAAAACAAATATGTCTTCGGGATATAGATACCAATGGCTATGCCTTATACCAAACTGCAAAGACCCTATCAACTGGAAAGGAGTGTATAAGAATCAATGAGCTAGCAGATAGGGAATTAATAGATGACTATATATTTAAATCAATAATTAACTCTGCCTTAATCAATAGATACGGGACAGAGTTATTTTTAATTAATAAATAGAATGGAGGAAAAAGATTGAATATAACTATTAAAAAATCAAGGGATGATGATAAAAGAAAAACCATATGGATTCCAATGGAGGAAGATAAACTACAAGAGGTATGCAATGAATTAGGAATAGAAATGAGTACAAGGTCAAACTGTTATATAGAAGGCAGTAGGGATGAAAGATTTTCAAATATACTGGCTGATAAAAATGTAAATATAGATGAACTAAACTATTTAATGAAAAGATTTGATGGGTTCAGTCCAAGGGAAATAGAAAAGTTTTGTGCTGCGACCTTTACAGAAGAACCTAATACAATGGCAGATTTAGTAAGCCTAAGTTTCAACTTGCATTGCTATAGCCTTATAAATAACTTCAGCGATTTTGATAAGCTAGGCAAGGATCTATATTAAACTGAGAAAATGGCAGTAGCAACTAAAGAATTAGATGAACTAGATGGAGAAGAATATGCAATGGAAGTAATAAAAAACAATAAAAGTGCTAGAGTAACTCCTTATTTCGTCTTTTGACTCATCAAGTATTTTTAATATTCTTGGTGCCTATTTTTGTATTAAATGTAATAAATGAAAAGTTTATATGTATACAGAAAGACTATATGGTAATATATTCAATTAACGAGAAAAAGAATATTAGAAAGATATTTTATATTATTTTGGGGACTGAATTAATATTTTATATTTTGGGACAAATTTTTTTTCAAGGAATTAATTATTTTATAACAGGTGAAGTGTATTTAATTAGTATTAAGTTTAATGTATTAACAATTTTAGAAATTCTATCTGCAAGTTATATAGTTCTATCTATTTTATTACTATTAAAAAAGGATTTGTTTACTTATATAAACTATTACATTTTATTAATGGTACTTTTAGTAGTTAATAGTGGATATATTACATTTCCGATGACTATAAAAGTTTTAAGTTTACTACAACATGATTATATAAAACTACTACTATCAAGAACATTTTTGTTTTTGTTAACCTTCTTTATTTTTAAAATGTCTCTTAAAAGATATAGTAGTAAATTTTATGGTGGATAATAATGGATAAATTGGCATATATTGGAGTTATAAATCATGATGAAAATGTTGAATATCCATTAAATTTTTCCAGTGATGGTATTTATGAAGTTGTTTGTAAATTTAATGGTGGATGTGAAATAAAAATCAAATCAAGTAATTATATAGATGCTCATGAAATTCATAAAGATTATTATAAATTTCACATTAATGTTTTTCTGCCAATTATTGGACTAATAGGTTTAGTATATGGGGTAAAGGAAAAGGATAAGTTGTTTATGGCATTAAATATCCTTTTGATTTTATTACTTCCTATAACAATGTTCGTAGGTCATCTAGTAGGATCTCCTTAAGTAATATAATAAGCTTAGAGTAAAATTTTGTAAATAATCTTAAAAAGATATAAGTTTATCTGCTTATAGCATTTTATCTCTCCACTTCCTTCCCATAAGTGATTTTCATAGTTTTTCCTATACTGAAAAAGGTCAGAAAATTCTTCTTTATTCAAAGAATGCTCTTGCATAAGGGTATTCTTTTTTATTGCAACTTATCGAGTCTGATTAATATTTCTTTTATGTTTGGTAATATTTTATAGATTTCTAAAATTTCATTAGTAGCTATTTTATAAATAGAAAGTTCGATATAATACTTCTCTGTAAATTGGTTTTATTCAGTTTTTTTACATTTTTATACTTCATGATGTAAGATCTTTATTTCAGTTTCAATTTTTTAAAATTTATTCAGTGGATGTTGTATATCATAAGAAAATAACTAGCTTTAAATCAATTTCTCCAAACCTAGATTTTATATCTACATCTATTTATTTTAGTACAGATAAGATTGAGCGATTACATCAATACGATTATGTCCTAAGTATTTGCTGGTTATTAACATAGCTTTTCGATCTAATATTTCTCCAGCTCTATCATTTCTCATGATGTATCTTTCTCCTCCTTCTGAAATTAAACCACCAGGTATTTCATCTATTGGTCTTGCATAATGATTATAAATTCTCTTGGCGTATACTGCTCTGTAGTGGTGGTTGTCATAATGAGAAGGTAATTTTGGTGCTATTTTAAGCTCTCCAGCTTCTTTAAAAATATTTATTATTTCATCTGTTTCTTCTTTATCTTTGCCCATGATTAAAGCTAAGCGTTTTTTTCCACCTTTTCCTTGTCTAACTTTTACATAATATTTTCCGTTGATTTCTTTTAAATCAACCCCTCTTACAGCTTCCATTTCTTTTTTTCTTAATCCTGTAGAGCTTGTTATTTTAGAAAATTTTCTTTCTAGCTCTTCTGATATGTGTTTATCTCTTTTAGCTTCATATCGACTTCTTTTAATTGATTTTCTTGTCCTTGGAGCTGTCGCTATAAAGTTTGTAGATGATGTTCTTAAAACCTTTGCTATAGCTGATTTAGATGTGCTAATTGAGTAAGCAGATAAGTCTTGATTTGTTAAGTTTTTCAGATATTCATTTACGTGTTCTGTTTTAACTTGTTGCATTTTCTTTATTTCAGGATAATTTTCTTTCAAAAATTCTGCAAATTTATAACATTGTTTTTTGTATGTCTTATAAGTTGTAACGCTATAAATTTTATTTATTGTTGTAGTTGATAAATCATTTTTATCGTCATTTCTTGATGTACTCATACCATCATTTAACATTCTTGTTAATCTATCATAAATCTGATTTTTTAAAATGTTTTTTTGCTTTCTTTTATCCCATTTTTTAGTTTTTTTCTTTTCTTCATCTATTATTCCAAATTCTTTGTTAAAAGCTTTGTTTGTGATATTAAAAGACATAGAATGCTCCTTTCAAATATATAACTATCTTTTTAAAATTAAAGCTCTTAAAAACGATTCTAGAGCCTTATTTGTTACTCTAATTGTTAAGACTAAGCTTTTTATACTACCGAGTCCGTAGAAGCTTCTAAGTTGTCCAATCTAAGACAAAACACATTTTTTAAAGAGCTTGGCTTGCTCTAAAGTACACATTTTTAGATTGATAGCTTGGCTTGCTATTTAATGCTTTTGTAAGTGAATTCCTACACTATACATTTTTTTACATACTTAAAATTTTTGCTCTATAAATCTTTTTTATTTTTTTCTTACTTCATATTTTGCGACTTCCTCTCTTTGTTTCCTCATTTTTGATCACTTATCTTTTTTATTTTCTCCATACCATCAATCTTCTATTTATAATTTGTCAGAAAAGGTTCTTAATAACAAAAGAGTTTAAAAACTTATCCTTGGTAAATACCCTAAATCTGTTTATACGTCCATAAATGGACCGTATAAACAGATTTTATTTATTGGAAATCCTGTGTAGAAAATAAAAATATTAAATTTTCTGACATATAAGAGATAGATTAAAAACTTTCTTTTATATGGGGGAATTATGAAAATAGAAAAAAAACATCTTAGTAAGATATGAGAAATTTCAACGCATTGGCTTTGATAGAGTGAAATTTAAGAATGTAAGAGTTACCGAGTATGAGATTAATCACTTAATAAGCTTATATCAGAACTCATATGGAATAACGAAATTTAGTTATTATAGAAAAGAACTGAAATCCATTCGAATTGAAAGGGGAGGAATTGGGCGATTGGAGATAAGAAGAGAGAATTGTTGCAACATAGATTGTGGCTTATATGCAAGAATAGATTTTTCGCCAACGGACATTCTAGGACAAAATATAGAAAATTTTTCTTTAGAAGAATTAAAAGATGTGGTTGTGGAAATTAAAAATATATTATACGAAGATTATAAAATTGAGATAGACATATCAAATGTCATTTTTAACTATTGTGAAATTAACTACAATTATTTAACGACAGGTAATACTAAAGATTTTGAAGACCCATTACGTACTCTGGTTAGATTTATCCCGTATATGAAAATTTGCATAGATATTGAAAACCATAAAGAGAAAGACGGCTATGAATCCAAAACAATAACAGCACAAAATCAACGACATAAAATTACATTTTATGATAAATTAAAAGAAACAAAAAAGAAGCATAAAAATAAAGAAATCGTCATCGTTGATGAAAATGGAGAGATACTAAATGGGAGTATTTATAGATATGAGCATACAATAAAAAAAACAGATAAGTTTAAAGATTTTTTTGAAGAAACAAATCTTTTTAATTTAAATGAAGAAGTGTTTCGTCAAAAATTATTCTTATATTTAGAAAAAAATCTTTTTAAGCCATATGAAAAGCAAAAATTAATGTGTAGAGACCTTCTTGTGAAAGCCGTTAAAAAATATAGGGAAAAGGATCGAAGAGGAAAAGAGTGGGGAAGCTTAATGATTAGCGATATCCTAATTCAAGAAAGGCAATTAGGTTATCAAATACTTTTTGATTCAGATGATTTGTTAGAAATTGTTAGTGAAGTTTTTTTAAAAGATAAAAACAAAGGGCGCATTTTAGGATATATAAAAAGACTGTTATGCAAGGAGCCGTATCTTTATTATTCTAAAAATAAAAAAGAGAAAGTTGAAAATTTAGTTTATAGTATAAAAAGTCAATTTCATGACCTCATTAAATGAGGATAGAAGTGATATGTATTGTGAAAAAGGATAGATATTCGATTGGTGTAAGTAGTAGAATTTAAAGAAAGTATTACTCTCTTTAGTTAGTGTAAAAGATAAGTAGCAATCTCTTATAATAATAGGAAGAATTTTCAATGACGACAAGTTTGTTATTGGATATTAATTCTGACATATAAAGACTGTAAGAAGTAACTATATATATTAGGAAAGGAAATTATTATGATATTAGAAAAAGAAGAATTGTTGGATAAGGTTTTTAAAAGTGTAGTCATGAATATTATGTCGGTAGAAAAATCTATTTTAAGTGAAGAAGTGTGGCTAGATGTTGGAGGACACTATTATTGTGTAGATGGCGTCAGAGATATTTTACTAGAAAGAGAAGGTGAGTCACTTCAGTACTTTTTAAGCGATATGATAGTAACCATAAGATGCTATGCAGAAGTTTATGGAAGTTTTGATATAGAGCTTGATTTAGAGAGTATAGGCTTTAAAAACTTCATAAAGTTGTCCCATTTGTTTAATGAAAAATTCTTTAATAACTGGCATAGCTTTGTGTATGAGATCCAAAGAGAGTGACTAAAAAATTATAATTAAATCTAGTAAAAATAAAAGCTTGAGATTGTCTAACCTCAAGCTTTTATTTTTTAATTCACAGCTAAATCATCCACTATTAAATCCTCATAGTCAACTGTAATTTCATCATAATTTTTCCTTGCAGAGACTAGTATTGCCGATACGAATACAAAGTCATTTATTTCGAGCGAAACATCATTTACACGCATGTTTTTAGAGTATTGAAGTGTAATTACTTGCTCTCTATAGTCTCGCACTTGAATCGTAATCCAATTATTGAACTCTTTGATGCTTAAGATAGAACCGCTAAGAAAAACTCGTGAAAATGGGTTTTTAAATTAAAAACACAATAAAAATCTGATTATCCGCTAAAATACAGTATCTATCAGCATTTTCAAGGAAACAAACACATCAATTTACTACTTATTTACTACTAACGAATGAGCCTTGATACGCAAGTTTTCCTAGATATGCAAAGATATGGTACAACACATCAGTATTGAAACAAGAAAAAATTGAATAACCTATAGACTATGGAACGCCTAACATGACGTTCCTTTTCTATTTCCAGCCGTTCTTATTGGACGGCTATTTTATTACCCAAAATGAAAGGAGCATTAGATTTATGAAAAAGATGTTAAAACGATTGTGTACGGGCTTCTTAGCTCTTGCAACTGTCGTTACTGCTTTACCGACGACACCCGTTCATGCAGAAAGCAAGCAATACTGGACGGAGTCAAAAGAGCGTGTCGGTATCGTTGAAAAAGTAATGAATGACGGTTCGATTGGTTCTACCTTTAATGAGGGACATTTAACCGTTGAGGGCGAGGACGCTTACTGTATCGACATTAACACAGATTTTAGGAACGGCTACAAGACCAGAGCTGACGCAAGCACCCGTATGAGTGCCGACCAGATAAGCGACGTTGCCTTATCTATCGAATATGTGAAACAGTACACAGACAGCCACAGCGGAATAAGCAAAAATCACGCTTACCTTTTAAGACAGCTTGTAGTCTGGCAGAGATTGAGCGTACATCTTGGCTGGCAATGTGATAACGTGCGAGCTTCTTATGATGAAATTCCAAAGGCAACGCAGGACGAAGTTTTCTCTGGTGCTAGAGCCTTTGTCAAAGAAAATAAAGGACGCTATGAATGTGGCGGTTATATCTACTCTGGCGAGGGGCAGGAATTGGGACAATTCTGGGCGAAACTGAATGTCGGAAATGCGAAACTTCAAAAGGCTTCCAGTAATACCAGCATTACAGACGGTAACGGGAATTACTCAATCGCTGGTGCAACATACGGTGTCTTTGCTGATAAGGACTGCACGAAACAGCTTGCCACCCTTACGACTGATGAAAACGGAAACACAGATGTTGCAGAGGTAAAAGCAGGCACAGTCTATATCAAGGAATTATCCGCACCAGCAGGATATAAAGTAGATAAAACTGTATATTCCTTAAAGGTTGAAGCTGGAACGACAGCAACCTTGAATGTATCTGATACGCCGAAAGTAACGGACACTTTGATTGAACTTTTCAAGATTGATATGGAAACACAGAAAGACAATCCGCAGGGGAACGCTTCTTTAGCAGGTGCGGAATTTACATGGAAGTATTATGCAGGCTTCTATAACAAAGACAATCTCCCTGCCGAAGCTACTCGTACATGGGTTACAAAGACAATCGCTGAAACAGACGGCGACGGGACAACCCATTATATTACAAAATTAGCGGACGCTTACAAGGTATCTGGCGACAGCTTCTATATGCAGGACGGCAAGGCGGTTCTTCCACTTGGAACGCTAACCGTTGAAGAAACAAAAGCTCCAAACGGCTACTTGTTAGACGGTGCATATATGCAGGCTGGCGATAAGTCCGAACAGATTAAGGGCTTATATGTAACACAGATTACCGAGGACGGCGACCTTGCCGTATTATCTGGAAGTAACCAGTTTTCCGTATCAGACAAGGTTATCCGTGGCGGTGTCAAAATTCAGAAACGAGATTTAGAAACGGGCGATACAAAGCCACAAGGAAGTGCCACTTTGAAAGATACAGCTTTTGACATCATTTCCTTAAATGAAAATGCGGTATTGGTTGAGGGTAAGCTCTATAAGAAAAATGAAGTGGTAAAGACAATTCGTACAGATATTGAGGGTATCACTTCTACTTCTGCTGACCTTTTACCTTATGGAAAATTCCGTATCGTTGAAAGTGAAGCTCCCAACGGTTACTTAACTGACGGTGCAAAACCGATTGATTTTACAATCACAGAAAATGGAAAAATCGTGGACTTAACAGACGAAGCCCATTCTATCTATAATCAGATTAAGCGTGGAGATATTGAGGGTGTAAAAATCGGTGCAGGCACACACAAGCGTCTTGCTGATGTTCCCTTTAGGATCACAAGCAAGACGACGGGCGAAAATCATGTTGTGGTAACTGATGATAACGGGCAGTTTTCCACTTCTGCTGACTGGGCTTCACATAAGCACAATACAAACGCAGGAAAGACCAGCGAGGACGGTGTGTGGTTTGGAACTTCTGAACCAGACGACAGCAAGGGTGCGTTGCCTTATGATACCTACATCATTGAAGAAATGCGTTGCGACAGTAACAAAGGTTTTGAACTTATCCCACCTTTTGAAATCGTGGTATCAAGAAATAACCTTGTGGTTGATTTAGGAACGCTGACTGATGAATACGAAAAAGAAATCTCTATCCATACCACAGCAACCAGCAAAGACGGCGAAAAAACTATCCTTGCAGGAAAAGAGGTAACAATCGTTGATACTGTCAAATTAGACGGACTTACAAAAGGCACAAAGTATCAGCTCAAAGGCTGGCAGATGTTAAAAGAAGAAAATACAGAGCTTATCATTGACGGGAAACGTGTAGAAAACGATTATACTTTTGTCGCTGATGATGAAGAAATGAAAGTGGAAATTTCCTATACATTCAATGCGTCTGCTTTAGGTGGCAAAAACCTTGTTACCTTTGAAGAATTGTATGATTTCAGCAATCCAGACGAACCCGTGAAAGTTGCGGAACATAAAGACATTGAGGACGACGGGCAGACCGTTTTAATTACAGAACGTATCATCAAGATACATACGACTGCTACGGATAAGGACGGCAACAAAGAGCTTGAAGCTGGAAAAGACGTTACATTCATTGATACCGTAACCTTAGAGGGCTTGGAAGTCGGTACACAGTACAAACTTGTGGGCTGGCAGATGTTAAGGGAAGAAAATGCAGAGCTTCTTATCAATGGAAAACGTGTGGAAAGTGATTATACGTTTATCGCTGACAGCGAAACTATGAAAGTGGAAGTTGCCTTTACCTTTGACGCTACTTCTCTTGACGGCAAACAGCTTGTAACTTTTGAAGAATTGTACGATTTGAGCAATCCAGACGAACCGAAGAAAGTTACCGAACATAAGGATATTGAGGATAAGGGACAGACAATTACCTTTAAGGAAAAGCCAGAAGAACCAGAGAAACCCGAAACACCACCGACACCAGAAAAGCCTAACAGACCGAGCGACAGTCCCAAAACGGGCGATAACACAAACCTTTACGGACTGCTTGCACTTCTTTTGACCTCTGGTGCTGGACTGGCAGGTATCTTCTTCTACAAACGCCGTAAAATGAAAAAATCATAAGGCGGTAACGGTATGAGAAAAGAAAAATCACGCTCTCCGCCGAAGCTGTCAAACGGCAGACTTCCGCTTATTCTGGCTTGTCTGCCAACAACCTGCAAGAACACGGATAGTCAAGGGTGCGTAAGCATTGATTTTACCCTTTACTATCTGTGGGATTGCTGGTACTTCCCAAACCGCCAGAATAAGAAATCACAATCAATTTATTAAAAATAGAAAGAAACGAGGTAAAACAATATGGAAATGAAATATGTCGTGCCAGATATGGCACAGTCTTTTGGAACTCTTGAATTTGCAGGCGAAAGCGAGCCTATCTTTGAAAGAGATAAAAATAACCGTAGGGTCTTAGCCAGACGAAGCTATAACCTTTATTCTGACGTACAGAAAGGCGAAAATGTTGTGGTGGAAATTCCCGTGCAGGCTGGCGAAAAGAAGTTCAAGTATGAGCAGAAAGTAAAACTTGTCAATCCGAAGTTATACGGCAGAGGTTACGCAATCGGGGATATGGGACATACCGATTATGTATTAGTTGCTGATGATATTGTAGCAGTTGAAGAAAAGTAAAGGAGTGAAGAATTTATGAGATTATCAAACGGGTTTGTTATTGACAAAGAAAAAACATTTGGAGAATTAAAATTTACAGCGGTGCGTGATGTGTTCTTACAGAATGAGGACGGGACACCGAGTACCCAGCTTAAAAAGCGTATCTATGATTTGAAGTGCAGTCTGCATGGTGGAATTATCCCCGTGTCTGTACCGCCAGAAGTACCGTTAAGGGAATTTCCGTACAATGCAGTCGTGGAGCTTGTCAATCCAGTAGCCGATACAGTATCACGAAAAACTTATACGGGTGCAGATGTGGACTGGTATGTAAAGGCAGAGGATATTGTGTTGAAGAATAAAGGCAACCAGAACGCAGGCAGTCCACAGAACCATACACCGCAAGGACAGTCAAAAAAATAAATCTAGGTCATAGATTTTACTCTGAAATTACAGTATAATGAGCCAAAAGAGCCGTATTTAAGCTATGTAAAACAATTTTGACAAGGAAAAAAGGCTTTGTCGAAGATATTGGATAGACATTTGAGGGTTAATATATGACAATGACACCGAAAGGAGCAATCGAAATATGGAAATAGGTAAGAAACTTAAAAATGCACGAGTACAGTCTGGAATGACACAAGAAAATGTTGCAGAAAAAATCAATGTATCAAGGCAGACAATTTCAAACTGGGAAAATGAAAAATCTTACCCAGACATTATCAGTGTAATAGAGTTGAGCAACCTATATTCTATAAGTCTTGACGTATTGCTAAAGGGTGATGAAAAAATGATTGAACATTTAGAAGAAAGTACAAATGTTGTAAAAAGCAACCAAAAAATGATATGGGCAATTATTGTAAATATCATTGTCGTAGCATTGCTGATAACATTAAATATGTTTATACCAGATAACCGTTATTTCTTAGTTGGAATATTTTGTCTTATGGTTATCACTTCATCAGCATTACTTTACCAGATAATCAAAAAATTTTAAGGAGGATATTTTGTTATGGATTTGAACATAGTTTTAGCGGTAATTTGTGGAGCAGTTGCACTTGTAGGAGCGTTTTGTGTTGTGTTTCAGATTTATCATATGACTGTTATAGACGCAACAGCCAGAGGATTAAAGCACCCTAAATTTTGGGGAGTATTTACAATGAGTGGGAATAATTCAAGTGGTTTGCTTATGTATCTAATCGGAAGAAGAAAATACCCTATTGTAAATATGAGTGAAAGCAACTCAAAAGAATTAGAAAAACGTAAAAAATCAGCAGGTGTTGGACTGTTATTTTTGGCTATTGGTGTAATTGGCATTATATGTGCGACCTTAATATAACTAAAAATGCAGATTTATGATTATATCTTGCAACATTTACAAAGCAGTTAGTCTATACGATTGACTGCTTTTTTCATACCCAGAAAGGAGCGAATGATTTATGCGTAAGATTTGGAATAAAGGACATCGTATCAGAGCCAGCGACAAGCACCTTGTCTACCACTTTTCCATAGGGACGCTTCTGTTTGTGTTCGTGGCGGTTCTTCTGCTACTGAATATCAAACAGCTCATGTGTACCGATTGGGAGCATTTCAGCTTGTTAGAAAACGACTTGACGCTCTCCCCTTACAACTTCATAACCATACTGATAGCGACTGGTGCTTGTGTATTGGTCGCTTTTCTGTATTACCGCTTCTGTTACGACAGTTTCAAGAAGCTCCTGCACCGTCAAAAGCTGGCAAGAATGATACTGGAAAATAAGTGGTATGAAGCCGATACCGTACAAGACAGCGGTTTTTTTACTGACCTGCAAAGCAGATCAAGGGAAAAAATCGTCTGGTTTCCAAAGATTTATTATCAAATGGAAAAGGGACTGCTTCATATCCGCTGTGAAATCACATTAGGAAAATATCAAGACCAGCTTTTACGGTTAGAGGATAAATTGGAAAGTGGCTTGTATTGCGAGCTGACCGACAAGACCCTGCATGACGGCTATATCGAATATACCCTGCTTTATGATATGATAGCGAACCGCATTACCATTGATGAAGTACGGGCAGAAAACGGCAGTCTGAAACTGATGAACAATCTTGTCTGGGAATATGACGCACTCCCTCACGCTCTGATTGCTGGTGGAACGGGTGGCGGTAAAACCTATTTCCTGCTGACGCTCATTGAAGCCTTACTGCATACCAACGCTGTCCTTTATATCTTAGACCCGAAGAACGCTGACCTTGCAGACTTAGGGACAGTTATGGGAAATGTGTATCACACCAAAGAAGAAATGATAGATTGCGTCAATGCCTTTTATGAGGGCATGGTACAGCGAAGTGAGGAAATGAAGCGACACCCGAACTATAAGACTGGCGAAAACTACGCCTATCTGGGACTTCCACCCTGCTTTCTTATCTTTGATGAATATGTAGCATTTTTTGAAATGCTTGGGACGAAAGAAAGCGTGAGCCTGCTTAGCCAGTTAAAGAAAATCGTTATGTTGGGACGACAAGCAGGATATTTCCTTATCGTTGCCTGCCAGCGTCCAGACGCAAAGTATTTTTCAGACGGTATCAGAGATAACTTCAATTTCCGTGTGGGACTTGGGCGTATCAGTGAATTAGGTTACGGTATGCTGTTTGGTTCAGACGTGAAAAAGCAGTTTTTCCAGAAGCGTATCAAGGGGCGTGGTTATTGTGATGTGGGAACAAGCGTGATAAGTGAATTTTACACGCCTTTAGTCCCGAAAGGACATGATTTTTTGCAGACTATCGGCAGGCTTGCACAAGAAAGACAAGTTATGCCAGAACAACAAGGAAAGGAGAACTAACTCATGGAAATAAAAGAAATCAATAAAATAATACAATCAGAAGATAAAGACGAGAAATCTAAGAGCGTAAAATGTATCTGTATCAATTATGGAGATTTTCTAGCCGATTGCGAGGGATTTGTGCAGAAACGTTATCACGATTTTAAATGTAATCCAAAACATCAGTTTGAGAAAAAAGCTGATACTATTCTTGAAAATGCAATTCACGAAAAAAACTTCATGCCCGATTTGTTCTTGATACGCTTAAATAGAAAACAGTCGGCTTGCAACAGCCAGATTGATTTTGTTTTTGAATTGCTTGATAAGTCTTTTCTGGAAACAGACCCTATCCGTAAAAGTGAAATATCAGAAGAAACATTAAATTTATGTTTATCCGCTGATGTTTCATTCATCATGGTTTACATTGGTATGAACAGGTAGGATAAGTTCTGCCTGCACAACGGCAGGAACGGTCGGCGGAGCAAATACGACCGTGGAAGCCGTTTTGCAGAGCAGGGCTTGTCCCTGCTCTGCTGATGAACCCCTCGGTATCTAACAGAGGGGTACGTTTGCAAATAAACAATAGACAAAAAACATAGGAAACATAAGGCTTCTGACATGGTTTCCTAGTAAAAATCGGCTGTGAAGTCGCCTTAAAAAACTTCACACTTTACAGATTGGGGGTATGGTTCTGAATGAAGAACAATGGATAAAAGAATTACGGGAGAAACGGATTGCTTATGGTATCTCACAAGGCAGGCTGGCGTTGGCTTCTGGTATCACAAGGGAATATCTCAACAAGATAGAAAGTGGAAAAATGAAGCCGTCAAAAGAACTTCTGGAAACTCTGCATAAAGAACTGGCAAGGTTCAATCCAGAAGCACCGCTTACCATGCTGTTTGATTATGTGAAAATCCGTTTTCCCACGCTGGATATACAGCACATCATCAAAGACATATTAAAACTGAATATCAACTATATGCTCCATGAAGATTACGGGCGTTACAGTTATACGGAGCATTATTCTTTAGGGGACATCTTTATCTATACGTCGGCTGACGAAGAAAAAGGTGTCCTTTTAGAGTTAAAGGGGCGTGGGTGCAGGCAGTTTGAAAGTTACCTGCTGGCACAGCAAAGAAGCTGGTATGACTTTCTCATGGACGCACTCGTAGACGGTGGCGTGATGAAGCGTATCGACCTTGCTATCAACGACCATACGGGCATTTTGGATATTCCAGAGCTTGCGGAAAAATGCAGGAAACGGGAATATATCGGAAAGTCCAGAAGCTATAAGTTTTACCAGTCGGGCGAGCTTATCAAGCACAGAGAGGACGACAGAGAATATATGGGACGTACCCTTTATCTTGGTTCGCTGAAATCAGATGTGTATTTCTGTATCTATGAAAAGGACTATGAGCAGTACGTCAAGCTGGGGACACCTCTGGAAGAAGCCGACATTATCAACCGTTTTGAGATACGGCTTCGGAATGAACGAGCCTATTATGCAGTACGAGATTTGCTGACCTATTATGACGCAGAGCAGACCGCCTTTTCTATCATCAACCAGTATGTGCGGTTTGTTGATGAAGAACCAGACAAGCGAAAAAATGACTGGAAACTCAATGACCGCTGGGCGTGGTTTATCGGCGATAACAGACAGAGCTTGAAGCTGACGACAAAGCCAGAGCCTTATACCTTAGACCGTACATTGCGGTGGGTACAAAGGCAGGTAGCACCAACCTTGAAAATGCTGAAAAAGATTGATAAGGGAAACGGTACAGACTACATGGAAACAATCGAACAGCAGGCAAAGCTCACAGAAAAGCATGAAATGATAATCAAACAGCAGACGACCCCTGCAAAAGATTTAGTAGAAAGTTAGGAGTGATAAAAATGTGGGTATTATTAAAAGACTTCCTGCTGGTATCTATGGGAATGGGTATCGGTGTAGTCTTGATGTGTATTTTGAATATCGGCAAAGAAGCTGACTATGAAATGAAACAATTAGAAGAAAGCGAGGACAATTAAATGAATTTCGGACAAAATTTGTATCAATGGTTTTTATCAAACGCACAGAGCTTAGTGCTTATGGCGATTGTGGTTATCGGTATCTACTTAGGGTTTAAACGTGAGTTTTCAAAACTTATTGGCTTCTTGGTAGTTGCCTTGATTGCTGTCGGTTTGGTATTCAATGCTGGCGGTGTGAAAGATGTACTGTTAGAGCTGTTCAATAAGATTATTGGTGCATAAAATTTTATTGTGGTACTGATATGCGAATGATATAATCGGGGTGTGAAAAAAGATAAAATAGATTAGGAGTTAAGCTATGGATTATATTATACGAGAAATAAAAAAGGAAGAATATGATTTACTCAATGACTTTTTGTATAATGCAATTTATATTCCAGACGGTGTTGAGCCACCACCTAAATCAATCATTAACTGCCCAGAATTGCAAGAATATGTTTTTGAATTCGGAAAGCGAAAAGATGATAGGGCTTTAGTTGCGGAAGTTCAAGGAAATGTTGTTGGTGCTATTTGGGTACGAATAATGAACGATTACGGACACATTGACAATGATACACCGTCCCTTGCTATGTCTGTTTTTCAAAAGTATAGAGGACAAGGGATTGGAACTTCATTATTGCAACAGTTATTGTTGGTGGAAAAAACTTCTGGATATTCAAAACTTTCCTTATCTGTTCAAAAAAATAATTATGCAGTAAAGATGTATAAGAAAGCAGGTTTTCTTGTTGTTGATGAAAATAGCGAAGAATATATTATGACTGTAAATCTATAACAGATAATCTAGTTTACAATTTCATATCCATACACACAAAGCAGTTAGTCTTAGGATTGACTGCTTTTTTCTTACCTAAATTTCAGATTGGAGTGATGAAATGAGCGATATTTTTAAGGATATGCAGGTAAAGGTTGGCTGTGAATATATTTCCGACCAGCCCTCTTACAAGCGTAAGGTGTGGCAGGAAATGAAACGGCTGAACCTTGCCGACTATGAAGAAAGACAGTTAGAAGATTTTTCAAAGTATGTGTTTGGTATGCCGTACCAGACCTTAAAAGATGTGATGAAACAACAGAAAGGACGTGAGGAACAATGCAGGAAACAAGGGTGCTGGTGGAAACGAGAGGAACAACTGGCGAAGAAACAATATCATACTGGTTCGACCTGCCGATAGATGTTGCCGAGTTTGAAGAAAAGTTAGGTGTCGGTGCAGAAAGTGGGGATTACCGCATTATTGAAAAGGTGTTGGCTTTTGCTAATGAAGTTCACGAACATACCAGCGTGTATCAGCTCAACGAATTAGATTTTATGTACCGCCAGCTTTCAAGCGATATGCAGGAAGAATATGTATCACTTCTTACGGTGTTTGAGAATTTAGAAGCACTTTATATTTGCAGGAACGTGATTACGGTTTATCCCGACTGCAAAAGCATGATAGATGTTGCAAGGCAAAAGCTGATGAACGACCCGACGTTCAAACATTTATCCGAGGACTGTCAAGAATATTACTTTGACTTTGAAGCCTACGCTTCTCACTTGCAGGAACACGGGAAATTTTTAGTAACGGAACACGGTATCTTTGAACTGCCAGAGTAGGAAATGAGGTGGTGCTTATGATTGATGATATGGCGGTTTATATTGCTAATCTTGGCAAATACAACGAGGGCTATTTAGTCGGTGCGTGGTTCACGTTCCCCATTGACGAGGAAGATGTGAAAGAAAAAATCGGCTTGAATGAACAGTATGAGGAATACGCAATCCATGATACCGATAACTTTCCCATTGCGATTGGCGAGTATGTTTCCATTGAAGAACTGAACTCTATGTATGAAATGATAGAGGAACTTCCCGACTATATCGTAGAGTGTCTGGACGAATTTATCAGCCACTACGGGACGCTGGAAGAAGTCGTGGAACACAAGGACGATATTTATTATTATCCAGACTGTGAAACCATGACAGACGTTGCCTACTACTACATAGACGAATTGCAGGCACTTGGCGACATTCCACCCAGCTTACAGAACTACATTGACTATGAAGCCTACGGGCGAGATTTGGATATGGGCGGTTGCTTCATTGAAACAAGCCGAGGTATGTGCGAGATACCATATTAACGCTGGAAGATCAGCGACAAGCATTGTTGCTACTGACAGCGTATTTCTCTTTTAAGGGACAGTCTGAAACATGGCTGTCCTTTTCTATTTTGAAAGGAGCTGAAAGAACTTGAAAAAGATTAAATCTTATACGGGTATCTGGAACGTGGAAAAAGTCTTGTATGCAATTAATGACTTTAACTTGCCCTTTCCCGTTACCTTTACGCAGATTACATGGTTTGTGATTACAGAATTTATCATCATTCTGTTTGGGGATATTCCCCCACTTTCCATGATTGAGGGAGCATTTCTCAAATACTTCGGTATTCCCGTTGCTCTCACTTGGTTTATGTCGCAGAAAACTTTTGACGGAAAGAAGCCGTACAGCTTTTTGAAATCACAGATAACCTATGCCCTGCGACCAAAAATCACTTATGCAGGAAAAGCCGTAAAACTGCATAAGCAGATACTCAATGAAACAATCACGGCAGTAAGGAGTGTGAACTATGTTCCCGATAAAATATATTGACAATAACCTTGTCTGGAACAAGGACAATGAGGTGTTTGCCTATTATGAGCTGATACCGTACAACTATTCTTTCTTATCCGCAGAGCAGAAATTTATCGTGCATGACAGCTTTCGACAGCTCATTGCACAGTCCCGTGAGGGTAAAATTCATGCGTTGCAGATTGCCACAGAAAGCTCAATCCGAAGTATGCAGGAGCAGTCAAAAAAGCTGGTAACTGGAAAATTAAAGGAAGTTGCCTATCAGAAGATAGACGAACAGACCGAAGCGTTAGTATCTATGATTGGGGATAATCAAGTGGACTACCGCTTTTTTCTTGGCTTTAAGCTCATGGTTACGGAAGAACAGCTCAATCTGAAGAACATCAAAAAATCGGCGTGGCTGACGTTCACGGAATTTCTCCATGAAGTGAACCACACGCTGATGAATGACTTTGTTTCCATGCCAAATGATGAAATCAACCGCTACATGAAAATGGAAAAGTTACTGGAAAACAAAATATCCCGTCGTTTCAAGGTGCGACGCTTGGAAACAAACGACTTCGGGTATCTCATAGAACATCTTTACGGTAGGGACGGTGTCGCTTATGAAGATTATGAGTATCAGTTACCAAAGAAGAAATTGAGGAGAGAAACGCAGATAAAATACTACGACCTTATTCGTCCGACAAGATGTGTGATTGAGGAAAGCCAAAGGTATTTACGATTGGAACATGAGGACAAGGAAAGCTATGTGTCCTACTTTACCGTCAATGCGATTGTGGGCGAGCTGGATTTTCCGTCCAGTGAAATCTTCTATTTCCAGCAACAGCAATTCACATTCCCCGTTGATACTTCTATGAATGTAGAAATCGTGGAAAATCGGAAAGCATTAACGACAGTCCGCAACAAGAAAAAGGAATTGAAAGACCTTGACAATCACGCTTATCAAGCAGGAAGTGAAACCAGCTCAAATGTGGTGGACGCATTAGATAGCGTGGACGAGCTGGAAACGGACTTAGACCAGAGCAAAGAAAGTATGTATAAGTTAAGCTACGTCATACGGGTGTCTGCACCCGATCTTGACGAGCTGAAACGCCGTTGTGATGAAGTCAAGGACTTTTACGACGACCTCAATGTAAAACTGGTGCGTCCTGCTGGGGATATGCTGGGGCTTCATTCAGAATTTCTTCCTGCCAGCAAGCGATATATCAATGATTATGTGCAGTATGTAAAATCAGATTTTCTAGCAGGGCTTGGTTTTGGTGCTACCCAGCAGTTAGGAGAAACTACGGGTATCTATATGGGCTATTCTGTTGATACGGGAAGAAATGTGTACCTGCAACCGTCCCTTGCCAGTCAAGGTGTAAAAGGTACAGTTACCAACGCTTTAGCGTCTGCTTTTGTCGGTTCGCTTGGCGGTGGGAAATCGTTCTGTAACAATCTTCTGGTGTATTATTCGGTGCTGTTTGGCGGTCAAGCACTTCTGTTAGACCCTAAAAGTGAGCGTGGCAACTGGAAAGAAACGCTCCCAGAAATCGCCCATGAAATCAATATCGTAAACCTAACAAGCGACAAGGACAATGCAGGACTTCTTGACCCATTCGTGATTATGAAGAATGTTAAGGACGCTGAAAGTCTGGCAATCGACATCTTAACATTCCTTACGGGTATTTCCTCTAGGGACGGCGAAAAATTTCCCGTGTTACGAAAAGCGGTACGTTCTGTTACCCAGAGCGACAGTCGGGGCTTGCTCCATGTGATAGACGAGTTACGCCGTGAAGATACGCCAGTATCAAGAAATATCGCAGACCATATCGACAGCTTCACGGACTACGACTTTGCACACCTGCTGTTTTCAGACGGTACGGTGGAAAATGCTATCAGTCTGGATAATCAGCTCAATATCATTCAAGTAGCTGACCTTGTGTTGCCAGATAAGGACACAACTTTTGAGGAATACACGACCATTGAATTATTGTCGGTGTCTATGCTGATTGTGATTAGTACCTTTGCCCTTGATTTTATCCATTCTGACAGAAGTATTTTTAAGATTGTAGACCTTGACGAAGCGTGGGCGTTCTTAAATGTGGCACAAGGCGAAACCTTATCAAACAAGCTGGTTCGTGCTGGACGAGCTATGCAGGCAGGCGTTTATTTCGTTACACAATCTTCTGGGGACGTGGCAAAGGAAAGTCTGAAAAACAATATCGGCTTGAAGTTTGCCTTTCGTTCTACTGACATCAACGAGATAAAGCAGACCTTAGAATTTTTCGGCATTGACAAGGACGACGAAAATAACCAGAAACGCTTGCGTGATTTGGAGAACGGACAATGTTTATTACAGGATTTATACGGGCGTGTCGGTGTGGTGCAGATACACCCCGTTTTTGAAGAACTGCTACACGCCTTTGATACAAGACCGCCCGTACAGAGAAATGAGGTGGAGTGATGAAAGAAAGGATAAAAGGTGCGTTCACAAAAAAGAAGATTTTCCACTTTCTTAAAATGGCTCTGTTCGTGGTGGCACTCTCCCTTATCCTGCTTTCACTTTTGGGGACGGTGGCTCATGCGACGGGGCTTGTGGACGATACCATAAACGCAGAAAATCTTTACTCAAAATATCCCCTTTCCAACTACCAGCTTGATTTTTATGTGGATAATAGCTGGTCGTGGCTTCCGTGGAACTGGCTGGACGGTATCGGAAAATCGGTGCAGTACGGGCTTTACTGCATTACCAACTTTGTCTGGACGATAAGCCTATATTTAAGCAATGCTACGGGCTATGTGGTGCAGGAAGCCTACAAACTTGATTTTATTAACGATATGGCAGACAGTATCGGAAAAAGCATACAGACCCTTGCAGGTGTTACGGCAAACGGTTTTTCCAGCTCTGGCTTCTATGTTGGTTTCCTGCTTCTCATTATCTTAGTGGTGGGACTTTATGTTGCATATACGGGACTTATCAAACGGGAAACCAGTAAAGCACTTCATGCCGTTATCAACTTTGTGGTGGTGTTCGTGCTGTCCGCTTCGTTTATTGCCTATGCTCCCGACTACATCAAGAAGATAAATGAGTTTTCATCAGACATCAGTACCGCTTCACTTGACTTGGGAACAAAAATCATGCTCCCAAACTCTGACAGCGAGGGCAAGGACAGCGTAGACTTGATACGGGACAGTCTATTTTCTATTCAAGTGGAACAGCCGTGGTTACTCTTACAATTCGGGAACAGCAACGCAGAAGAAATCGGGGCAGACCGTGTAGAAGCTCTTGTATCGGCAAGCCCAGAGGACGAGGACGGAAAGACCAGAGAGGAAGTCGTGAAAACAGAAATCGAGGATAACGACAACAACAATCTGACGATACCGCAGGTGGTAAACCGCTTGGGTATGGTGTTCTTCCTATTCATTTTTAATATAGGTATCACAATCTTTGTATTCTTACTGATGGGGATAATGATGTTAAGCCAGATACTTTTTATTATCTTTGCAATGTTTTTGCCTATCAGTTTTCTTCTTTCCATGATACCTAGTCAAGAAAATCTGGCAAAGCAGGCAATCGTGAGGGTGTTTAATACCATAATGACACGGGCAGGAATAACGCTCATTGTAACGGTGGCGTTCAGTATTTCCAGTATGTTTTATAACATCTCCAAAGATTACCCGTTTTTTATGGTGGCGTTCTTACAGATAGTGTGTTTCGCAGGTATCTTTATCAAGTTAGGCGACTTAATGAATATGTTCTCTTTGAACGCTGGCGACAGTCAAAATATGGGACGCAGGATATTCCGCAGACCGTATCTGTTTATGCGACATAGAGCTAGGCGTATGGAACACCGTATTGCAAGGGCAGTAAGTGCTGGCGGTATTTCGGGTGGTGTGGCTGGTGCGGTGGCTGGAAGTGCCGTTGCTGGCAAACGAGCGGAAAGAAAAAATACAGCTTCTAAAGAAAATCGGGGCAATACCACTTCCAGCATGGGACAGCGAGCAGGCTCAAAGGTGGGTGCTGTCTTAGATACGAAAAATAAAGTGAAAGACAAGGCAAACGCTGTCAAAGAAAACATCAAGGATATGCCGACACAGACCGCTTATGCGGTATATTCCGCAAAGGAAAAGGCAAAGTCCAGCGTATCAGATTTCAAGCGTGGCATGGTGCAGGAACAGCAGTCCAGACAGACGGGACGATTGGAAAAGCAGGAGCAACGCAGGCAGAATATCGCTGACAAGCGTATGGAGCTTCAAAAAGCACAAGAAGCAAGGCAGGCACAGCGAAAGGCTGACGGATCAGCGACAACGGGAGCTACCCGTCCCCATGAGCGACCAGCCACAGCTTCGACCATTCCAAAGCCGAGTGTGGAAAAAATGCAGGAAGTCAAACGCCCTGCCACAGCGACCACTTCAAAGATAAGTGAGCCAGTCAAGACAAGTGTTATCAAAGAGCGTCCGTTATCTTCTGGTGCTTCTGATAGAAAAGCGTCCCAGCCTATACAGCCAGCACATAGGCAGAATGTAGAAAAAGTGGTATCGCAGGAAACACACCAGAATTACAAAGCAGAGCGTACCACAAAGGCACAGACCTTTGAACAATCAAAGCGTACAACGGAACATACCGAAAAGAACCGTAACCTTGTAATGAAGAAAGGACAGAAGAAAAAATGAAACTGAAACATATCGCTCTTATTGGCAGTCTGTTTCCTATCCTCTTTTCTCTGGTGCTGTTCTTTGGTGTCCTCATTAGTGCGGACAGCGACGATGAGAACAGCAACTTTTCTTCTGGCATTACGGTTATGAATTTATCCGCAGAAGTTTTGAAACATCAGCCTATGGTGGAAAAATACGCCAGAGAAAACGGTATCTCCGAGTATGTCAATGTGCTACTTGCTATTATTCAAGTAGAAAGTGGCGGTACGGCAGAAGATGTTATGCAGAGTTCGGAAAGTTTGGGACTACCACCCAACTCTTTAGATACCGAAAGTTCAATCAAGCAGGGGTGTAAATATTTTGCGTCCCTGCTTTCTTCCTGCCAAAATCAAGGTATCGACGACTTGAATGTAGCGATACAGTCCTATAATTATGGCGGTGGTTATGTGGGATATGTGGCAGGAAAAGGAAAGAAATATACCTTTAATCTTGCAGAGAGCTTCGCCCGTGAGAAATCGGGTGGAAAGAAAGTAACCTACACCAACCCGATAGCCGTTGCAAAGAACGGGGGCTGGCGGTATGGCTATGGAAATATGTTCTATGTGGAATTAGTCAATCAGTATTTAACTGTTCCGCAGGTATCGGGAGAGCTGGCACAAAAGGTAATGAATGAAGCGTTGAAATATCAAGGCTGGAAGTATGTGTATGGCGGTAGCAATCCCAACACTTCCTTTGACTGCTCGGGACTGATGCAATGGTGTTATGGAAAAGCTGGTATCTCCTTACCGAGAACAGCACAAGCACAATATGACGCTACCCAACATCTTCCGCTTTCGCAGGCAAAGGCTGGGGACTTGGTATTTTTCCATTCCACCTATAACGCTGGTTCGTATGTAACCCACGTCGGCATTTATGTAGGAAATAACCAGATGTACCATGCGGGCGACCCGATAGGATATGCAGACCTAAGTAATAGTTACTGGCAACAGCACTTAATCGGTGCAGGACGAGTAAAACAATAGAAAGGACTTGAAAAATATGTTTAAGAAGAATAAGAAACAGACAGAAACTATCAAAGAACCAAAAGAAAAAAAGGTGCGTACTGTTAAGGTAGGCACACATAAGAAAACCGTGATTGCGTTGTGGGTGGTGCTTATCGCAAGCGTGAGCTTTGGAGTGTATAAGAATTTTACTGCTATCGACCAGCACACGACCCATGAAAAAGAAATCATTGAACTTTGCTTGCAGGACACCAACGGGATAGAAAATTTCGTGAAGAATTTTGCGAAGTCCTACTACACATGGAATAACAGCAAAGAAGCTATCGAAGCAAGGACGCAGGCAATCAGCGGTTATCTGACAAAGGAATTGCAGGACTTGAATGTTGATACAATCAGAACGGATATACCGACCAGCTCCACAGCTACAAATGTGATTGTATGGAGTATCGAACAATCGGGAACGAACACTTTTTCTGCTACCTACGAAGTAGATCAGCAGATAAAAGAGGGAGAAAAGACAAGCAATGTGAAAGCAACCTATACCGTAAAAGTCCATATAGACGCTGACGGGGATATGGTAATCGTTCAGAACCCTACCCTTGCACCAGCAATCGAAAAATCAGACTATGAGCCTAAGACACCAGAAGCAGACGCAAGTGTAGACGCTGATACTGTAAACGACGCTACCGCATTTCTGGAAACATTCTTTAAGCTGTACCCAACAGCCACAGAAAAAGAACTTGCCTATTATGTATCTGGTAATGTACTTGAACCTATCGGCAGAGATTACCTTTATTCTGAACTGATAAACCCTATCTTTACAAAGGACGGGGAGAATGTGAAAGTCAAGGTTGCTGTGAAATTCCTTGATAATCAGACAAAGGCAACGCAGGTATCGCAATATGAGCTTGTGCTACATAAGGATAGCAACTGGAAGATTATAGGATAAGTATTAAGGGGTTATCAAAAAAAGATAGCCCCCTTTACCCTAAAAGCAGAAAACGTTGCTCACGTTTCAGATATATGTTAATATTAAAATTAGAATAGATTAACAAAAAGAGATGATTGGTATGGATAATAGATTTAATAAATCTTGGTATGGAGATAAAGCACAATTAGTCGATAGTGATAATGATTGTGTTATTATAGATTATGGCTGTAAAGGAAAAGGTATTATTACAAGTTATAATCTTTATGACGGTATCACACTTTGTTTTCTTGATTTTTATACAGATGAAATTATGCCCTCACAAAAATTTAATCCTGATATAATTTCTATTGTCCATTGTCAAGCGGGGCGTTATGAATGTGAATTTTCTAATCATCAGATGTTTTATTTGTCAGAAGGATATTTCAGTATTATGGGGACTAAACATTTGCCTATATCTTTTTCCTTTCCCCTAAAAAAATGTTACGCATTTAGCTTAGTCATAGATAAACACGCCCTTAGTGCAGATACACAAAAAATTCTAAATGATTTTTGCTTAGATATGGACAAAATAAGTGAAAGATTAAAGTTAAATAAAAATGGATATTTAAGTCATGCAGACTTTGAGTTAGGACATCTTTTTGAAGAATTTTATAATGCTAAAGATAAGGAAAGTATTACCTATTTTCGTGTTAAAGCAATCGAATTTTTATATTTCATCAACAAACTGTCGGGCAATGAAGAAACTGAATTTCGATATTTCAACAAAAAATATATACAAATAACAAAAGATGTTTGCAAATATATGACAGAACATTTAGAAGAAAAAGTATCTCTGGAACAATTAGCTTATGAAAAAGGAATTAACTTGTCGTTACTGTATAAAGTCTTTGCACAAGTATATGGAGATACTCCTTATTCTTACATAAAAAAATACAAGATGAATATAGCGTCTAATGAATTAAGAAATTCAAAGCGTAAAATAAATGATATTGCGTTAAGTCTTGGATATAGTAATGCAAGTAAATTTTCTATTGCATTTCAATCGGTATATGGTATTTTACCTAAAGATTATCGAAAGGCAGAAAATTAACACTTTTGGGCTATTTTTTGGATAGATATATAGCTATGGAGTAGAAGCAAATAAATATAAAAAGTAAAATGATGTATGTTAGCAAGAGCTAACTACATCATTTTTTTATATAACACAGGTGTATATTCCTAACAACAAGCGGAGTGCCACCATTCAAGCAAGCATTTCTAAACGCATTTCCATGCTTATTAGTCACATGAACGATTCTTTCTCACATCTTGTAGCCATCTATGCTGTTGATCACAAAGGAGAAACATATACAGAAGAAGTGTTGACACAGCTAATGCTTAAATTAAAGTTTTCGGATAAAGTAAAAGTTCTGGATGCAAGTAGAACAACTACGAATAACTATGTATATTTTACAGTTCGTGAGTGGCTTACTAAATGTATTTTAGAAACGGAACAAGATATTGACTGTCTATTTAAATATTATGCTGCTAATATTTCGGTCGATTTGATGGAAGTGTTGGAGGCAATTCCTCGTTCAACCTACCATGCTGCCATGCGCACACTTTTGACATCCCCAAGTGATGTAAACTTTAGTGAAGCCGCTTCATCTCCGGATGGAAACTTCTTTTTCAAGTATTATGACCTTATAAAAAAACTGAAACAAATTCAGCAGAGGGACTACTCTTGATTGGAGGGCGGGCAATTTGCCCGCCCTTGCTTTTTGGGACAAAATGTCCCAAAGTGGCCCCGTCCATCGACATCCTTGTACGCCTACCCCAGCGGAGTTACAATATAGGTAGGAGGACAACCCATCAATTTTTATAGGAGGTAGCCGCTATGATCGTTCTCAAAATCCTTGCCGCCCCTGTGGTGGTGGCCCTCACTCTCTTGGCCGCTGTGGTGTCGTTCCTACTCTGCGTGGCGGGAGCGGTATGTGTGGTAGGCTGCGTGGTGCTGACCCTGCTGGCCCTTGTTCTGTTCATCAGCGGCCAGACGCTGGGTGGCGTGGTGTTCCTTGTGCTGGCGTTCCTTGTTTCCCCCTATGGCATCCCGGCAATCGCTGACTGGCTGGTGGCGAGGCTCCACGCCCTCAACTACACCCTGCGGGACTTCATCACCGGCTGATACCTTGGGACAACTTGTCCCAAAGTTATCTGCGGCGGCTGGCAACAGCCGCCCTTTTTCGTATGGAAAGGAGGGCTGCCTACGGCAACGACCTATTTCAAGAAGCACAAGATCAGCAAGGGGGAAACCATCTCCCAATCTCTGAAAGGCCGTTTTGACTACGGCAAAAACCCGGACAAGACCGAGGGCGGCGAATTGATTTCCTCCTATGCCTGCGACCACATGACCGCCGATGCGGAGTTCCTGCTCTCCAAGGCCAAGTACAAGGCCACCACGGGCCGGGAGCAGCGGCGGGATGCCGATGTGCTGTGCTATCAGATCCGGCAGTCGTTCAAGCCCGGAGAGATCACCCCGGAGGATGCAAATCGGGTGGGCTATGAAACGGCCATGCGCTGGACGAAGGGCAAGTATGCCTTTTTCGTTGCCACCCATACAGACCGCCAGCACATTCATAATCACATCTACTACAACTCCACTTCGCTGGATTGCGCTCATAAGTTCCGGGACTTCATCGGATCGGCCCGGGCGGTGCGGCGGCTCTCTGACCGGGTATGTCTGGAAAATGACCTGTCTGTGATCGCCAATCCCAAGCTGCACAGCAAGGGCCGATTCCTCCACTATGGGGCATGGGCAGGTGCGGATCGCCAGCCCTCCTACAAGGAGCGGCTGCGCCATGCTATCCGGGATGCCCTCGCCAAAGGCCCCGCAGACTTCAACGCCTTTTTGCGGCTCATGGAGGAGGCGGGCTTCACGGTCAAGCAGGGGCGTGGCGGTGCGATCTCATTCCTCGTTCCGGGTCAACAGCGGGCCACCCGGCTCCGTTCGTCCACCCTCGGGGAAGGCTACGATCCCGAGGACATCCGGGCCGTGATCGCCGGAAAGCGGCCCTTACCCGAGGTGGGTGTTCCGGCTCCGGCGGCTCCCGCCCGTGTCAATCTCATTGTGGATATACAGGAGCGGCTGCGTGACCGCAAAGGCCCCGCCTATGAGCGCTGGGCCAAGATTTATAATCTCAAACAGATGGCCGCCGCTCTCCAATTCATGCAGGAGCATGGGCTGACCGAGTACAATCAACTTGCCGCCCAAACGGAGGAGGCCGTTCAGCGTTTCCATGTGCTGACCGGGCAGCTCCGGCAGACCGAGGCCAACCTCGCCCATACCTCCGAGGTGATGGGGGCCGTGGTGCAGTATGCCAAGACCCGGCCCGTGTTCGATGGCTACAAGGCAACCAAGTACAGTAAAAAATATCTGGCCGCACACGAGGCGGAGCTGGCCGACTACCGGGCGGCCAAGGCCATTTTGAATGATCTGCTGGATGGGGCAAGGCTGCCCAGGATGCCCGAGCTAAAGGAAAAGCGCCGCACTCTGGCGGCGCAGAAAAAGACACTATATGCGGACTACCGGGCGGCGCAGCAGCGTATGCGGGAGGCCGTGGCGGTCAAGGCCAATATCGACCATCTGCTGGGGCTGACTGACCAGCGCAAAAATAAGGAACAGGAGCGATAGCTACGGTGACGCAGACGATCAACCTTGGGACATTTTGTCCCAAGGTGCCGGGTTTGGGGAGGCTCCCCAACAAGCGTTTTTGCGGCTCCCTCGGGGCGCAAAAATAGCAAGTGTGGCTACACTTGCCCTGCTTGCCGTTCCGTGCAACCCCGAAAATGGCGCAAAAAAACGGAGTCTGCGTTTTTTACGCTTCCTCCGTTCTCCGGGCCCTTTTCAGTCCCTCCGCTGTGGCTTCAATAATGGTTAGCTCTTTTTCGTCCATTTCGTTAAGCAAGTGATCTATATGCTTTCGGCAATCACTTTGGCCGTTCTGCTTGTCTGGATAGAAAAAATCATCTACGGAAATATCCAACAGGGTGACGAGCTGATAAAAAGTATTGAGGCTGGGGTGTTGTCCTCTGTTTTCAAAATACATGATAGAGCGCGGGGTGCGGTCTACAAGCTGTGCGAGGTATTCCTGTGTCCAGCCTTTGGCTTCTCTTTTGCGCTTGATTTCCCGGCCCAGCGCGTGAAAATCAAGTTTTCGTTCATCTTGGTACATTTTCATCTCACCCCTATATTATTTTACATTTCGGGTGATATTATTTGAACGAAGTGTAATTTTATGTTTATGTAGTATTTTGTTTCGCCATATCAAAATGATAAAATTATGTATTTTGAAAGACAGCTACGAACAAATATTGAAAGACTATACTAAGTCGTTCCTCTTGACAAACATCCGTATTCGGACTACAATATAATTGTCCGAGTACGGATGTTTGGAGGGATTAAGATGACAGAGATAAAAGAACAGCTATCTCAACTCAATAAAATGTCCAATAAAAGTGAAGCTCTTTATCACAAAGTTGCTTTTTCTATTGGTATCTCTGATAGCTCACTTGGGGTACTGTATACGCTGCTGGACGCAGAGGCGCCGTGCTCTCAGTATGACCTGTGCAGCGAGTGGTCTATTCCCAAGTAAACTATCAACACCGCCGTAGCTGCCCTGCAAAAGAAAGGGATGGTGTTTCTTTCGCCCATCCCCGGAACAAGGAATAAGAAAAATATAGCGTTCACAGAGTTTGGTAGAGATTTTGCCGAAAAGACGGTTGGCATATTGCGCATGGCAGAGCTTGACGCTCTTGCGGAATTATCACCGGAAGAAAGAGAGCTTTATATTCGTTTGAATGAAAAATATAATTGTCGCTTGATCGAGAAACTTTATCGCATTATGGACGAGGTGAACCAAGACAGGAAAGATTGCGATTAAATAAGAAGGAGAAAATATAATTATGTCCAAGTATAAAAAAATGAAACAGCTCATAGCGGATATGCGCTTACCTGAGTATCGTTATAAGCAACTGCTTGATGCTGTGTTCCTACAAGGAATTATGCGTTTTGAAGATATGAAGTTGCTTCCAAAAACGCTGCGCGAAAAGTTGGTGGAGCAGTTTGGTGAAACTGTTGTGGAGATCAAGGCGATCCATCATGAGAAATCAATGCAAACTGACAAGGTGCTGTTTGAACTGTCGGACGGAAACCGTGTGGAAACGGTGGGTCTGTTTTATAAAGAGGGCTGGAACTCCTTTTGCATTTCATCTCAAAGCGGTTGCGGCTTCGGTTGTAAGTTTTGCGCAACAGGGACTTTGGGATTACGCAGAAACTTGACTGTGGATGAAATTACCGACCAAATCCTATATTTTATGCAACAAGGATGCAGTATCAACAGTATCTCTTTTATGGGAATGGGAGAGCCGTTCGCTAATCCACAAGTTTTTGAAGCCCTGCATGATCTGACCGCCCCGGAACTGTTCGGGCTGTCCCAGCGACGCATCACCATTTCGACTATCGGTATCGTGCCGGGTATTCAAAAATTGACAAGAGAATATCCGCAAGTCAATCTGGCCTATTCCCTCCACGCACCTACTGACCGTCTGAGGGAAACGCTCATGCCAATAACTAAAACATACCCCCTTGGTCAGGTACTGGATACATTAGATCAGCACATTCGGCAAACAAATCGCAAGGTGTTTTTGGCATACATCATGCTAAAGGATGTCAATGACAGCGACAGACACGCAGAGCAACTTACCAAGTTGTTATTCAAACACAAAAAGTATTTGCCACTATACCATTTAGATTTAATCCCATACAATCAAACGACAGTTACGGAAACTATGGTGCCCTCAAGCCACACACGAATAAAGGCCTTTTGCCGTATCATTCATAATGCAGGAATTAGCGTCAATATCCGAACGCAATTTGGCTCCGATATTAACGCTGCTTGTGGCCAGTTGGCGGGGGCCTACCGTGACGATCAAAAACAAGGAGAGAGAACAATGTCCGCTATACAAGAACAGTCTTTTGAATGGCTCTTGTGTCCTGTGTGCAAGAGCAAAACACGACTTAAAATCCGAAAGGACACGATACTTGACAATTTCCCACTCTTTTGTCCCAAATGCAAAAGTGAAATGCTTATCTGTGTCAAACAATTTCATATATCTATTATCAAAGAGCCAGACGCACAGACGCAGAGCCGATAATCCGTAGCCCTTGGGTGCGAGTTATCGGCTCTTTTGTTTTTTGGGGCGGGTATCAATCAAAGTTACCGCCTTATACGATGACTTTAGGAGGAACACGGCGGTTTCCATGGAGGGATCGTCGTGTTCATTTTGCTTTTTCACACTACCCGTGATTTTCACCTGCTAAAAAAAGCGTAGTTCTCCCTCCGGGATCGTCCGATCATGAACATGAAATATTCCAGTACATATATGTAAATAAAAACTCGTGCGTCCGCATAGCGTCATGCTGTGCGGGCGTTTTTATATATTCTTACCTTGGGACAAGTTGTCCCAAAGCTGGCAGCCCCGGCTGTCGATCCCCGCCCCCTCTCCGTTCAGAACGCCATCCACCCAGCTATCTGAACGGAGGAAAATATAATGGCTATCATCAATTTGAAAGAGTTTTACCCGTGGTACACCCACGATGAATATATCGAAGTTTCCGATGAAGTGGCCGCCGAACTGCGGGCGGACAAGCTGTACGAGGCTGCCCACCAGCGGCGGATCGTCCGCAACAAAGCGCAGTATTCCCTCGATTGCAATGATGGGATCGAATACTCTGCCTGTCTGCACGAGCCGACCCCGCAGGAGCTGTTGGAACGCATGGATCAGTTCTGCACTCTCTGGAACGCTCTCAACACCCTGCCGGAGATCCAAGGCCGCCGAGTGGATGCCTGTGTTATCCTCGGCAAGAGCTATTGCGAGGTTGCCAAGGCCGAGGGCGTAAATGAAAGTGCTGTGCGGCGTTCCGTAGAGCGTGGTTTGAAGCAGATGAAAAAACATCTTAAAGACACTCTGTAAGCCAGTCCGAATTGATGTGTTTGCTGTCCTTGGTATATAGAGAGGATTGATCCTCTCGACAACTGAATAGCGGCGGCTCCCGGCTTTGCCGGGGAGCCGAGCGGTGGGTACGCTGTGACTTCTCCCACGGGAGGACGAGCGATCCATACCAACACCGCAAGTGGGGCATCGCCACCCCACGGCCACGATCCGGCGTGGACAGGCTGGCCGCCTGTCCCGACCGGCCGCCGCACCCCAGCGGGAGCGTCATGTCGAGTATCGCTGTCTTATGACGGGCCAAGGAAATGAGCGTGGCGCTCCCAAAATCTTTATCAAGGAGGAAAACCTATTATGAGTTGCGATCCTGTATTGGCGGCTATGCTGGCCCGGCCGTGGAACAACAATGCCTGCCGGGGCTATGTCATCTACGCTATGGAAAACTGTGGCTTTTCTCCCACGGACATCCGGCGTGTGGTGGCAGAACTCCACGAGGTTTTTGACTTCTGCGGGCTGGAGGAGGCCCAGCAGCACTTTGAGAACGGCCCCTATTGACCTTGGGACAACCTGTCCCAAGGTGGAGCAAGGCAAGAGGGCGGCACCGCCGAGGTGCCGCCTTTCTGCGTTTCCCCACGGGACAAGGGGAACTGTCGGTCATTGTTTCTCGCTGCGCCGAAAGGAGGCCCACATGGAAGTTCCCGTACCAACCAAGGAGGAATACACTTATCAAGTCGGAAAAATCCAATTTATTGTCACGCCCGTCTACAAGGACAAAGGCGAGTCTATGCGTGACATTCTCTTGAAACTGATGTTGGCTGATTTGGAGCCAGCTTAACTTTTCATCCACATCCTTAACACGGGCGGTCAACGGAGGTATAATATAAATAGGATAAAACCTCTTGTTTGACTGCTGGAAGGAGGATATTTTGAAACAGTCAAGCAAGAAAACCGCCCTCGGCACAGCCGCCCTTTACTGCCGACTGAGCCGTGATGATAATATGGACAACGAGTCCAACAGCATCAGCAATCAGAAAAAGATACTGCAAAAAGCCGCCAAGGACAAGGGCTATACGGACACCATCTTTTTCGTGGATGACGGTATCACCGGCACCACCATGAAGCGCCCCGGCTTTCAGAAAATGATCGCCGCAATCGAGGCCGGGTATATCTCGGCGGTGTTCGTCAAAGACCTGTCCCGGCTGGGCCGCAACTACATTGAGGTGGGTAAGCTCACCGAGGAGTTTTTCCCGCTTCATGATGTGCGGCTGGTGGCCGTGTCCGATGGCGTGGACAGCGACGAGGGCGAGGATGACTTCACCCCGTTCAAAAACATAATGAATGAGTACTACGCCAAGGACATCTCCAAGAAGCGCCGGATCGTCAATAAGATGAAAGGCAACGCCGGGATTCCGCTGTCCCCACCGCCCTATGGCTATATCAAAAACCCGGACGATCCCCGGTTTTGGGTGGTCGATCCCGTGGCCGCCGATGTGGTGCGCCGTATCTACCGCATGGCGCTGGAGGGGTACGGGCTGGCCGAAACTGCCGCCGCTCTCGGCGCTGATGGTATCGTCAACCCCACCTACTACTGGCGCAGCAAGGGTACAAGCCGGGGCGGTTCCAAAAGTACCTTGGAGCCTACCAAGTGGGGCCATACCACGATCAAGAAAATCCTTACCACGCAGGAGTATTGCGGCGATGTCATCAACTTCAAAAGCTACTCCAAATCCTACAAGATGAAGCGCCGGATCGAAAACCCGGAGGAAAACCGGGCGATCTTCCTCAATGTTCACGAGGCTATTATTGATCGGCCCACTTGGGAAAAGGTACAGGCGCTGAAGGCCGGAACCCGGCGCAAGCGCCCCACCGTCACCCAAGAGCCAAGCGCCTTTTCCGGCGTGATGAAGTGTCCCGAGTGCGGCGGCAATCTGAACTTCCACTTTAATCAGAACAACCACGACATCAAGTTTTTCAGTTGCCAAAACCATAATTCGGGGCTGCGTAAATGCTCGTCCACCCACTATATTCGGCTGGACTTCTTGGAGCAGGTCGTTCTCTACGAGGTGCATCGGCTGGCCTGTTTCGCCAACGAGTACGAAAACGACTTTATCAAAGCGATGGTGGGCCGCTCGGCAAAGGTAGCCGAAAATGAGCGGGTACGCAAAAAGCGGGAGCTGGATGGGCTGCTGGCCCGTGACCGGGAGTTGGACACACTCTTTGAGCGGCTGTATGAGGACAATGTTTCCGGCAAGATCGACGATGCCCGGTTTGCGAAAATGGCAAAGCGCTATGAGCAGGAGCAGGGCGAGAACGCCGGACGCATCAAGGCCCTGCGGCTGGAAGTGAAAAAGCTGGAAGAAAAGCGGATGGATGTAGATGACTTCTTGGAAACGGTACGCCACTACACCAACGCCGCCAAGATCACCAAACGAATGGTAGCCGAGCTGATTGACCACATCGAGGTCTATCCTGCGGTCAAGGAGGACGGTGTAACCAACCAGCGGGTGACGATCCACTACAACTGTATCGGGGCCTTTGAGGTGCCGGATCGCCGCAAAATCCCCGAGCGGGACATCCTGCTGGAAACGAGAAAAGGCGTAGCATTAAGCTACGCCCCGGCGGTGTAAAGGTGGTGTGGGATATGAGAGTTTTCATTTACTGCCGTGTGGCCCGTGACGATACCTTTGCATTGGAACACCAGCGGTTCTTGCTCCAGCTTTACGCAAAGCGGGCGGGATATACCATTATCGGCGCTGCGGACGAATACGGCAGCGGGTTGACCCTTGACCGTCCGGGCATGGGAAAGGTCACACAGGCCGTTCTCGCTGGCGAGGTGGATGTGGTGTTAGTCCATAGTCTGACCCGGATAGGCCGGGAATGGGGGATGACCCAAAGCTATATCGACCAGCTCACCCGGCACAAGGTCAAGCTCCTTTGTATCAAAGAACGCTGCTTGTTCAGCGAAAAAGGCGTGATCCATTTTTGAGCATAAAAATGGACGTTATGCTGAAATGTGGAAACATTATACAGAGGCGATTGATTTGAAAGTTCAAACAAAGGTGGTGCAGTAAAATGAAAAAATTAAAAGAAATATTATTTTTATCAGATAAAGGCTATACTGATTTGAAAAAAGCAATCATTGCTTGTACGATTACAAATTTAGCAATGTTACTTCCGTTTTGTATTACAGTTATGGTTTTTAGTGAGCTATTAAATCCTTTTTTAGGGCAAGAGTTAGATTGGCAAAATATCTGGTTGCTTTGGGGAGCAGGTATTATTTCAGCAATCATTGTTTTCTTAGCTTCCAAAAATGATTATCGCAAGACTTATATTGCTTCTTATAAAGAGTCAAATGTTACTAGATTGCGTATTGCTGAACATCTGCGTAAACTTCCTATGAGTTTCTTCAACACAAAGGATTTATCAGAACTTACAACAAATATGATGTCGGATTGTAGTAGTATGGAGTCAATGTTAAGTAGTACTATTCCGCCTCTAATTGCAAATGGAATTTCTGTAACTTTAACCTGTGTTCTTCTTGCACTATTTGATTGGCGTTTAGCATTATGCGTTTTCATTACATTACCGATTGCTTTCTTAGTTATTTGGTGTAGCAGGAAATATCAGATAAAATTATTTGAAAAGCAAGTGGAAACAAAATTAAATGCGTCCAGTCAAGTACAAGAATATTTAGAGGGAATAAAAATCATTAAATCATGTAATTTAAGCGGCGTTCACTTTAGGACTTTGAACAGAGCGTTATTGGAAATGAAAAAAATTGCTGTTAAAGTTGAAATGGTTGTCGGTATTTTTATGTCCAGTGCAAGCATGATTTTACAAGCAGGAATAGGAATAACTATATTTGTAGGGACAATCTTATTAGTCAATGGACAAATTGAGCTATTACCTCTTCTTATGTTTTTCTTGATTGTAACAAAGATATATGGACCGATATTAGCTATTTTATCTCAATTAACTACATTATTAAATCTTAATGTCGTTACAGAAAGAATGAAAACATTATTGACTACTCCTGCTATGAGTGGGAAAGAAGAAACACCTCAAACTTATAATATTAAGTTAAATGATGTATCTTTTGCTTATAACAATGAAGATGTTATTCACAATGTTTCATGCACAATACCACAGGGAAGCATAACAGCGTTAGTTGGTCCGTCTGGAAGCGGAAAAAGTACAATCGCAAAATTGATTGCCAGATTTTGGGATATACAAAGCGGTTCAATAACGATTGGTAATAAAAACATTAAAACAATCAATCCTGAAAATTTAATGGAAAAGATGTCCTTTGTCTTTCAAGATGTTACATTGTTTAATGATACAGTTTTTAATAATATTCAAATGGGAAATCCTAATGCTACAAAAGAACAAGTATATAAAGCTGCCAAAGTAGCTTACTGTGATGAATTTGTTCGTAATCTGCCAAATGGATATGATACTATTTTAGGAGAAAACGGAAGTACATTGTCAGGTGGAGAACGTCAAAGAATTTCTATTGCAAGAGCTTTATTAAAAGACTCTCCGATTATTCTTTTAGACGAGGCAACCGCCTCTCTTGACCCAGAAAATGAAGTTTTCGTACAAAAAGCACTTGCACATCTGATAAAAGGTAAAACAGTTATTATGATTGCACACCGTCTAAGGACTGTGGTAGATGCAGACCAGATATTAGTAATGGAAAATGGAAAAATAGTTGAACATGGAACACATAATGAGCTTATGGAAAGAAAAGGGCTATATCACAAATTATATTCTATTCAACAAGAAAGTCTGGGGTGGTCTGTATAATCGTATAGAAAAACTGATATAGAATAGAAAAATAGTATTATAAGAGCAGAAACATTAAATTTTCAATGATTTACAATATCATAACTTGCTTTTCAAGATGTTTATGCTTAAAGGAGAAACACACATATGATTGGTCTGAAAAAACGAGATATTAAAAAAGCATTGAAAGCTGGGGCAAAAGCTGGCGGTGTATCATTGTCTGATGTTCGGGCGGATATTGAAGCAACGATTGATGAAGCTATGAACAGCACCGACCCAGAGGTGCAGGCAAATTTTAAAAAGTATTTTGGAAATAAACGCCCTACATCAGAAGAATATATTTACAAGATTACCCAAAAGACAAAAGTGTAATACAAAACAAGTGCTGTAAGGGGGATTGTATTATGGAACATTTTAAGCGAAATTCTATACAATCATACACTACCTAATAGCATTTTATTAAAAACTGAATATTTTACAGCTTTAATAGCTCGTATAAAACTATATGTTTTGTGCGGGCTTTTTTTGTACCCGAAAAAATTTTTTCAATTTTTTTCAAATTCCTGCAACAAATCACACCTTGCCGTACAGATATGGTGCGGAAAGAGGGATAAACACTTTTCACGTCATAACGGAAAGGGGGTGTGATGATATGAAACCGTCGAACTTCCAAAGAACGATACAATGTCAATTCGATTGCAAGCTCAAACGTGTAGTAAAGGGCATTGTCCGTAATTACCGCAAAGAATTAAAGCGACGAAGAAATAAGGAAATTTCCTATTGTGAACTTCCAGAAATCGTCGTGGAAAAGCTGGCTGTCTGGGACGAATATGAAAGCGATTATACCGCCTTTGATGTATGCGGTATTGAGGTTCGTGTCCTTGATGATGATTTAGCAGAAGCGATTAAGTATCTGTCTGAAAAGGACAGAGAAATCTTGTTGATGTACTTCTTCTTAGGCATGAGCGATACAGAAATCGGCGACAGATTAAAGATTAACCGTTCAACGTCGTTCCGCAGTAGGAAGAACTCACTTGAAGAAATCAAGAAAAAGTTAAAGGAGAACATGAATGATGAATAACACACGCCCGTCATTTTACCTTATCTCGTCGGCTGTGGACGGCAACGTAAATTCGATTGAAAAGATACTGGCATTTTATGACCCGTACATATCAAAATGTTGTTTACGTCCATTCTATGACAGATATGGTAATGTCTGCATAGTCGTAGACATGGAATTAAAGGGACGTATCAGAGAAGCACTTATCAAAATGATGTTGGACTTTGATATTCCTTTAGAAACCGAAGAATAAGAAGCAGTAACCGCAGAGCATGATTTGTTCAATCCCCTCTTTCCTGCTCTGCTCCTGCTTTTACATGAAAGCAACACGCTTTCGCCACAGCTCTTTGACAACTGAATAAAGCAGACAGATACGTTTGTGAGATAGCGAGCCACGGGGACTGTACGCCACGACCTTTTCAAAAAGAAAGCGAGCGACCCACGCAGTGATCCGAGAGCGACTGTTGGAAAAGTCGTTTTGCCACGACCTATCCTCACAGAATAATGATACGTCCGCATGGTGCGGTTCTGCCCACAAGAATGGGAATAGTTGAGATACTAACGGAGCTTTCCAAAGCCGTCTGCCTGCTTGTAAAAAACGACACACAGTAAAGGGGGTGTATAGATTATGAACAATACTGATGTGCCTATCTGGGAAAAATATACGCTGACGATTGAAGAAGCGTCTAAATACTTCCGTATTGGCGAAAAGAAATTGCGTAAATTAGCCGAAGAAAATCTTGACGCTGGCTGGGTTATCGTGAACGGTAATCGTATTCAGATTAAGCGAAAACAATTTGAAAAAATCATAGATACATTGGACGAAATCTAATGTCATTGAGCCGTAGATATGGTATAATAAGGTATAGCGTATCACGGCTCATTCCATGACGGAAAGGAGCTTTACACTATGTCTAATGTGAAACGAAAAGACAGTAAAAATCGCAATTTGCGTAATGGAGAGAGCCAGCGAAAAGACGGAAGATACGTTTATAAATATACCGATATATACGGAAAGCCACAATTTATCTATTCTTGGAAACTTGTACCGACAGACAAGACACCTGCTGGAAAGCGTGATGATATATCGTTGAGGGAAAAAGAAGCACAGATAAAAAAAGACCTTAACGACGGTATCGACACAGTCGGCGGTAAAATGACAGTCTGCCAGCTCTACGACAAGAAGAACAGCCAAAGAAAGAACATCAAAAGGGCTACTGAAAAAGGACGACAGTATCTTATGAACGCTCTGAAAAATGACCCATTGGGTATGAGGGCGATTGATACGGTTAAGCAGTCGGACGCTAAAGAATGGGCTATTAGAATGAGTGAAAAAGGATATGCCTATAAAACGATTGATAACTATAAGCGTTCCTTGAAAGCGTCATTTTACATGGCGATACAAGACGACTGTATCAGAAAGAACCCATTTGAATTTAAGCTAAGTGATGTTCTGGAAGATGATACCGAACAGAAAGTTATCCTTACACCAGAGCAGGAAGAACGCCTGCTTGCCTTTATGGAAAAGGACAAAATTTATAGTAAGTATTATGATGAGGTTGTGCTTCTGCTGGAAACGGGACTTCGTATTTCTGAATTTTGCGGACTGACGACGCATATTGATATGCAGAACAGAGTACTCAATATAGACCACCAGTTATTGAAAGATAGCGAAATGGGTTACTATATTGAAACGCCAAAGACCAAAAACGGAAAACGGGAACTTCCATTGACAGAACGGGCTTATCAAGCAATCCAAAGAATACTAAAGAACAGAGGAAAGGCACAACCGCTGATTGTAGGTGGTTACAGCAATTTCCTATTCCTAAATCGTGAGGGCTTGCCTAAAGTTGCAGGAAACTATGAGGGCATGGTGCGAGGACTGATTAAGAAGTATAACAAGTATCACACGGACAAGTTACCGAACATCACGCCACATTCATTCAGACATACTTATTGTACGAATATGGCAAACAGAGGAATGAACCCAAACACTCTGCAATACCTCATGGGACACGCTAACATAACCATGACACTTGGCTATTACGCACACGGTACATTTCAATCTGCAAAAGCAGAACTGGAAAGACTGGCTTGTTAATATCGGAGCTTATATTTACTACTCATTTACTACTTTTGGTTGCATTTTCATGCTGGTAAATGCCAGCTTATGCAAGGTATCTTCCGAAAAGAAAATACCGATAAAGCCCTAAAATACGGGATATATCGGCATTTACCAACTTATGAAAAGATAATCAGAAATTTAGTAAGTTTTTAAAAGAAAAACCTATATTTTCTATTTCAAAGGCTTCTGATAACAAAGTGTTCTCTAAGACTATTTTTTCACCAAGAAAATACTGTTCTTTTCTACCTTCATATAAATAGGGAATGACAGGGCTTTTCACAAAACCTGTAATATAAACAGTTTGATTCATTTTAAAATCATGAATATCTATAGATTCAAAGTATACTTTCATATAATTTGGCTCTCTTTTCCCATTAATAAAGATTGTTAAGTATGGATTTCTTTCCTTAAAACCTCCTTTTCCTACAATCCTTCCGCGGCAATAAAACTCGTTTAATAGTGGAATTTTCCTATCTTTTTTCATTTTTTACTCCTTTCTTCAATTAACTATTGAATATATGCATTAAAAGATTTTCAATAAAAAAGTCTGTGTGGAGAAAAACACGAATCAATACTTTTTTCTGACATATACAAGGTGAAATCAAAATTAGGAGGCAATTTACCTTGTATAATAAAAATAGCGTAAAAGATTGTTCTTATGAATTAGATGGGTTGGCACGTCTCTTACAAGAATTAATAGAAAAGTATGCAGATCAGTTAGATTTTGAAAAATTGGAAGTACCGCCAAGATGTTCAGAAAAAAATAAAAATGAGGATAATATTAATTCATCGGATTAGGTTATTGTATTGACTTTTATATTATGATTTATGTAAAATATAGGTATAACTATAACGTGAAAATATGTCCAAACTAAAGGTGGAAAAATGAAAAATAAAAAGGCGTATGTATATACAAGAGTGTCAACATCTATGCAAATTGACGGTTACTCACTTGATGCTCAGGAAGAAAGAATAAAACAGTATGCAAAAGCTTATGGTATAGAAATAATAGAAACCTATAAAGATGCTGGAAAATCAGGAACATCTATTTCAGGTAGAAATGAATTCATAGCTATGCTTAATGATATAGAAGCTGAAAAAGATAAAGTTGATTATGTAATGGTTTTTAAATTATCTAGATTTGGAAGAAATGCAGCGGATGTATTGCAGTCATTGCAAGTCATGGAAAATCATAATGTAAATCTGATTTGTGTTGATGATAGTTTAGATAGTTCTAAAGATTCTGGAAAGCTTGTTATAACAATTCTATCGGCAGTAGCAGAAATGGAACGTGAAAATATACTTTCTCAAACTATGGAAGGAAGGAAACAAAAGGCAAGAGAAGGAAAATGGAATGGTGGTTTTGCTCCAATTGGCTATTCATTAGATAATGGAGAATTAGTTGTTAATGAAGATGAAGCTAAAGCAGTAAGGATGATTTTTGATTTATATGCTAATTCAGATATGGGAGCCAATGGAGTATCTAAGTATTTAGTTTCTTTAGGTATTAATAAACCTATAAGACAAAATGGCAAGAATCCATATTTTTCAGCTAGTTTAATAAGACAAATATTGGATAATCCTGTATATAATGGGAAAATTGCATATGGAAGAAGAAAAACAATTAAAGATAAAACTACTGGTAAAATTAAATTAGAAAAATCTGATCATTATATTATAGCTCAAGGAAATCATGAAGCTTTAATTGATGATGAGTTGTGGAATACAGTACAGGAAAAAAGAAAATCTCAAGCTAAAAAGTATGAGAAGATAAATAGAGGAAAAGATGAGAGAGTTCATATCTTATCAAATCTAATAAAATGCCCATATTGTGGTGCTGGTTTGTATGGAAACAAAAGCCGTAAACGTAATAAAAACAAAGAAGGAGAGCATTACAAAGATTATTACTATTACGGTTGCAAACATCGACAAATGATGAATGGACATAAATGTACTTTTAATAAACAAATTAGAGCTGAATTAATTGAAAAAGAAGTTGAAACAATAATTACTCAAGTAGTTAGTAATCCTACTTTTGCCAAAAAAATTGAAGAAAAAATCAATATTCAAATAGACACAAAAGAAATTGATGAAGTTATTAATAAGCACTTAGCGAAGATTAGGCAATTAACAGGTACAAAAGCATCACTAATTAATCAAATAGATTCTTTAAATTTTGAAGATAAACATTATGATAGAAAATACACCGATTTAAATCTTAGACTTGATGCTATATATGACCAGTTAGAATATGCAGAAATGCAGTTAAATGATAGCAGAAAAAGGAAAGAGGCAATTCTTGAAGAAAAAATAACCTCGGATAATATTTATAAGATTCTTGTAAATTTTAATAGCCTTTATACAGTTCTTTCAGATATCGACAAGAAGAGATTACTTAACGAAATGATAGAAGAAATTCAAATTTATGACGAAAAAACAGAAAAGGACACTTGGATAAAATCGGTTGTTTTCAAGCTTCCGCTTATAGATAATGAGATTGACTTTGGTTTGGACAATAAAGATAATGTCGAAGCTATAGCGTTGATACAAAAGATGTAAATTTAGAAATCCTGCATTTTAAGCAGTTTTATAAGCATTTTGTCTTCGATAAAGATGAAGAAGGATACGTCAAAAAGACTCAAAAAAACTACATGAACGTAAGAGTAGTTTTGCAACTGGTATGAGGAAACACAAAAAAATATAATTAACTCATTTTGTACTTTCTACAAGAGTAGCTTAAAAGGCTGCTCTTTTTTTCTAAGAAGTGAGTGTATATAAATTTTAAATATAACTAATAATACAAAATCTGATCTCTGAAATCAGAAGTCCAGACTTCCGAAAATCGGAATTTAAGAACTACGAATAACAGATTTCTAGAATTCGAAAATCGGAGAGTAACTATAATAATATTAGTAATATTGAGTTAAGAAAGAATAATTTTAGAAAGGGAGTAAGGATTCGTTACATCCTTTTCAAAATATGAAACATTCACAAGCCGACTTTACATATTCGCTTTTATAACATATAATAAAAGCGTAAACGAGAGGAGGCAGACTATGGATACGCTTAAAGAATATATACAAGAAAATTTAGTAATCACCAACAAAGAAGCAGAAGAACTTGGATATACTAGGCATAATTTATCTGAATTAACAAAAATCGGACAATTAGAAAGATTAAGACCAGGTCTATATCAATTAAAAGGAAAAGTAATAGACGATTTTGTTTTAATATCATCAAATAGCAATCGAATTATATTTTCCCATCAAACAGCCCTATACCTCCACGACCTATCCGATAGGACTCCAAATGTATTTCATATATCTGTACCCCAAGGCTACAATGCAAGCCATATCAAAAAGAGGTACGAAGATCTACAAGTTCACTATGTAAAAAAAGATTTATACGAAATCGGAAAGACAGAAATAAAATCACCACAAGGCAATATTATCCCAGTTTACGATATAGATCGAACAATTTGCGACATCATAATCGACAGAGAAAAAATAGATAAACAGATTTTTACAGAAGCCTTAAAAATATACTTTAAATCACCAAATAAAAATCTAAGACGACTCATAAAATACAGTAGACTATTTAAAATAGAAGATGAAATTAGGAAATACATGGAGGTATTATCGTGATTAATATCGAGAGCATAAAGGGCAAGATAAGAAGTCTGGCAGAGAAGAAAAATCTAAAGTCGCAAGAAGTTTTAAAATATTGAATAAAAAAATTTTAATAAATAAAAAACATATAAAAGCATTTAACAATGACAATGTAATGTAGTAAGACATATATGACACTTTCAAAAAAATAAAAGAGGTGTTCTGATACAATGTGTTTAACCAAAAAACTCTTTGCATCGAAAGGAGCCCCTATTGAGTAAGATTATAACTGAAGAAATGAGATATCGTCAAAAAGTATGTGAATACGCATTAATGCACGTCGTGACAAAGGCGGCACGAAGGTATCATACTTACCGACAATTTGTGTATCGCCTACTGAAGCGATACGACGGCACGGCCGGCGGTCTCGCTCTTCGTTCACGAAAACCGAAAACAAGTCCCAAGGCCCACAGGGAAGAAGAACTGTGTTTGATACGTCGCATGCTAAGAAGAAATGATGTGTATGGTCTGGCGGAAGTGTATGTACGATGTCGTTCTAAGGGATACAGCCGATGTTTTGAAAGAATGTGTCGTCAAATACGTAAAAAAGGCTATAGAAAGCCACAAGCTCATCGTAAGAGCTACACACGCTATGAAGGGCTGGAGGAGAAGTTTCCGGGAGATAAGGTGCAAATAGACATCAAATACGTTCCGCAAGAATGTGTCCGCTTTCCAAGCTATGGATTACGCTATTACCAGATAACAGCTATTGATGAATTCAGTCGAAAGCGTGTTCTAAAAATCGTTGATGAGAAGTCGACCTATGAGACAACAAAATTTTTAGATGATTTATAAGAAAGAATGGGATTTTCCATTCATACCATTCAGGTAGACAACAGCTTAGAATTTGTGAACGACGATGATCACACCAATCGGGAAAGTCGCTTTGAACTGGCGGAAAGGGAAAAAGGCTGGGTTCTGCGAAGGACAAGACCCTATTCGCCGTGCCAAAACGGGAGAGTGGAGAGAAACCATCGAGAAGATGGGAAAATCCTGTATAATCGACACATTTTTACAAGAAAAAAAGATTTAATTAGTCAGGTAAAAAAGCATGAGCGACGTTACAATACGACAGCTAAATACGTTCTGAATTTCAAAAGCCCGGAAGAGATAGTACAAGAGTATTTTGAAGGCTCAGTCGCTTAGGCTAATGCATTTTCCAGGCGAGAAGGATAGTCACTTCCTTTCTCCAGGTCAAGGGACGCTCCCCTTGCTCACTCTTCGCCCTTGACAAGTCGAAAGCAAGTGTCTGTTAGAAGACCTCCGGAAAAAAGACAACTGTGTCAGATGCATCTTGATCGGAATGTGTAACATATGTCTTGACAGTTAAGAAATTCTAAAGCTATAGTCAACACTTTTATGTGAAATAGAAAACTAAAGTATGGTATAATAAACTTTAAATCGTGACTGAAAATAAGTGGGAGATAATTATGAAACTAAGTTATAAAAAATTATGGAAACTTCTTATTGATAGAGAAATAAAGCATAAAGATCTAATCAGTAAATTAGGAATTAGCAGAAGTACTTTTTATAAGCTTAAAAATGATGAGAATGTTAATACAGAAACATTGCTGAAGATTTGTAATACATTGGAATGTGATATATCAGAAATTATGGAGTGTATTGAAATTAATGAGTCTATAAAAAATTGAAATATCAATAAAGTTTGATATGTAACTATAAGGTTGCGTAAGGAATATTGATGAACCCCTTAATAAGTAACAGGTGTTGTAAAGGAGGGAGATTAATGAGTAACTTTACTATAGATGCCAGAACAATTTTTCAAATAGGTCGAGAATCGATTGAAAGTGTGACTTTGGCTGTTTCGGAAGTAATTAAAAATTCATATGATGCAGATGCATCTTTTTGTCATATTAGAATTGAAGAAAACAAACTTATATTTCATGATAATGGTACAGGTATGTCTTATGATGGACTAGAGAATAATTGGTTAAGGATAGGTACTGATAATAAAATAAAAAAACCATTTACAAATAAGGGCAGAAGAAAAATCGGTGAAAAAGGGATTGGAAGATTTGCTTTAAATAGGATTGGTAATATAGTTGAAATTTATACAAAGACATCTTTAGAAAGTTCTTATCTGAAAATTAATTTTAATGAATTTGAAAGAGGAGAAAATTTACAGGATATCTCAGTAAATTTAGAGCCTACAATAATAAATAAAAATATAAATGAATTATTAGGAGATCATGGAACTATAATTGTTATTACTGATTTGTTGGAAGAATGGGATGAAGCTTTGGTTGAAAAAATTCAGTTAGAATGTTTAAAATTAACATCGCTGAATAAGTCTTATTTAATGTTAGAAAACAATGAGCTTATTTTTAACAAAGAAAAAATTCAAAAGATAAAGAAAGAACAAAATGATGATATATTTGAAATAAAATTATTTAATGAAAAATATCCGAATAAAGAATTAGAAGAAACAAAGAGATTGGAAGAGTATCTAAATTACTCTTTGTTTCGTATGAAACTAAAAATAGACACTTCTTCTATGGAATATATTTATACTTTCAGTTTCCATCCTTATGAAGGGATGGATGTAGTCAAGAAAGGCGATCGAATAGAGAGCGGAAAAGATATTATTACTGACATTGATAAACGAGGAGCGACTCCATTAGCTAAAAGAGATATAGATTTAGGTGAAATTGAAGTTGAGCTTTTTGCTTATGATTTTTCTGCTCTGGTAAATAAATTTTCGCCATTAAAAAAAATTACACCATTAAAGCAAGTAGTAAAACAGAATGGTGGGGTTAGAGTATATAGAGATGGTCAAAGAGTCTACAATTACGGTGAACTAGGAATAGATTGGCTTGAGTTAGATTCAAGAAGAGTAAATCGACCAGGAAGGTTTTTGAGCAACAATGTATTGGTTGGAAATGTATATTTGAATAGAAATGATTCTGTCATTTTAGAAGAAAAGACGAATCGTGAGGGCTTTATAGCTAATGCAGGGTATCAAAAATTTAAGAAAATAATTCAAAGTGTAGTTTTTGAGTTTTCTTCAAAAGTAGAAGATGTAAAGTATTTAATTAAAAAATATTTAGGAGATCCAAAAGTAACAATTGATTATGATGACACAATTGATACTCTTTCTCAAAAAATTGATTCTATTGCGGAAATAAATGAAGAAGATAAAAAAGAGCTACATGACGGACTTTTTTTAGTTAGAAAACAGCTTAATTTTATAAAAGATGTCATGCTTAATACGTCTATTGAGGTAATGGACTATCTTAGTATAATGCATGACTTAGAAAAAAAATTAGAAAGAATGAAAGAATTAATAGAAAATCAAGATTATGGAAATTCTTTGGTAGAGCTAATAAATGAGACGAATAATTTAGTAATTAGACAAAATGATTTAATTAGAGATAAGAGCAAAAAAATATACTGTTTGAATGAGCTATTAATAAACATTATGTATAGAGCAAGATACAAGTTTAGAGCAAATGAAGTTCAAGTTTTAGAGGACTACACTGAGACACAGGGAGAACACATAAAAATTAATAAATCTTCTTTGATAAGAATTTTTGACAACTTAATTAACAATTCTTTGTATTGGAGAATGGGCCAAGATGACAAAATAAAAGTTTCTACAAAGAAAACAAATAGGTTTATTGAAGTTGTTTTTGAAGATAATGGAAGTGGTTTTAAGGGAGATTTAGAATACCTAAAAGAACCTTTTGTTACGAAGAAACCTGGTAATGAAGGTTTAGGATTAGGTTTGTTTATTGTTGGAGAACTTATGAAGAATCAAAATGGTAAATTTGAAATCAGCAATAATTCTTCGATTAAGGAGGGAAGCGCTCAGGTACGACTTATTTTCCCTAGGGAGGACAAAGATGACAATTAAAAAAAATAGTCAAGAAGAGCTAATAATCAATAAATGCTTGATTATTGATGACAACTTTTACGAAGTAAAAGATATTATTTTCAATCTAAATAATCAAGCAATTAGTACTGATTATCGAAAAGATGTACTAGATATGGGGGTTGAGATAGACCCTAATATACAGTTAGTTATATTAGATTTATATATGTCTGAAAGTCAAGATTCTTTTAGTAATGCCTTAGAAAGTGTGGCGTTTCTTAATGAGCACATTAAAGGACCATTTTTTTTATTAATCTGGACAAAGCATAAGGATAAATTTGAAAAGTTTTCTGAAATTCTTTGTGAAAAATACAGTAATTATGAGAATTTTCCTTTAGATATCGAAATGTTGTCAGCGACAAAAATAACAGGACAACAGGATTCAGTAGTTATTAATAAGACTGTTGATGATATTATTCAATATATTAGAAGTATTAAAGGAAAGTATACCAATATATTTTATTATTTGAAGTTGACAAAAATATTTCAAAAACAGTCAACAATGTTTTGGAGAATATTCAAATCCGATAGTCTAGATAATAAAAAAAATCCGAATGAATTTAGTAAATATTATGAGAAAGTTTTAGGACAAGCATTTAATTCTTTTGACAAATCCTTTAATTATGAAAAATCTGGTAAGGGATTTTTAAATATACACGCTAAATTTTTAGAGCATGAACTTACAGTTAATCGTATAGATTATCAAAGCGAACATGATGAGTTGGACAATAAATTCAAGAAAGAAATTAACTCTAGACTATTAATACACAACTTTTATGATTCAAAACCAGAAGAAGGATTACCTGGCTTAATTTATAAAGAAAGCGAAGAAGAAGTCTCTAAAAATCAAGAGCGTATTGAAGAATTTTTTTCGATTACAAATCTGAATGAGGTAAAATTGTCTCCCGCCGAATCCTTAAAATATAATTATTTTAAATTAGGAACTTTATTAGGTAAAGGTCAGAAAGATAAAGATCACTTAGTAGAATTATTACAAACTCCCATTAATCTAGAAATAAAAAACGATTCAAAAATATTAGACCATTTTAAAGAGATTGAAGTTGAATTACCATTAGACACTTCAACTTTAGGTCAAGTGTTAGAAAATATATTAAGATTAAAAATTGAGATAGGAAAACTTATAATAACTCCTTATTGTGATTTCGCACAAAAGAAAAAGAAAGATGTATTATATTTACCAATCTTGATTGTAGAAGATGATTTTAAAAACAAAAATAAATTGTTTAAGCCTAATGTAAACTTTTTAGATTTACATAATGGCAAATATATAGCTTATATAGTTTCTATGTACAATGTTTGTAACGTAGAAAAACTAGGTCATCAAATGTATTCTTTTTATCTGAGTAAAGAGTACGTAAATGAAATTCAGATTAATGTTGCAAATAATATTTCCAGAATTGGGACAACCATCCTTGATTATCGTAAAGAAGAGGTGGAAGGATGAGAGTAATTGATTTATTTGCAGGCGGAGGAGGACTAAGTGAAGGTTTTAGGTATAATGAGTTTAAGTTTATATGTCATATTGAAAAAGATTATGCTGCTTGTCTTACACTAAAGCTACGAAATGTCTATTACTATTTGAAAAATTTAGATAGCTTAGAAATATATAATGAGTATTTAAAGGATAATATTACTTTTAAAGAATTGTTAAATGAAATTCCAGAAAATGTTATTGAGGATGTTTTAAATTATGAGATTAACGATGAAAGTATTACGGAAATTTTTAATTATATAGATAAAAAAATAGGAGAAGATTCGTTAGATGGCATAATTGGAGGTCCTCCATGTCAAGCTTATTCAACAATTGGAAGAGGTAAAAACAAGCATAAAAAAGAAACAGATGAAAGAATTTATCTTTATGAGTATTATATTGAATTTTTAGAAAAGTATAAACCTAAGTTTTTTATCTTTGAGAATGTCAATGGATTATTATCCTTTAGGGACTTTAATCATAGGCGTTTGCTCCCTATTATTTTAGAATCTTTTGACATCGCAGGATATAACGTAAAATGGCAGATTGTAAACACAGAAGACTATGGCATTGCACAAAAAAGAGAGAGATTGTTTTTAGTAGGCTTTAGAAAAGATTTGAATTTAGAAAAAAACTTTTTTGAAGTATTAGGGCAGTATAAGTGTCAAGCACCCACGATTACAGAATTATTCGAGGATTTACCTGATATAAAAGCAGGAGAACAAAAAAATGAGTATTCAAAATCGATAGACAGTTCATTAGTTACTAAAGAATATCGAGATATCTTGACAGATGTTTTGACACAACATATTAGTCGACCAAATAACGAAAATGATTTGAAAATTTATAAATTAGTTTCTGACGCCAAAAAACATGGTGTAAACCTCAAATATAATGAACTACCAGAAGAGTTAATTACACATACGAATACTAAATCTTTTTTAGATAGATATAAGGCGATTGATGGAGATTCAGTATCACATACAGTTGTTGCTCATATTTCTAAGGATGGACACTATTATATTCACCCTGATAGTAAACAGAACAGATCTATAAGTGTTAGAGAGGCTGCTAGAATACAGGGATTCCCAGACAATTATTATTTTGAAACTTCTAGGACATCGGCTTTCATTCAAATTGGTAATGCAGTTCCACCCAAGCTATCTAGAAAATTAGCAATGTCAATTTTAGAGATCTTGATAGGGAAGTAGAGATTATCTCTCCGCTTCCTTGTCCATATAATTCTCATAATTCTTTTTATACTGAACCAACTCATAAAATAGCTCATTCGAATTAGAATACTCTTGCATAAGGGTATTCTTTTTTTCGTGCAATTCATTAAGTTGTTGAAGTATTTCTTTTGACTTTAGTACTGAGTCATGTTCCTTTTGGATTGCTTTAGATGCAACAATGTAGAGCTGAATTTCAGAAGAATACTCTTCTAAGAATGATTGGTCACTTGGATTCTCTTTATGATATTTGTAGTGCTAACGATATTTTCTAATAGTTTCAACATGCTCCATTGTTTCGGCAAGACTGTCCATTTTTGATTCGATTATTTGAATTTCATCAAGTAATTTTTGTCTTTCGTCAGCAGACTTTTCGATATAAATTTCTAACTCCTGTTTGGAGTTAATTCCTAGTTCACGTATAGCAATAACAGATTCAGCCATTGTTTTGAGGTTATGTTTCTTAGCCCAAAACTTATAGCCTTTACTAGTTTTAGTTTTTTCATTCTGTTCAATATCAATTACTTTTCTAACTTTTTTTTGACTTTGGGATGAGTATGTTGAAGGTTTTCATTAAGTCTTTCTTTCAATATATCTTCTGTATAATCTTCTCCGATAGTCTTCGATCTTGTAAATCTTTGCTTATCTTTATGACGAAAAGCAATGTGTTTACCAAACTTAATTTCATAATCCAGGGTTTTCATATTTTCTAAAAATTCTTCCCATGATTTAGACTTATTAATCATTCTATCTATATCAAATTGCAGTTTAGATTTCCAAGAATTTCCTTTCTTGTTTTGGTCATATTCGTACCAAGACTTACCAGCAGTTTTATATTTTCTTTTGTAAGCTTCATAGTATTCATCAATGACTGAAAGCTTATTTTCTTTACATAACTCATCACTTTGATACCTGATTTTGTGGTAAGTTTTTTTGTTAGATTGGTAGCATTTACCAGTCCTGTAATTTACATTATTAAAAATAATATGGTTATGGATATGTCCTCTATCTATATGAGTTGCAAGAACAAATTCATAATCTTCTTTTAAAATTTTCTTGCATAACTCCATTCCAATTTCGTGAGCTTTTATAGGATCAACCTCTCCTGGTAGAAAAGATTGAATTAAATGTCTAGCTAAGACTGTTCCTTTAGTATCATTATCTTCTCGAGTTTTCAAAAATTGAATATGGGCAGTAGATGGATGACATTTGAATGAAGATACTAAGATTTTTTCATCAGTTTTTTCACTATTGGTTATATAATCTATTGCCAAATTTAGAGTTGATTTTATAGGATGTATTTTTGTAATTGCCATACTAATCACCAGAACTTTCTTTTGACTTATTAAGAAGTAGGGAATGGATCTGCCATATTTCTCTTGATAATTTTTCTATTTCTTTATTCATTGAGTCGATTTCATTTTTGTAAATAATGCCAGTTGCATTAGTAGCTTTTGCAATCTGGTTTATGTTATTTGTTGCATTTGAAAGCAGCCATTGTAGGTTTCTAAATGGTTCTAAATCTACAACATAAATCTCTTTTTCTAATACGCATTTTCTAAGAAAGTGGGACATAGTTTTGCAATTAGCAAGTTTCATTTTCTTTTCAAAAACTTCCTTTTCTTCATCTGTTAAATATATTTTCAGTTGATTATTTCTTTTTCTATTATCCATAGTATATCTCCTTATCATAAAATATTGGGGTCTTAGGGTTCTCCCTAACAAGGTAAAATTGATAAAAAAAGAAGCAGTCCATAAAGGTTCTGCTTCATCAATTTTTCGTAAGTGGGTACTCACTTACTGTGCTTGCTATTAAAGTTATAAGCGTTAAGCGTTTATTAGATTTTATTAATTATACCGCATTTAAAAAAATTAATAAAGAAGTATAAGCGAAGCTATTGACAATGATTATCAGTTCTGATACAATAATACCGACAAGAATGTCGGTTTGGAGGTTATTTATGAAATGAAAATGGAAGCTGATGAAAGAAAAAAGCAAATTAGACAAGCAGCTATTAAAGTCTTTTTGGATAAGGGATTTAGAAATACAGTTATGAATGACATTATGGAAGCTACTGGGCTTTCTAGAGGTGGTTTGTATCATCATTATGGTTCTACCTATGAAATTTTATACGACATTATGTTAGAAGGAAATAAATACAGAGAGAAGATAATCTATGATGAGATGAATAAAACAAGTCAGGATTTTAGCGAAGTTTTATCTGAGATTATTTTAGAAAAAATGCTATATCAGAGTGACTATGTTTCAATTTATGCAATGTTTTTGCAGGAATTAAATCATGACGATAAGTTAAAAGACTTATATAAGAAACTAAAAAAATCATCATCTGATAGTATTTTAATGTTATTTGATGAAGATGTAAGAGGTGAATTAAGTGAAGCTATCGAATTAATAACTGATTTTATTAACATATTTATTCTAGGTTGTGAAGTTCTAAATGCAAGAGAAAATTTTGTGAAGAACAAACTTGCATTAAAAAAAATGATAGGAATTATCTTAGATAATAATGCTAAGTAAATCTTAGGGTTTACTCAGAAAGAAAAAACATATCTTAAATTGGAGGTTTATATGAAATTAAAAGATATAGTACAAATTGCAGTATTAACAGTAATTGGTTTTGCTATTGGAATGGCTGTTTCAATGTTTACAGGAACACTTGGAGCTATCGCTCTTTATGCTTCAGCTGGATTTGCAGCTTTTGCTGTTGGACCAGTTTTTGTAATAATGGCAAAAAGAATTCAGAAGAGAGGAGCTGCAGCCCTATTTTGGATTATATATGGTCTACTATATTCAGTGATGGGATATTGGATTATGATTCCTATCTGCCTAGTTTCAGCAATATTGGCAGAAATTATAATAGGTGATTATAAAAATAATACGAAGGTAGGAATAGCATTTTCAGTGGCTATGTTTATTGTTGCTATGCATCCTATTATCTTTGTTAAAGTTTTAGGAGTGGAAGGAATAGTTAAGTTTGCGTCTTCTATAGGCAGAGAGCAAGCTGAATGGATGGCGAGCTTTTATACGAATAAAGTAATAGCAATAGCTATGGGATGTAATGTAATATTAGAACTACTTGCAGGATGCTTTGGCATATATATAAACAATAAATTTTTTGAAAAGAGAAAAGAAAAAGGAATTTTGTAGTGAACAATTTTGGAAAAAGTAAGACAAAAGATATAAATCCAATCACTCTTTTTTTGATAATATTGATTTCGTCTTTCTTGGTTTTTCTTGTTAATGGAATAGCTTATTATGTTCTTTTGGGAATGAGCTTTGTGGTTGTCTTGTTATTTTCATACTTAGAAGCTATCAAAAGGTTGAGCATCTATTTAGGATTATATGTGTTAATAAAAATCTTATCTTATATTGACTTAGGATTAACTACTGGGGCAATAATAGGTCTAATTGCCTTGGTATTAAAATTATATCCAATTTTTAATATTGGTAGGGTATTGATCCTCACTAGCCCTCTCAAAATAATGGCAGCTTTAAGAAAGGTTCATTTTCCACAAATGGTAAGTATAGCTCTTGTAACTGCATTAAGATATCTTGGAGAATTAGAATCTAGAATTAAAGAAATACGCAATGGAATGAGGGTGAGGGGCTTAAAAATAAGCCCCTTACATCCTGTGCGTTCATTTGAATTTTATCTTATTCCACTTATCTATAAATGCCTTCAAGTAAGCGAAACATTAACATCTTCTATAATAACAAGAGGTATTGAGTATGAGGGTGAAAAAACAAATTATAATCCAATATATTTTGGTATTTTAGATTATATTGTCATATTTTCCTTTTTGATGGTATTTGCATTATGGAGGTTAGAAGGATGAGCTTATTAAAAGCTAAAATTTTGAATTTCCGATATGATGAAGACAATTCTTCCGTTCTTGAAAATATTGATTTAGAAATTTACGAGGGTGAATTAGTTGTAATTACAGGCTTATCGGGTTGTGGTAAAACAACTTTGACAAGAATTCTAAATGGGCTTATCCCAAATCATTATAATGGAATTTTAAATGGAGAAGTGAAACTATTAGATAAAAATCTGATGGATTATAGAAAAGGAGAACTTGCAAAATATATAGGCAATGTCTTTCAAAATCCATCAGACCAGTTTTTTGCAACTATTGCCGATGAGGAAGTTGCTTTTGTTGGTGAAAATTTAGGAATGCCCTTAGATAAATTGAAGTTAAAAACAAAAGAAACTTTTGAAAAAATGGGAATTAGCGACTTGATGGATAGGAAGCTTTCAGAACTATCTGGAGGTCAGAAACAAAAAGTAGCAATAGCTTCCACGTTACTATATGATACAAAAATTATTTTCTTTGATGAGCCTTCGTCTAATTTAGATTATCACGGGATTCTACAGTTTAAGGATATCCTTTCTAATTTAAGAAAAATGGGAAAAACTGTTATTATAGCTGAACATCGATTATTCTTTTTAAATGACTTGTATGACAGGCTAATCTATATGAAAAACGGAACAATAGAGAGAATATTTTCACGTGGAGAACTTACAGAAGATGCTTGCAAAGAATATGGACTAAGAGCAATTAATTATAAATCTTTGAAAGCAGAAAATTTAGTTTGTCCTCAAGAACAAGCCTTAGAGGTCTCAGGCTTAAATATCAAAATAGGTAATAATGAATTAATAACAAATCTTTACTTTAGTCTCAATTCTGGAGAAATAATGGCAATTATTGGACAAAATGGAATTGGTAAAACAACTTTGGGAAAGACTTTATCAGGCTTAATTAAAAATAATGGGAAAACAAGTTATGGAAAAAATAAAAAAGAAAGGTTAAAAAACTCTTATTATATGATGCAGGACGTGGATTATCAGATTTTCTTTGATACAGTAGAAAACGAGCTTTTACAAAAAGATAGAATTAATGACGATGGATATTTAGATAGACTTAGAAAAGAATTAAAACATATTGACCTTTGGGAAAATAGGTATGATCACCCTCAAAATCTATCTGGTGGGCAAAAACAAAGACTTGCCCTATTGACAGCTTGTTTAAGTGGTAGAAAGTTAATAATTCTTGATGAACCCACATCAGGTTTAGATTATAAGAGGATGAACGACATTTCTCAAATAATAAAAAGATATTCAAAAACTTATCCCTTTGCAATAATAACTCATGATATAGAACTTATTTTTAAGGTTTGTAACTCTGTGTTAATGCTTGGAAAAAATGGATACAAGAAAGTAAATATCCAGGGACATGAAAAAGAAATTTTGGAATTTATTAAAGATGGACTGATTATGTAAGGAGTTGATTTTTTGAAACAAGATATGAAAGAACAATTATTAAGCAAAAGACCTATAGACCTACTTTTTCAATTATCTATCCCTGCTGTAATAGGAATGATAGTAATAGGTCTTTATCCACTTATGGATGGAATTTTTGCAGGAAATATTATAGGGCAAACTGCAATGACAGCTTGTGGTGTCGCTATGCCACTTACTTTTTTCAATAGCGGAGTATCTACCCTAATTGGTGTAGGGTCAGCATCGGTTTTATCAAGAGCTATAGGAAAGAGCGACCAAAAAACAGTTGATAAAATTATGGGGAATTTAATCTTTTGGGTTATTCTATTCTCATCAATTATTACAATAGGCGGAATTTTACTTGCACCACATTTTTTAGATATGGTTGGAGCAAGTGGAGAAATTAAAGAATATGGTATCAGATATTTACGAGTAATTTTCATTGGTTCTTTATTTGTAAACTTTACTCAATCAGCAAACATGGTTATGCGTGGAGAAGGATTAATGAAAAAAGCTATGCTTATTATGGGGCTAGGGGCTTTTTTAAACATAATTCTTGACCCTATTCTAATGAAATTAATGGGAAAATTTGCAATTGAAGGTGCTGCACTTGCAACTATTACAGCACAATTTGTTCAAGCAATAATAACACTCCATTACTTCAAATATAAAAGTAAAGCAGTAAAAATAAATAAAATCAAACCTGATCAGGAAATAAAAAAAGAAATGTTTGGCGTAGGGTCATCTGCTATGATGATGCAAATTTTATTTATGATTCAACAAACAATGCTATATAAAATGTCATTTAAATATGGCGGAGATACAAATGCTATCTTGATGGCAGCAACACTAAGAATATATGCCTTTTCATTCATTCCACTTTGGGGAATGAGTCAAGGTTTACAACCTGTAGTTGGTACAAATTTTGGAGCGAAAAAATACGACAGAGTAAAAGAAGCTATGAAAGTATTTTCTATCGGAGGATTAGTTCTTGCATCAATATTTTGGATACCAGCATTAGCATTTTCAAAGAATATTCTTTCTTTATTTGGAGTAGAAGAAAGTATTATAACTCAGGGAATAGGAAACTTTAGACTATTTTATTCTATCTTTATCCTATATGGAGTAATGGTAATGACTATAACATTCTTCCAATCAATAGGAAATGCTAAAAAAGCCGGCATAATAGTAATGCTAAGACAGTTATTTTTATTCGTACCTGCCATGATTATTTTACCAATGATATTTGGAGTTAAAGCAGTATGGTTTGCAGAACCCCTTGTAGATTTAATTATGATTTTAGCTGGAATAGCAATGATGATTAGAGAGCTTAATAGAATGCCCTCTGAAATAAAAAAAATATAATAAACTATTTAAAAATATTACTAAAGGAGGTTTTAAAGTGAATTTAGTAAAAGAATATGTAAATAAAAGAAAAGGCTCATATTTTATATCTATCCTACTTGCCATAGTGGGAGTAGTTGCTGGGCTTTTTTCTTATATATACATGGCGAAAATTATTGTGAATTTGATTAATGGCATAAGGGATATGAGCTTATACACTCCACTTTGCATAAGTATTTTAATAACATTTGTTATTAAAGAAGTGGCAGCTGGAATATCAACAAGTATTTCTCATACTGCAACTTTTAACTCATTAGGAGAAATCAGAAATGATATTTCTAAGAAATTATTCAAGATGCCATTAGGAGATGTATTATCAAGATCATCTGGAGAATTAAAAAATATTATAGTTGAGCAAGTTGATTCTATGGAAACTTCACTTGCCCATCTAGTGCCAGAATTTACGGCAAATTTAGTAGGACCTATTCTATTGTTTATTTATATGTTTACATTAGATTGGCGATTGACCTTGCTATCACTAATTCCATTTGTGGTGGGAATGGCTACCATGATGTCTGTTATGAATGCTCATTATAAAGAAATGTTTGGAAAGTCAGTTGCCATTGGTCAACATATGAATAATTCCATTGTTGAGTATATAAATGGGATAGAAGTAATAAAGACATTTAATCAAAGCGAATCATCTTATAAAAAATATGCTGATGCAGTTTATGACAATGCAAGCTTTTATTATAACTGGATGGGTGAATCTATGAATAGGGTTGCCATAGGTAGATTACTTTCTCCTATGGGAATTATTACCATCATACCCTTTGGGATTTTATTTTATATAAATGGAAGTATTGATTTAGGAAATTTAATTACCTTAATCGTCTTATCCTTTGCTACGGTTTCTAGCATTTTAAAAATCATGAACTATATGGATGATATGTCAAGAATATCAACTATAACTTCTGAAATAGGAAAGATTTTAGATTCAAGAGAGTTAGAAAATATAGACAAGGGAGAAAAAATAGAATCCTATAACATAGAACTTCAAGACGTAGATTTTTCTTACGATGGAAAAAATAAGGTTATAGATAATCTTTCTATGGAAATAAAAGAATCTTCTGTTTCAGCCCTCGTTGGTCCTTCTGGCTCAGGTAAGTCCACAATAGCAAAACTTATTGCTGGATTTTGGAATGTAGATAAGGGATCTATTAAAATTGGCGGAGTAGAAACAAAAGATGTGTCGCTCGAAAACTTGTCTTCACTTATTTCTTTTGTATCCCAAGACAATTTCCTCTTTGATATGACTATAAAGGAAAATATTAGGCTTGGAAATAAGAATGCCTCTGACGAAGAAATTATAGATGTATGTAAAAAATCTGCCTGCCATGATTTTATTATGAATCTATCTAACGGTTATGATACAAGAGTTGGCGAAGGTGGAGGTCATCTATCTGGAGGAGAAAGACAAAGGATATCTATTGCTCGTGCCATGCTAAAGAATGCACCAATCGTAATTTTAGATGAAGCAACTTCTTATATAGATCCTGAAAATGAAGCTCTCATACAAAACGCCTTGGCAAATCTAGTTAAGGGTAAAACTTTAATCATAATTGCTCATAGGTTAAAGACAATTGTTGATGCAGATAGGATATTTGTTATTAAAGATGGTAAATTGGATTCTTATGGAAATCATAAAGAACTATTAAAGTCATCAGAGCTTTATAAGGAAATGGTTGATGCCAATGTAAGGGGTGATGAAAATGCTTAAGGTGTTTAAAAAGATATGGAATTTTTCTAAGGAAGAACAAGCAAATATTAAAAAATCTATTCTGGCTGGATTCTTTCATGCAGTCTTTAATGCTCTACAATTTGGTGCAATTTACTATATGTTGGTAAATATATTTTCTAAAACTTTAGACTATAAGGCTATCTTTATTTGTCTTGGAATATTAGTTATATCCCTTGTCGGAAAGATAATGACACAAAAATCATCACAAATGGCACAAACACACGCAGGATATTTTATGGCTGCCCATAAGAGAATAGAAATAGGTGAGAAGATAAAAAGAGTTCCCATGGGTTTCTTTTCAGACTTTTCACTGGGAAGACTTACAAGTATTGCCACATCTAATCTTTCCCAAGCAGAGCAATGGGTGCCTATGCTACTGGTTCTTGTACTTGGTGGAGTTTTAAATACTTTAGTCTTTCTCCTTGGAACTTTAATATTTAATGTAAAGGTAGGGTTTGTTGCAGTAGCAGGTGTGGTAGTATTTTTCATCGTTACATCAATGATGGAGAAAAAATCATCAGCTAATGCAGACAAAATGACAGAAACGCAGACAAGACTTACAAAAGAAGTATTAGCAACTTTACAAGGAATGCAGGTTATAAAATCTTATAATCTTGGTGGAGAAAATAACAGGGCTTTGAGAAAGTCTATAAAAGATACATCCAAAATACTCTTAGACCTGGAGAAATCTGTAGCACCCTACACAGTTATTCAAAGAATTGTAATGGGAATAACAACAGTATTTATGGTCTATGTATCATTAAAATTAAATTTATCTGGTGAACTTCCACTTGCTGAAACAATTCTTATGATTATGGCATCCTTTATTATCTTTGAAGGCTTAATCGGGGCAGGATCAAACATGGCAATCCTAAGAGCTTGCGAAAATGCCATAGATTCTGTAGGTTTTATCGACTCTATGCCTGATATGAGAGAAGGAAGTATTACAGAGCCTATAAAAAATCATGATATAGTCTTTAAAAATATTTCTTTTTCTTATGATGACAGACCAATTTTAAAAAATGTATCAGCAGAGATAAAAGAAAATACTATGACTGCCATTGTAGGACCATCTGGATCTGGTAAGACAACATTTTGTAATCTCATAGCGAGATTTTGGGATGTAAATTCTGGAGAGATTTTAATTGGTGGAAAAAATATAAAAGACTATAAGATAGAAAATCTTATGAATTCTATTTCCATGGTATTTCAAGATGTATATCTATTTGAAGATACAATTGAAAATAATATAAAATTTGGAAAACAAAATGCAAGCCATGAAGAAGTAGTTCAAGCTGCAAAAAAAGCAAGATGTCATGAATTTATAGAAGCTTTACCAGAAGGATATAACACTATAATTGGAGAAGGTGGAGCAAGTCTATCAGGTGGAGAAAAACAAAGAATCTCAATTGCAAGAGCTATGCTAAAAGATGCAGACATCATAATCTTTGATGAAGCCACAGCAAGTATAGATCCAGAAAATGAAGATAAACTTAAAGAAGCAATAGAATCATTAACAAAAAATAAGACAGTAATTATGATTGCCCATAGACTAAAGACAATAAGAAATGCAGATAAAATCTTAGTCTTAAAAGATGGAGAAATAATAGAACGTGGAAATCACGAAGAACTGATTAAAAATAATGGACTTTATTCTGACCTTATAAATGCAAAAGCTAAGGCGGAATCATGGAAATTAAATAATTGATTAAACGATAGATAATGAGACTGGTATTAGGCTAGTCTCTTTTTTTTTTTGACCTATCAACACTTTTTAATAGAGGTGTGGATTTACATAAGATACTAATTTAAAAAGCCAATCAATTAAATTGCATCAAAATAGAGAGGGTTAGTACACGCTTTAAAGAGCGGGACAATTACTTTAAAACTACTATTATTCATGAAGTAATTATCGTTGTTCTCTTTTTATTTAATCTGTCTATTTCAGTATTTATATTAATGGCAATAAACTTTACTCAAAAACACTTCCTTTGTCCTAAGGAATATAGAGGAAAGAAAACTAAGGTTAAAAATAGCCTTAATTTCTTTGCCTGTGACATAGGAGGTGGAGTATGAGAGTAGAAAAGCTTGAAAGTGAAAAAGAAGTTATAAAGACTGAATATACAGAAAGGGATTTAAAGGCAGAGCTTAATTTCTATCTATCAGATAAGTTCATCCAGGATCTCTTTCTTTTAGATGAAATTAGCCATGAAGAATATAGAAAAATTAGAAGAGAAAACATTAAAAAATTTAGCCCTATTCTTTCAGAATTATTGCTATAAGACTTGATAAATACTCACTTGTACGGGAATATAGCACTAGCAGAAAGGAGGTTGAATGGATGAAAAAGATAACAAAAATAGAAGCGAATCAAAAAGAAGAATCTATATTAAGAGTTGCTGCCTATGCAAGAGTATCGACAGATGAGGAAGCTCAGCTTGTGAGTCTTAAAACACAAAAGGCACACTATGAAAAGATGATAGCAGAGAACAAGTCATATACTTTTGCAGGTCTATACTTTGACGAAGGCATAACTGGAACAAAGAAAGAATGTAGGGATGGACTTCTAAAAATGCTAAAAGACTGTGAAGACGGGAAAATAGACTTTATCCTAACTAAATCCATCTCAAGACTTGCAAGAAACACAACAGATTGTTTGGAAATCGTAAGAAGACTCCTTGACCTAAATATTGGTATCTATTTTGAAAAAGAAAACATTGATACCAGGACAATGGAAAGCGAGTTGATGTTATCCATACTTTCATCCCTTGCAGAAAGTGAGTCCAGGTCTATATCAGAAAATAACAAATGGTCCATAAAGAAAAGATTTCAAAATGGAACGTTTATTATATCAAGCCCACCCTATGGCTATGAGAACATAGACGGAAAGATGGTAGTGAATGAAGTAGAAGGAAAAATAATAAAAGAAATATTTGAACAGTATCTCTCAGGTAAGGGAACTCACAAAATAGCAGATGACTTAAATAAAAGAAAGATTAAAGGACAAAAAGGAGCAAGCTGGCATGGTTCGACTATAAACGGCATCTTAAAAAATGAAAAATATACAGGTGATGTCATCTACCAAAAAACTTATACAGACGATAGTTATAAGAGACACAAGAATAAGGGAGAAGAAGACCAGTATAAGATTATTGATAACCATGAAGCCATTGTAAGTAGAGAGGATTTTGAAAAAGTACAAGACCTAATAAAGATAAGGGCTATAGCAAAAGGAAATGGAGAAAACACCAAAAGATATCAAAATAGATATAGCCTATCGGGGAAAATCAAGTGTGGCGAGTGTGGTTCAACCTTTAAAAGAAGGCATCACTATAATGGAAAAGAAAAATATATAGCTTGGACTTGTAGTGAGCACCTAAAAGATATTCATAAGTGTTCCATGAAGTTTATTAAAGACAAGGACATAAAACTAGCATTTGTGACTTTAGTAAACAAGCTAGTCTTTGGAAAAGATAGTATCCTTACACCGCTTTTAGAATCCTTAAAGAGAGTGGACAGCAAGAAAGAAGTCGAGAAGATAAATAAAATAGAAGAAGGCTTAGAAAAACTAAAGGAAAGAAAAGAGGTTCTAAGCAAACTAATAACTTCGGGAGTTTTAGATGCAAGTGTTTACGCAAAAGAAAGCAGTGAAATTTCTAGTGAAGAAAGTTATTTACTCAAAGAAAAGGAAAGAAGTAAAAAAGCCATTCTTGGAAATGATGAAGAAATAAGAGAGCTTGAAAAGCTAATAGGAATCTTGGGAAAAAGCAAAATGCTAGATCACTTTGAAGGTGACTTATTTGAAGAAATCATTGTCCACATTCAAGTTGTCAATAGAGAGACTCTTGATTTTCATTTAAAGTGTGGACTTGTACTAAGAGAGGAAGTGAAAGAAGATGTCTAGACTATGTTATGGCTATACCATAAGAGATGGAAGATTAGAAGTTCAAGAAACAGAAGCCGAGAATATAAGAAAAATCTTTAAAAATTATCTTGCTGGCAACGCTCTTATAAAGTCGGCAGACCTTGCAGGCTTGAAGAAAAACAGCTCCAGTGTCAAAAGAATGTTGACTAATGAAAAATATTTAGGAAATGAAATCTATCCCAAGATAATAGATAGAGAGAGTTTTGAAAAGGCAGGTCAAATGTTAAAGGAAAGGGCAGTAGCCATGGGACGAGTTTGGGAAAAGGAAGAAGAGATTATTAAAGTTCCTTGTAAGTTTAGATATAAAGAAGAAGGAGTTTTACCACTAGAACCCTTTGAACGAGCAAGCCACCAGTACAATTTAATCGAGGTGATAGATGATGAATAACAAGGTCATAGTCATACCAGCGAAAAAGAAAAAAGGAAATTCCATCAAGGAATCAGAAAAGAAGAAACTGAGAGTGGCAGCCTATGCGAGGGTATCAACAGATAGTGATGAGCAAGCAACTTCTTATGACACGCAAGTAGACCATTACACAAATTATATAAAGAGAAATCCAGATTGGGAATTTGCGGGAGTTTTTTCTGATGAAGGAATCAGTGGAACTTACACAAAGAAAAGAGCTGGCTTTAACAAAATGATTGAAGAAGCCATGGAAGGAAATATCGACTATATCATTACAAAGTCCATATCGAGGTTTGCCAGAAATACACTAGACTGCTTAAAGTATATTCGTAAACTAAAAGAAAACAACATCCCAGTCTATTTTGAAAAAGAAAACATCAACACCATGGATGCCAAGGGAGAAGTTCTCCTTACCATTATGGCATCTCTTGCTCAACAGGAAAGTCAGTCTTTATCACAAAATGTAAAGTTAGGCTTTCAATATAGATTTCAACAAGGGCAAGTCCAAGTAAACCATAATAGGTTCTTAGGCTATACAAAAGACGAAGACGGAAAACTTGTCATCGTTCCTGAAGAGGCAAAAATTATAAAAAGGATCTACAGAGAATATTTAGAAGGAGCAAGCCTAAGAGATATAAAAGAAGGGCTTGAAAAAGATAAGATAGTAAATGGAGCAGGAAATAAGAAATGGCATGTGTCAAACCTCAATCAAATATTAACTAATGAGAAATATATGGGGGATGCTCTCTTACAAAAGACTTATACAGTGGATTTTCTAAATAAGAAAAGAGTAAAAAATGATGGAATAGCACCTCAATATTATGTAGAAAATAACCACGAAGCCATTATACCTAAAGAAATCTTCATGCGAGTTGGAGAAGAAATGTACAGACGAGCTAATATGGTAAGTGGCAAAGGGAAAAGAAGAATTTATTCCAGCAAATACGCCCTTTCAAGTATTGTCTATTGCTCTAAATGCGGAGATATTTACAGGAGAATAGCATGGAACAACAGAGGGAAAAAATATACAGTTTGGAGATGTTGTACAAGAGTAACCCATGGGCCAGATGCCTGCCATGCTAGAACTATTAAGGAAGAAGACCTACAAGAAGCAGTCGTAGAAGCCATCAATAAACTTATATCTGAAAGCAATGAATTAAAAGAAATAATAAAAGAGAATATAGAAAAAGCCATCACAGGTGATGGAAGTAGTGGAATAGAAGAAATAGACAAAGAAATGTTGAAAGTGCAAGAAGAACTTTTAAAAGTTGCCAATGCCAAGAAAGACTACACAGACCTTGCAGGCAGAGTGGAAGAATTAAGGAATGAAAAAGAAAAGATACTTCTAGATTTAGCGGAAGAGAAGAATGAACAAAGCAGGCTAAAGGAATTAGAAGAGTTTTTAGATAATCAGGAATTGGAAATAGAAAGCTACGATGAAGACTTGGTAAGGAAACTTGTAGATAAGGTAGTTGTATATGATGAGGAACTAAAGATAGTGCTCAAGTCAGGAGTTGAAGTCAATGTATGTGTATAAACATCTTGACTTTCAAATATAACATGTGCTACAATATAACTAAGTTATATTTGAAGAAAGGAGGGCAAATCGTGGCAAACGGAGATTATGAAGTAACTCATAATAGGATTCTTAATAGCGGTAAGAAAATTTTCAAAGAACAAGGATTTGAAAAGGCAAATTTAAGAGCTATTTGCAAAGAAGCAGGTGTTACTACTGGGGCGTTTTATGGTCATTTTGAGGATAAGGAAGCACTTTTTTCTGAGTTAGTTGAGCCGATTGTAAGCCAAATACGAAAATACTATGCTATGTATGAGGATGAGAGTTTTGAGACATATAAAAAGGAAGTTCCGCTTGGGAAAGAAACCATTTATAAAATTTTAGACTCTAAAGCACATGGTGCTGTTAAGATGGTCTTGTATTTTTTTGAAAATAAAGATGCGTTTGAGTTATTAGTGTTTGGTTCTTATGGAACAAAATACAGTAATTTTTTAGATGAACTCGTGGAAATAGAAGATAAAAATCACATCAAAATATTAAGCATGATTTATGGTGAAGATGGTGTCGGTAGTGTAATAACCGATATGGGAATTCACTTAATTAACCATGCATATTATTATGCTTTATCTGAAGTTGCTGTTCATTCTAAAAGCAGAGAAGAAGTAGAATTAAATGCCAAACTAATTTCAAAATTCTTTAATGAAGGATGGGGCAAAATAAGAGGTTTGTAAAATGGAAAATTTTTTTGCATCAAATATAACTTAGTTATATTAAAGATTTAATTTTATACAAATTGGCAACATGCTGCTTTATAAGCAGAGAAAAAATATTATATGTATTCAAGGAGGAGAAAAATGAATTTAAAAGGTATTGTAAAAATAGCAGTATTTTCTGTTATTGGATTTGTTCTTACGATGGGATTAGGATTTTTGACAGCTTCTTTTGGAATGATTCCGAGTTTGTATTTATCATCGGCACTTGCAACAATTATTGCCGCACCAGTTTTTGTAATAATGTGTAAACAAGTCGCACAAAGAGGAACAGCATTCTTATATTTCTTATTACTCGGCGTGTTCTATGCTCTTATGGGAATGTGGCCTGTAATAGTAGTTTGTGCAATTGCAGGAATATTAGCAGAGCTTGTGATTGGTAAAAAGGAAAATTACTCAGGCAATAATATGAAAGTAGGACTTGGTTTTGGTGCTGGTATGTTTATATATTCGCTTCATGCGATGTATTTCACATTCGTATTTGGAGTAGAAGGTCTTACAAAACAATTCCCTAAGATGTTTACAACAGACTATGCAACATTTCTTTATAATTTTTACACCCCTAAAAACATTGCAATTTGCGTAGTGATCGCAATCGTTGCATCAATTATTGGTGCTAATTTTGGAACATATATTTACAACAAATTCTTTAGCAACAGGAAGAAAAAAAGTGTTTTGTAAAGGTGAAAAAAACTATATAGAAGGGTACCAACTATTAGATAAAATCAACCCACTTACTATAGTTGGGTTGATTTTACTATTTTCAGTTATTCTAACTGTTGGAGAGCAATCACAATATTTATTTTCCCTTATTTTTGTCTTAGGACTACTATTCTTATTTTCTATAAGAAAGGCATTTAGAACGATATGTTCATTGCTTATAGTATGGGGGCTTATTTATTTGCTGAAACCCCACTTAGGAAATGTTTTGGTTGGTTCTATATATACAATGCTACTTATAGTGTTGAAATTTGCTCCACTTTTCATTTTGGGAAAAGTGCTGTCTTCATATAGTTCTTCGCATCTAATTGCTGCATTTAGAAAAATTGGTATTGATGGTGGAATAGGTATAGGAATCACACTGTTTTTTCGTTTTATTCCGGAAATTTCTATTAGGATGAAGGAAATAAACAATGGCATGAAAATTAGAGGATTTAAAGCAAGTATTTTCAAACCAATTAAAACATTTGAATTATATTTTGTTCCTCTTATGTATAAGTGCATAGATATAAGCGATACCTTAACTTGTTCAATCATATCAAAAGGCATTGAATATGATGGTAAAAAAACAAGTTTTCATGATGTAAAATTTACTTTTATCGATATTGTAATGTTAATGATTGGAATAATTTTGGTTTTGGTGAGTGTATGGAAAATATGTTAGAAGCAAATATACGCAAATTTTCATACGGAGAGGACTTAGTACTAAAAGACTTAAAACTGTCTGTAAAAAAAGGAGAGATAGTTGTATTAACAGGTCTTTCAGGATGTGGGAAAACAACATTTTTAAGACTTCTAAATGGACTCATTCCATATTTTTACGAAGGAAATTTAGAAGGTAATGTTGAGCTTTTGGGAAAAGAAATTTCTTCGTATCAGAAAGGTGAACTTGCAAAATATATAGGAAATGTATTTCAAAATCCCAAGGATCAGTTCTTTTGCGATGTGGTTGAAGATGAAGTTGCTTTGGTAGGAGAAAATCTTGGGTTAGATGGGAACTTATTAAAAGAAAAGGTAGATAAAGCATTAAATTTACTGGAGATAGGTCATATAAGAAAAAAAATCTATCTTTGAATTGTCTGGTGGAGAAAGACAAAAGGTGGCGATAGCAGGAACACTTATTTATGATACAGACATTATCTTTTTCGATGAACCTTCAAGTAGCCTTGATTATGACAGTATAAGGAAATTTGAAAACATACTTGTTAAGTTAAAAGCGATTGGCAAGACAATTGTAATAGCTGAACATAGATTGTATTACCTTAAAAATATTTTTGATCGTCTTGTCTATATGAAAGATGGAACGGTAGAAAATATTTTTAAAAAAGGTGAACTCGATAACCGGAAGTGTAAAGAACTGGAATTAAGAACATTAAATGAAAAAGAACTTGTGTCGGAAAAAGAGCCATTAAAAACCAGAAGCTATATAAAAGTCGACAATGCAAATATTCACCAAGGAAAAAGAACTTTGATAAAAGATTTGACTTTTGACATTAAAGAAAAAGAAATCATGGGAATTATTGGTTCTAATGGAATTGGGAAAACAACATTAGCAAATTCTTTGTGTGGGCTTTCAGAAAAAAGATTAGATGTGAATTATGGAAAGAACAAGAAGGAACGATTGAAAAATTCTTATTTAGTTTTGCAAGATGTTGATGCTCAGATTTTTTTAGACACTGTGGAAAATGAGCTGATATTTTGTAAAGAAAAGAATACGGAAAGTGATTTAGAAGAAATACGAGATTACTTAAAGAAAACAAAGTTGTGGCATAAGAAAGTAAGCCACCCACAAAAATTGTCTGGTGGTCAAAAACAAAGACTTGCGATTATTACTTCGTTTTTATCCAATCGAAAATTGATAGTTTTAGATGAACCGACCTCTGGACTTGATTATAGAAGTATGAGTATTATATCTGATTTAATTACAGAAAAATCAGAGGAAGTTCCATTTATCATTATTACGCATGACTTGGAACTACTATTCAAAACTTGCCATTCTGTTTTAATGATTGGCAGTGAAAATTATAAAAAAATATCTGTAAAAGGAAATGAACAAGTGATTATGGATTTTATGGATAATAAAAAATCTTTGATTAAGGAGGAGAATGATGTTAAATAAGGTTTTTGAGTATGCTGGTTCGCATAAGAAAACAATACATTTAGCGAGTTTTATTATGCTATTAAGTGTCATTATGGGAGTTGTGCCATTTCTATTTGCTTATCAGATTATAAATCCCTTGATTTTAGGACAAAATTTGGAGTTCACAAGGTTAGTTATTTTGCTTGCCGGTATTTTGATATGTTTGGTTTTGCAAGCATTATTAGGTGGTTTGGCTCTTAATATGTCTCATAAGGCAGCATATAACACATTATTTGGACTTAGAACATCTCTACAAAAAAAGATGGAGAATCTTCCCTTAGGAGCTATTGAAGAAAAGGGAACAGGTGCTATTAAAAAGATGTATGTAGATGATATTGGTAGTTTGGAAGTTCTTTTGGCACACTCATTGCCTGAAGGAATTGCCAATTTAATTGTGCCTGTAATGGTATATATTGCAATGTTTTTCGTTGACTGGAGACTGGCACTTATGTCTTTGGCATCCATTCCACTAAGCATTGTCGCTATGATGATTATGTATTCCGCAGGAATGAAAAAAATGGGACCATATTATATGGCGAGTGAAAAAATGAATAATACCATTATTGAATATGTGAATGGTATGGAAGTAGTAAAAGTGTTTAACAAGCAAACGGAATCATATCAAAGATTTTCTAAAGATGTTGGAGATTATAGAGATTATGCACTCGCTTGGTATAAGACTGCATGGCCATGGATGGCATTGTATAGTGCCTTGCTCCCATGCACGATTATATTAACATTGCCGCTTGGCGGTTACTTTGCTTACATGGGCTATGTTAGTCTTTCTGATTTGATATTGGTATTATGCCTATCTTTGAGTATTGGCTTACCACTCTTAAAGGCTTTGGGATTTTTACCAACAATGCCACAGCTTAATTATAAAATATCTGCATTGGAAGATGCTTTAAATATAGAACCATTAAAACAAGGTGAAAACAGGTTTAAAGGTATAGATCATACTATTTCCTATGACAATGTTACATTTGGTTATCAACTAAGCAAGATGGGAGAGAATGGACAACCTGAAACATACATTAAAAATGTGATTCATAATGTGAGCTTTACAGCAAAAGTTGGAGAAAAGACAGCCATTGTTGGAGAATCAGGCTCAGGTAAAAGCACTTTAGCGAAACTCTTAATTCATTACTATGATGTTTTAGAGGGAAGCATTAGCATTGGAGGACAAAATTTACAGGATATGAGTCTTAAGGCACTGAATAAAGAGATTTCTTATGTATCTCAAGACCAATATTTATTTAATACTTCACTCTTAGAAAATATTCGTATCGGAAATTTGTCAGCTACCGATGAAGAAGTGATAGAAGCTGCAAAGAAAGCTCAGTGTATGGAATTTTTAGATAAGCTCCCAAATGGTATTTACTCTTTGGCTGGCGAGGCAGGAAAGATGTTATCAGGTGGAGAGAGACAAAGAATATCCCTTGCAAGAGCTATCTTAAAAAATGCACCGATTGTTGTACTTGATGAGGCAACAGCCTATGCAGATCCTGAAAATGAAGAAAAGATGGAAGCTGCGATTGCTGAACTTGTAAAAGGTAAAACATTGATTGTAATTGCTCATAAACTTCCGGCAATTGTAGATGCAGACCAAATATTGGTAATGAATCATGGTCGTTTAGTTGCAAATGGAAAACATAAGGACTTGTTAGAATCATCAGCAGAGTATCGTAAATTATGGAATGCGACAATATTTAGTAAGGAATGGAAAATTGATAGAAAGGCAGGTGAAATGAATGTTTAAGCTAATATCAAGAATTTTAAACTTGTCAGGAAAGTATAAAAATAGAATTAAAGGGGCATTTGTTTTTGCCTTCGTTGAATCCATATTAAGTAAAATGCCTATATTTATTGCATTTACCGTTTTGATAGGATTTTATGAAAAAACGAATACCTCCAAAACTTTTCTATATGTAGGAATAGGACTTGTTTTAGTGGTTTTATTACAAGCGGTGGTTCATTTCTTAAGCGATAAATTGCAAAGTGCAGCCGGCTTTCTGATTTTTGCAGACAAAAGGATGGAGCTTGGAAATCACCTTAGAAAACTTCCTATGGGATATTTCACATCAGGAAATTTAGGAAAAATCAATTCTGTTTTAAGTTCAGATATGGCATTCATTGAGGAAGTATCCATGAGTACCATAGCTAATATGATGAGTTATGTGCTTTCAACCGTTGTGCTTACTATATTCATGTTTGTTTTGGATTATAGAATAGGTCTTGTGTCTGTGTGTGTAACTCTAATAGCAACATTACTTGCAAGCAGAATGAATAAAATGTCTTTATCTGAAGCTGTTATCAGGCAAGAGCAAGGAGAGAAGCTAACAGATGCAGTTTTGTCATTTGCAGAAGGAATTAGTGTAATCAAAAGCTATAACCTTTTAGGAGACAATTCAAAGACTCTTACAGACAGCTTTGCTTCATCAAGAGACACTTCTATAAAGTTTGAAAAGAAGATGACACCTTGGACAAGCGGATTGAACATCATTTATGGTATCGGAATTACATTTATTTTGGCACTTGCTTTGTATCTTCATTTACAAGGAATGTTGAAACTTCCTTATGTGTTAGGACTGATACTATTTGTATTTGACTTATTTAGTCCATTAAAAACTCTTTATGGAGAAGCAAGTAGGCTAACAGTTATGAATGCTGCTTTAGATCGTATTGAAGAATTATTAAACGAGACAGAACTACAGGATACAGGTAAAAAACATATCTTAAAGGCTAGGTTTGGTGAGCCGGAAATTAGTTTTAATCATGTGAAATTTTCTTATGGAGAAAAAGAGGTTTTGCATGATATGAATTTTGAAATGAAAAAGAATACAATGACAGCTTTAGTTGGACCATCTGGTGGAGGAAAATCTACAGTAGCCAACCTTTTAGCGAGATTTTGGGATGTAGACTCCGGTGAAATTTTGATTAGAGGAGTGAATATAAAGGATGTTTCACTATCTGAATTGATGTCGGAAATTAGTATGGTTTTCCAAAGAGTGTATTTATTCCAAGATACGATTTTTAATAATATTGCCATGGGGAAAGAAAATGCGACGAAAGAAGAAGTTATAGAAGCCGCAAAAAAAGCAAGATGCTATGACTTCATTATGGCACTTCCTGATGGATTTGACACAATGATTGGAGAAGGAGGAGCAACTCTATCCGGTGGTGAAAAGCAAAGAATTTCTATTGCTCGCTGCATATTAAAAGATGCTCCTATTGTAATTCTTGACGAGGCAACAGCAAGTGTTGATGTGGACAATGAAAGCTATATACAGGAAGCAATCAGTGAATTGGTAAAGAATAAAACATTATTAGTTATCGCCCATAGATTAAATACTATTAGAGATGCCGATAGTATTATTGTAATCAAGGAAGGGAATATTGCAGAACAAGGAACCCATAATGAGCTAATTGCTTTAAATGGGATTTATAAAAATATGGTAGAGCTCCAAGAAAAAAATAAAGGACTAAAAATTATATAAAAATTGGTCTAAGAGAGGAGAAGGCAATGAAACAAGATATGAAAGAACAATTATTAACAAAAAGACCGATAGATTTACTCTTTCAGTTATCTATTCCGGCAGTTATCGGAATGATTGTTATCGGTCTGTATCCGTTAATGGACGGAATATTTGCAGGGAAAATTATAGGACAGACAGCAATGACTGCCTGTGGTGTCGCAATGCCACTTACCTTTTTCAACAGCGGTGTTTCAACTTTACTTGGTGTAGGTTCTGCATCTGTACTTTCAAGAGCAATCGGTAAAGGGGATCAAAAAACTGTAGATAAAATTATGGGTAACCTAATCTATTGGGTGATTTTCTTCTCTGTAATTATTACAGTTGGAGGAATACTTCTTGCTCCGCATTTTTTAGATATGGTCGGTGCAACGGGTGAAATCAAAGCCTATGGTATTAGATACCTTAGAGTAATTTTTATAGGTTCTCTATTTGTAAACTTCACACAGTCCGCAAACATGGTTATACGTGGCGAAGGACTGATGAAAAAAGCTATGACGATTATGGGACTTGGAGCATTACTGAATATCATTCTTGATCCGATTTTAATGACAGTTATGGGTGAATATGCGATTGAAGGTGCTGCCCTTGCAACCATCACAGCACAATTTGTTCAGGCAGTGGCAACACTACATTATTTCTTGAAAAAGAGTAAAGTTGTTAAAATCCATAAGATAAAGTCTGATGCGGAAATTAAAAAAGAAATGTTTTCTGTCGGTTCATCCGCTATGATGATGCAGCTTTTGTTTATGATTCAACAGACTATGCTCTATAAAATGGCATTTAAGTATGGCGGAGATACCAATGGAATTTTGATGGCGGCATCACTTCGTGTATATGCCTTTTCATTTATTCCTCTTTGGGGAATGAGTCAAGGCTTACAACCTGTTGTTGGAACAAACTTTGGAGCAAAGCAGTATGACAGAGTAAGACAGGCTATGAAGGTCTTTTCTATTGGCGGTTTAGTTCTTGCAGCAATCTTTTGGATTCCGTCTTTATTGCTTTCAAGTCAAATACTATCTTTATTCGGTGTAGAAGCAAACATCATTGCACAGGGTGTTGGAAACTTTAGATTGTTCTATTCCGTATTTATTTTGTATGGAGTAATGGTTATGACTGTTACTTTCTTCCAATCAATCGGAAACGGAAAGAAAGCTGGGATAATCGTAATGCTTAGACAACTGTTTTTGTTTGTTCCTGCCATGATTTTATTGCCAATGATATTTGGAGTAAAAGCTGTTTGGTTTACACAGCCACTTGTTGATTTCATTATGATTGTTGTTGGCGTTTTCATGATGATTGCGGAACTGAATAAAATGGGGAAAGAAAAAGTTCAAGCGTAAAATTTCTTATTAGGTGTTTAGAATTTGAAACATTAGAAGGACTTAATTTATGGAAAATAGTTAGCTATAAAATGGAGGGATAGAAATGGAAAAGTCTATATATTTATTTGAAAGAATAAACCACAATAAAAATAGTCCTTTTTCCTATAAGCTTTATAGCTGTTTGTCTTTCCATATGCTCGTCTAAACAATTAAATATAATTAAAGGAAGAACAAGTTTCTTTCGTTTTAGAGGACTTCTTATGCCAAGGTGCAGGAGTCCTCCTTTTTTTGTTTTAAAACGCAGACAAAAAGAAATGGAGGAAGCATATATGCCAAAAAAATATTACCTTTATATCAACGGACAAAAGGTCAAAGTCAGTGAAGATATTTATAAAGTCTACTGGCGAGAAAGAGAACACGAAAAGTATTTGGAGCAGGTGGAAAGAAAAAACCACTTGCTCTTTTTTCATCATTGGATCATGACGGACATTTTGTAGATAATATTGTTGATGAAAGTGTTGATGTAGAAAAGATTGTTGAAACACAGATGATGATTGAAGCAGTCAGAAATACAATTTCAAGACTCAATGCAGAAGAAAGGGGCATCATTGAGCGTTTGTACTTTCAGTATGAAATTCTTTCGAGTATTACAAGAATAAAGAAAGTGAGTTATCAAGCTATACAATGGCGTAAGAATAATATATTGAAAAAACTGAAGTTGTTATTAGAAGATTTTTTAAGATAATCGACTTGTAGATAAGGGCAGATTTTCCATTATAAAGTAAAGGTGATATAGGGCTATTTTTCTTTGCTTATTAATAGTATATTATGCAGTGAGAGAAGGAATTTATATCATAGATATATTCCCACATACGAGGCTTTTGAAAAATCTCAAATTTTATCCATACAGACCACTCAAGCCACGTTGAATCCGTCGTTCTTCTTGAGAAAAATAAATAATTTATAAGGCTATGAGAATTTAATATTAAATTTCAAAATCCTTATATGTAAAAGGTTTGAAAAAATTAATAGCTTATAGTAAATCATAAATTAGAAACAGTCAGCTATGTTGAATACTTGGTTAAAAATCAGTAGATAAAGTAGTTGTTTATGAGGAGAAATTAAAGGCAATATTCAAGTCTGGGATTGAAATTTATATTGATAAGTAGCAGATCCGTGAAGGGTCTGTTTTTAATGTAAGTGATAATGGTATACTATAAATGTAATTATTGGTTACTAGCATCAAATTGCTTATAGACGAATGATATAAAACAAAATATTTTAATAGATTTCAAAGTAAGTACATGAGAGGGTTAGAATGAAGAGTGTTTTGATTATAGAGGATAATAAAGAAATTGCTTTACAAATGGAAAAGTATTTAGTTAATAATGGTTATGAAGTAGAGATTGCATCATCTTTTCACGAAGCAAGCTATAAGATGAATGTAGACATGGATGTGGCACTATTGGACATAAATCTACCAGATAAAGACGGTCAACATTTGATAGAAAAATTAAAAGATAAGGATATAAGAGTCATTGTAACAACTGTAAAAAGCGATGAAGATTTTATAGTTAAAGCCCTTGATCAAGGTGCAGATGATTATTTGACCAAGCCATTTTCCCTTGCAATATTAAGGGCGAGAATTGATGCAGTTTTAAGGACAATAGTTCTAAGTCAAGACAAAAAAATTACTTACAAGGATATCAAAATAGATTTAAATGATTCAAAAGTTTATTTTAAGGCTAATCAAATAGACCTAACTCCTCTTGAATATGAAATCCTAGTCTTATTTATTAAAAATCCTCACCGAGTTTATACAAGAGGCCAGCTGATAGAAATGTTTTGGGAAGATAGGGATAAGTTTGTAAATGACAATACTCTCACATCAACTATTAAGAGAATCAGAGAAAAACTTGATAGGGAAGTTATCACTACTGTCAGAGGAATTGGTTATAGGATGGATTGAGATGCTATATGTATTTTGGATATTAAGTCTGGGACTACTTTATTATTTTTTGGAAAAAAGAAAGAAAAACAGGATAAATGAGCTTATAGATCTAATAGAAAATATGAAAAATCAAAATTATAAAATTCCTATGAAGCAAGACGATTTTTCAATTTTGGAAGATAAATTTTACAAGCTTTTTATAGAAATAGTGGAAGCCAAAGAGACAAGTAGAAAAAATAGCGAAAAACAAATAGAATACCTGGAAGACATCGCTCATCAAATCAAAACTCCCATCACATCTATGCTTTTTTCTATAGAAAATTTGGAGATGGATTTTCCAGATAATGATGACATAGAGATTTTAAAAAGACAAACTCTTAGATTAAACTCCCTATCAGATATTTTGCTTAAACTATCAAGCCTTGATGCAAACAAAGATCTTATGAAAGAAGAAGATATTCGTTTAGATGAATTGGTGGATTATGCTTTAGACAGTTTAGACCTAAAGAGATCTACCAATGTAGAAATAGGGAATGGTTTAAAGGGAAATAGTATTTGTGGAGATTTTTATTGGCTAGCAGAGGCTCTGATTAATATTGTGAAAAATGCTGATAATAGACCGACTTGTGATAAAATCCTGGTTTCATCATACAAAAATCCCCTCTATACATCTTTAATTATTGAGGACAATGGCGGAGGAATAGAAAAAGAGAATATGAAAAAAATCTTTAAACGCTTTTATAAGACACCAGACTCAAATGGTTTTGGAATTGGCCTTGCTATGGCGAAGACAATTGTCGAAAAAAACAATGGAGAAATTTCTGTTTCAAATACTATAGAGGGTGCAAGATTTGAAATTAAATTTTACAATGTCACCTAAAAATCACTTTACTTGTATATACTTACCTTAAATTAAGGAGGCAAGTATGGAAATTTTAAAAGTAGAAAATTTAAGAAAAGAATACGGCGAGGGTAATTCTAAGGTCATTGCCTTAGACGGTGTCAACCTTGAAATTGAAAGAGGAGAATTTGTCGCTATTGTTGGACCAAGTGGGTCTGGTAAATCAACCCTCCTACATATCATAGGAGGAGTGGATAGCCCAGATGATGGCAAAGTTTATATAGATGGTAACGACATCTCAAAGTATTCTTCAAAAGAATTAGCCTACTTTAGAAGAAGAAAAGTCGGACTAATTTATCAATTTTATAATTTGATTCCAAATTTAACGGTTCGTCACAATATAGAACTTCCACTAAAACTAGATAAAAGAAAAATAAATCAAGATGAATTTTCAGATATAGTAAAGAAACTTGGTATAGAAAGTAAACTTGACTCTTTTCCAAGTGAACTTTCAGGAGGTCAGCAGCAGAGAGTTGCCATAGCGAGAAGTCTTATCTATAATCCATCTATAATATTGGCAGATGAACCGACTGGAAACTTAGATAGAAAAAATTCTAAGGAAATAATTGGAATTTTTAAATATTTTAACAAGACTTTAAAACAGACGATTATCCTAATCACCCATGACGAAGAAATAGCCTTACAAGCAAATCGTATTATTACAATAGTAGATGGAAAAATTGTAGGAGATGAAAGAAATGAATAAGAAGAATTTTCCTATTTTTATTTCCTTATTTATTGTAAGTTTGTTTTTTACTGTGGTTTTTTATTATGGTTATATAAACAGACAAGCCAACTATGGTTATGCCATGTCAAATAATTTTTATCATGCTGAGATTAAGGATGAGTTATCAAATGAAGAAGTAGAAAAACTAAGGTCTATTGAAGATATCGAATTAATTGGAAAAATGTCACTTAATCCAGATAATGCTAAATATAATAATGATTTACTTGTCATTAATTATCAGGATGAAGCAATAAATAAAATGAGAGAGTATTCAAGACTTCAAGAAGGTAGATTTGCTGAAAAAGAAGATGAAATTGTAGTATCTGAGAGCCTTGCAAAGAAAAATAGTATTAATTTAGGTGATGAAATAAAACTTGAAATAGGTAATAGGTTTATAGATGGGGAAGAAATAGATCCTACTAGTGCAAATACTGATAAGGAGATATTTAAAAAAGATTCTACTAAATCTTTTACTGTAGTAGGAGTTTACGGAGATGTTTATAACAAATATAGTAAATTAAATTTTGCTTTAGGATTACAAGAAAAGATGTCATCCTTTAAAACATATGTAAAGTTTGATTCATTTGAAAAAACTTATAAAAATAAAGAAAATATTTATGAAGATATAAATAATAAGCTTGGTAGAAATGTAGAACTAAAATTTTCTGATGGCTTAATAAACTATTACGGTATAGAAAGGGATTCTTTACAAAATATTATGAGTAAAGTGGTTATAGTATTATCTATACTCGGATGTATAGCCGTCTTCGTATTTTTTATAAAAAATATCTTTTGGGTTTGGGGTCTTCGAAAAATCAGAGAGCTGTCTATATATAAATCTATAGGATCAACAAATGGTCAAATTTATTTTATGCTTTTAAAAGAAGGTCTAATTATATCAGCCATTCCAATACTTTTAGGTCACATAGCTGGTTTTTCCTTTATATATTATTTGTATAGAAATATACAAAAAGGTGAGGGAGTAAGTGCCTTTGAAGTAGTAAGATTTAATCCATTATTAAGTTTAGCTATACTATTTGTTTCTTTTATAATTGTTTCCTTGGCTATAAAATCTCCTTCAAAAAAGATTTCTAAAATCAACATTATTGATGGCATTAGAGGAAATATAGATTTTTCCAAGTATAAGAAAAGTAAGAAACAGAACTTATGGCAAGAACTAAGAATTAACAACTTAGCTTCAATAAAATCACAAAGATTTATTTCAGCTATTGGAATTCTAATCATTTCAGTATTTGTAATTGTAATAGGAATTTCAAATTATCTTAGAGACTATTCGTATTATGATAATGGATATAACTTTTCTGTAGATTATTATAGTGATAAGGATGCAGTGCCATCGGTACTAAAAGAGATTGATGAAAAAATTTCTAATGAAAAATCCTATATTTCTAAACAAAAATATGTAATAGTTGAAAATAATAAAGATTTTTCAAAAGAAGCTAGGAATGCAAAACTAGATAAAGAGGCTGAAAAAAACATTGAAAAATATAATGCTAAGGGAATGGATGGATTTTTAATAGCCTTAGAAGAAGAAGACTTAAAAGAGCTTGGAGGAAATAAGGGAGAATTTCTACTTTATAATATGATCCAAGAAGATTCTTCCATACCTATATCTAAGGCAAAGAAAATTCCATATTTTGAAAATCCAACAAGTCTTGACATAAGTATTGGAGATAATTACCAAACAAGTATTAAGATTTCAAAGTCAATAAGAGATTTGGGAAAATTTAAGTCCAAAACAATGCCTTTTGATGTGAAAATCTACACCGACTTCGATACGTTTTTCAATCTAATGAAAGAAGCAGGTAATGAAAAATATAGAAATTATCCTTATATTTTGAATATGAAAGTAAATCACTTTGATGAAAAAGATACACAAGATTATGCGGAAACCTTAATTAGGGAACAAATTTCACCTGAAGATAGATTTGATATGACTGTAGGTGAAGAGCTGAAAAAGAGAGAATTTGAAAGCTTACAAGACCTAATGAAAATTGTGTTAGGTATAGGATTAATAATATTGGTTTTAAATATTACAAATGGATATTCATCTATAAATCTAAGCTTGATGAGTAGAAGAAAAGAAATAGGAAGCTTTTATTCTTGTGGAATGGATTTGGATGAACTCAAAAGGGTTTATGGAAAAGAATATTTAAATGAACAGATAAAATCATTGCTTATAGTTATATTAACTAGTATAGGTGTAATGTTTATAATTTCTATATTCTCATCAAGATTGACTTTTTTAAATCTCCTAAGATACTATGACTATAAATTATTTATAGCATTTTCGTTAGTAGTCTACGGAATAAATGTGCTAATTTATCATTTATCTTTAAAAAGAATTTTAGACAGACCAACTATTGATTTAATTCGAACAATATAATTTCAAAGAAAGAGAAGTATTTATGAAACAAAAATTAAGCAAGAAGATATTTCTACTCGGACTTGTAATATTTGTGATTTCCTACTTACTGCCAATAGACACATTTCAAAGCTATACAAGTCTAAGACCAACTGGACTCACATCAATTTTTGTTTGCCCAATTATTGGATTAATAGGTTTAATATTTGGGGTAAAGGAAAAGGACAGATTATTTATAGTATTGAATATTATGTTAATCTTATTACTTCCTATAGCAATGTTTGTAGGTCATCTAATATAAGTAATGCGACTATAACAAGAAAATAATAATCTAAACAGCTCTTTTGTAGGGCTGTTTTTTTCTTTCTTTGCTCCAGAATGATATAATGTATTATAAGATACATATTGACTAATATGTGCCCACATACGAGGTTTTTGAAAAATATTAAACCTTATCCACACTAACACCCATGCTGAAGCTATAGTATTGATGTCAAGAAAATAAGATTATAGGTTATAAAACTGTTGAAAGTATTAGCTTTTAGGATCTTTAGGGGGTTTGTATGAATTTTGAAAAAATTGTAATTAGTTTATTACCTATAGCAGGATTGTTTTTGTCTTTTTTTTATAAGTATAAAGCAAGTGGAAATATTAGCAAGCATAGTGGATTTAGAACAGCATTAAGTATGAAATCAAAAGAAAACTGGGAGTATGGGCATAAGTATGCAGCTAAACTTTTGTGCATGTATGCTATATTTTTTATATTAGTAAATATTATAATAATAGTTAGTAATAGTCTAAATAATACAACTATGACAATCATAGTTGTATTGCAAATGCTATTTTACTTAATCATTGGATATAAAGTTAATAATGCTTTGGCGAAAAAAGAAAATAGTTAGAATCTATTAAGAATTAAAAAAGTATAAAGTTATGTATATTGAAAATGAAAAAATAAACCAATACTACAATGTGACGACATTGAGTCTAGGGATGTAGTATTAATTCTTATGACTTTAGCTGCTAAGGCAAATGTTGTATGAACGGAAATGTAAATACAATTATTAATGCTAATGTAACAGAGGTATGCGGTGGTTTCAATTACAAATTAACTAATATAAAAGATTATAGTTTGTGATGAAAATCTTAAAGTAATATTTAAATCTTCAGTTGAAGTTGAAATAGAAAATTGACAAGGATAAAAACCAAATACACAATAAAGCCAACAGAACCCGACATGCCTATTAAAGTGGTGTAAGTCGGGTCTTTTAATTGCAAAAATAGTCCTACCATGTATGGTAATGGCTTGTTCAATAAGTATAAAAAATGACCAAGAACTTGAATGAAAATTGACAAATACTTTATGGATGTTAAAAATAATTTAAAGGGTGTAAAACTAACTTCGAAATATGTCCTATATGGAATTATTTCTAAATAGATTTGAATTATATGACCTTATTCTTTATAATATACTTAGATTAAGTTCCAAAACGGAAATAATTCTAAATAGATAGAGGTGTAGGCGTATGGAAATAAAGCGTGATTATTATTTAGATAAATTAATACGAAAAAAAGACAATGGGTTCATTAAGATTATTACAGGAATAAGAAGAAGTGGTAAATCTTATTTACTTAATAATCTATTTTATAATTATTTGTCCCAAAGTGGTGTTGATGAAAAGCAAATTATAAAATTTGCTTTTGATTCAGCTAGGGATTTATTAAAAATTGGCGAAGATTTAATGGATTTAGATGTACTAAGCGGTGAAAGATTAGTAGATCCTAAAAAGTTTTTAGACTATATCATGAGCAAAACGAATGATAACGATAAATTTTATATCCTCTTAGATGAAGTTCAATTGCTTAAATCTTTTGAGCAAGTCTTAAATGGATTTTTGCGTCAAGATAATTTTGATGTTTATGTCACGGGAAGCAATTCAAAGTTTCTATCTAAAGATGTCATCACTGAATTTGCAGGTAGGGGCGATGAAATTCATGTTATGCCGCTTGTGTTTTCTGAATTTCTTCAAACTTATGATGGCGACAAAGAAGATGCTTTTGCGGAATATCAAGTTTATGGTGGTTTACCAGATGGGGCTTTAATGAAAACGGATGAAGATAAGATGAATTATCTAAAGGGGCAACTCGAAAATGTATATTTGAGAGATATTGTTCATAGGTATGACATACGCTTAACTTCTGAACTAGAAGACTTACTTAATATTTTAGCATCAGGAATTTCAAGCCTTACTAATCCAAGTAAAATAGCTTCAACTTTTAAGTCCATAAAAAAATCAAAGATTTCAGCCAATACCATTGATAAATTTATAGGCTACTTTGAAGATTCTTTTATCTTAAAAAGAGTCTATCGCTATGATGTTAAAGGTAGAAAATATATAGGCACACCTTATAAAATATATTTTGAAGATCTAGGGCTTAGAAATGCAAGATTAAATTTTAGGCAGATAGAACCAACCCACTTAATGGAAAATATCATTTATAACGAATTAAGATATCGTGGCTATATGGTTGATGTAGGAATGGTCACGAAAAGGGAAAATGTTAATAATAAAGATATAAAGAAACAGCTGGAAGTTGACTTCATAGCCAATCTGGGGAATAAAAGATACTATATTCAGTCTGCATATAGACTCCCATCGATAGAAAAAATAAATCAAGAAAAAGCCTCCTTGTTAAATATTGATGACTCATTTAAGAAAATTATTATCGTTAAAGATCGAATAAAACCATTTTTAGATGAAAATGGAATACTCACTATTAATTTATTTGACTTTTTGTTAAACAAGGAAAGCTTGGACTTATAATGAAGAATTTAACTGATTTGTTATGGATATATTCCCACATACGAGGCTTTCCTAAAAAATTAAAATTTATCCATACTGACCACTCAAGCCATGTAGAGAGCGTGGTATTGATGACAAGAAAATAGAATAACAAGCTATAAAAGTGCTGAAATCAATGGCTTTTAGGATTTTAGAAGAAATCTTAAAAGCCATTTTTCTATTAGAAAAACACCATGTAGAAACATATTAATAGTAAAAAATGTAGGGTGTGTAGACAGGATAGATATTAGGACTTGACAAGTGAAATAATTAGTAAAAATATAAGATATCACAGCTTTTGTGAACGCTGAAGATTACCTAAAAATGCCATAGAAGGTAAACATTGAAGCCTTTGTAAGGCTATCAGATAAAGAAAGAGATATCTATGAGAACTTAAAACAAATGAAGACCTTAAAGAATGAAATCAAGGTAAAATTCCTGTAGCCATTACCCATCCAACATCTGCTGGTCATGGACTTAATCTACAAGGTGGATATGATTAGTACACAGTTCAGAAAAGAATGAATGAGATGGTTCAATATTAAATAAATGATGTTTGGCATATCTAATTTTATATAATTTCAATCTCTATAGTTTGCGTGGATATCTATCAGCATATTTGATAAAATCCGAATATTATAGTATACTATAGCTAATATTAAAAGTAAAGGTGGGAAAATTGTGAAGTTATTTCTTCAAATATCTCCATTGGCAACTGCCAAGGCACAATGTGTTTGCAGTCAATTTTTGATTGTCTAAAAAATTAAAAATTTTGAAAGGAGAAATAATGGAAACAATAGTATCCGCTTTATTAGTTTTTGTCTCTACATCAATTGACTATTTAGTTGTTTTAACTATTTTATTCGCCAGTCAAGGCAAGAAAGGTTTGAAATCAATTTATGCAGGACAGTATTCAGGTACAGGACTGCTTGTACTGGTTAGTCTTATTGCCGCTTACTTTTTAAATTTTATTCCACAAGATTGGATAATCGGACTCCTTGGTCTAATTCCACTAGGTCTTGGTATAAGATCAATTTTTGTGGATGAAGATATTGATGAAGAAGACATCAAGGGAAAAATTACAGGAAATGGATCAAAAATCTTAGCATTTACAAGTTTAACAGTAGCAATGGGTGGGGATAATTTAGGAATTTATATTCCCTATTTTACAGGTAAGAGTTTGATTGAGATTAGTATAAGTTTAGTAATATTTGCGTTAGGAATTTTGATTCTATGCAAATTATCTCAAAGACTCGCCTCAATTTCTGCTATTGGAGAGATCGTAGAAAAGTACGAAAAAATAATTGTACCAGTCGTGTTTATTGGGCTCGGTCTCTATATATTGATTGAAAATGGAACCATTAATTATCTCATTTCCCTAATCACAAGTTAATAGTTATTTTTATATTTCAGACCTATTAAAGGGAATCTTTAGTAGGTCTTTTTTGTTTACTTAAAATTCTCTTATCTGTCCAAAGAAATATGAGAACGAAGAATTGTGTAGGATATTAAAAATAAGTGTTATTTTCTTGCCTGTGATATGGGAGGTAAATTATGCGAATAGAAAGACTGAACAAGAAAAAAGAAGTTATATTTGAAGAACACTCAAAAGACTATGTAATAGCAAAACAAAAAATAATAAATAAATTTCGATAAATCTCGGTTACTATATTTATAGTATTTTATTTATACAAATGATAATTATATATCATAAGTAAATTTAGATATAGGGATAATATAAAACATTAGAAATATACTTATGGATATATTCTCACATACGACGCTTACTTAAAATACTAAAATTTATCCATACTGACCACTCAAGCCATGTGGAAGTAATTTCTTTGTTGTCAATAAAACAATAAAAGTGGTTATAGGACTGTTGAAATCAATGGCTTTTAGGATTTAAAAGAAATCAGTTCTATAATAAATTAAAAATCGTGTTGGTAGAAAAATTGTCTACTTCTACCAACACGATTTTACAAAGAGCCAGCACTTACATCTCTTTTTTTCTTGTAAAACTATTGTATCTTGATACTTTAAGGAGTTTCAATCATTCGATCTGTTAACCGTTATTTTTTGGATCTAATCTTAATAAAATAGCATTAATGGCGACGATGACTGTTGACACAGACATTAGAATTGCTCCTAATGCAGGGTTTAATGTGATACCAATAGAGGCCAAAATTCCTGCAGCTAGAGGGATAGCTATAAAGTTATATCCGGCTCCCCAAAAGAGGTTCTGTTTCATTTTACGAGTTGTTTTGTGTGCTAATTCAATAAATGATTCAATATCTCCTGGATCAGATTGAGTCAAGATGACATCAGCTGAATCCAACGCCACTTGAGTTCCTGCACCGACCGCTATTCCAACATCTGCCAAGGCAAGAGAAGGGGCATCATTGACACCGTCACCTACCATGATAACTTTTTTTCCTTCTTCTTTAAGTGTTTTTACTAACTCATATTTGTCTTGTGGAGATTGATTTGATCTATATTCAATCTCTAAATCTTCTGCAGCGCCTTGAGCCGCTTTTTCATTATCACCTGTTGCCATAATTGGTTGAATATTGTTCTTTTTAAGAACTTTAATTAACTCTTTGCTCGTTGATTTTAATTCGTCCCCTAAAGCTACAGCACCAATGGCATCTTCATTTTCTACTAAGACACTGAGAGTTGCTCCTTTTGGAATATCCATATCCAGATTACGTCCGTATGCTTTTTGACTGATTAATTGGTAACTATGTCCGCCTGCTTTACCCTCTACTCCAGCACCGGAAATCACATCAATCGAATCAAAAGATGCTGGACGTATATCTTGTTGCTCGGCGAAACTTATAATTGATTGAGCAATCGGGTGGCTAGATCCTCCTTCAATACCTGCCAGTAAGGCAATGATTTCCTCTTTTGTATATTTGTCATTAAGAAGTTTTACATCTAATACTTTAAACTCACCAGTTGTTAAAGTACCCGTTTTATCTAAAATCATCACATCTGCATCTTGAGCTATTTCTAAAGATTGGCGGTCTTTTACTAGTAACCCACGACTTGCTCCTAAGCTTGTGCTACGGGCGGTTACCAATGGAATAGCCAGACCTAATGCGTGTGGACAAGCTATAACTAATGTTGTGATAGCAAATTTTACTGCCGTTGGAATATCCGCTATAAGCATCCATACTACAAAAGCTATTAGTGCGGCAGTTACCGCAATATAGAAGAGCCATCCCGCAACTTTTTGAGCAATATTTTCTGCACGAGAAGGTTGACTTTGAGCTTGGCTGATTAAATCCTGTACTTGAGAGATAAAGGACTTATCACCTGTCTCAAGTACTTTAATATAAAGAACCCCTTCTCCATTTGTCGAGCCCCCGATCACTTCATCGCCAGGTCCTTTTTTAACTGCTTTTGACTCCCCAGTTAGAAGAGCTTCATTTAAACGTGATTCGCCACGTTCGATAGTTCCATCTGCTGGCACATTTTCCCCAGCTTGAACACGAATTAAATCACCTACCTTTAAGTCAGCAACTGGACGTGTTTCAATGGAATCGTCATCTAATACGACATGAGCATCTTTCGGCACTAACTTAGCCAGTTCTTCTTGTGCATCTCCTGCTTCTCCAATAGCTTTCATCTCAATCCAGTGACCTAATAACATGATTAATAGTAATGAAGCAAATTCAAAGAAAAAATCCATAATTTGTTCACCTGTTACGTAGCTAGTGATAACAGTATAAATACTATATAAATATGAAACACTTAAACCTAAAGAAACGAGTGCCATCATTCCAGGTTCTTTTTGTTTAAATTCGTCAACTGCACCTTGATAGAATGGACGTCCACCATAAATAATTAATATAGTAGATAAAATAGCTACTACAATATCAGAATATGGAAAACTAAACTGGAATGGTAGGTCAAACCCAGCCATAGGGGATAAGAGCATAATAATGATTCCTAGTGGCAATGATTTTAAGAAAAGTTCCTTAAAGTTTCCGTGATGATGGTGGTTATGCCCACTATGCCCGCTGTGATCATGCCCACTGTGCCCACCGTGGTCATGTCCAGCATGATGGTCGTGATGTTGATCCTTATTATGGTCTCTATGTTCTTCCGTGCTTACATTCTCATGTTTTGAGTGATTCATGTCGCCATGATTATGGTGACTGTGGGATTAATGTTTATTGTTATTCTTCATTTTTAATTCCTCCTTATTCTCCCTTATGATGTAAATTGCATTCACATTGTCCTTTTGGACAATTGCATTCTACTTCTTTAACTGCGAAAGCTTTTTTCTTCTCTAATATTTCTTCCAGTCTCTTAATATCATCGTAGCTTAAGACATGATCTTCAATGATGCTTCCTATTACATTTCCGACTTTCTTTTTGCAAATACGGTTAAAAATATCTTCTGCATAATCCCTTACGGCTTCTTTCTCTTCAATATTGGCATTGTAAATAAATTTTCTACCTTCTTTCTCTGTATTTAGTACGCCTTTTTCAACTAATCGACCTAAGATCGTTTTGATAGTGGATTGTGTCCAGTCCGTTTTTTCTTGCAATATGGAGATAACTTTTTTACTAGTTACTCGATCATTTGCCCAAACTACACGCATGACTTCCCATTCAGCATCTGTGATATGAGTATTATATACTATTACACCTATTGTCTTTCCCTCCTTATCGTTTACAATTATAGACTTAATACTTAAGATAAGTTTACACCTTTAAACTTATCTTGTCAAGTCTTTTTAATAAATTTTTAATTCATTATTTTTAATAATATGTTAAATATGATAAATATGATGATACCTTTTCTGAATTTATTGTTAGGCTAAATATATAGTCATAAATTTCACAAATTCTATACTTTCATTTTTCATGTAGTTTGGTTTGATTCACTTCAAGAACTTTACTAAAAATTTGTAGATTTATTTAAATGAAAGTTGTGCAATTTATTCATCTTATTAAGAAAAATCTGGAGAAGTTTTCCACAAGAAAATAGAATAACAAGCTATAAGACTGTTGAAATCAATGGCTTTTAGGATTTTAGAAGAAATCTTAAAAGCTATTTTTTATTGAAAAAGCACAATGTGAGAACATATTAATAGTAAAATTCGTAGGGATGTTCAGACATATGGATACTTTACGTGAAGTCAACAGTAAAATAACAAATGACAATTAAATAAAAATAAGCATGGCAAACAAGCCTAAGTAAATTAGGCAAATTTAAATAATAAGTATTTAATTTTTGAGCATTAAATTTAAAATTAGTTTTTAGAAGCTTAAAAATAACTCTAATTAGTTTTTAACAACATTGACAAACATCGATATGGGGTGTATAATAAATATGAAATCGAAATTCATCGATATCATTGAAGTGTATCGATATATCAAATAAAGAAAGGGGAAATTATGAAAAAATCATACGCAGAGTTTGCACCTATATTCAAGGTTTTGTCTGATGAAACCAGGCTAAAAATAATTGATATGCTCTCATGTGGCGAGATTTGTGCCTGTGATATTTTGGATGGTTTGAGTATTTCTCAATCAACCCTAAGCTATCACATGAAAAACTTAACGGATTCAGGCCTTGTTAACGCAAGAAGGGATGGGGCATGGATGAGATATACTCTAAACCTTGAAAGAATAGAAGAGATTAAAGACTTCCTAGATTATATTACCGAAGATAAAGAAGACTGTATTTGTAAAAAATGTAAGTAAAAGTAAATGCTAAAGGAGTGTTAGTATGAAAAAAATGGTAATTTATGACCCAGCAATGTGCTGTTCAACAGGTGTATGTGGACCATCAGTAGACAAGAACTTATTAAGGGTATCCACAGCGATTAATAGGTTAAGTAAAAAAAATGTAGAAGTAATAAGACATAACCTAAAAGATGAACCACAGCTTTACGCTGAAAATGATAAAGTAAGCAAGCTGTTAAATGAAGAAGGAGTCGATGTACTTCCTATAACAATGGTTGACGATGAAGTAGTCAAAACAAGAGAATACCCAACAAATGATGAATTTGTTGAATTTTTAGATATACCCAAAGAATATATAATGTCTGGTATAGCAATTCAAAAAATGAAAAAGAATAAAGGAAACAAATAGATAGGATAGGAGGTCAATGTGTATACAAGATTCAATCCAGAAAATATTAAGCTAAATAAGTATCTTTTCTTTACAGGCAAGGGTGGTGTAGGTAAAACTTCTATAGCTTCAAGTCTTGCTATAAACCTAGCAGACCAAGGTAAAAAAGTTATCCTTGTTAGTACAGACCCAGCATCAAACTTACAGGATATTTTTGACACAGACTTAGACAATAAAATAAGAGATATAGATAAGGTAAAGAATTTAAAGCTAGCTAACTTTGAACCAGAGAAAGCCCTAGAAGACTATAAGGAAAGCGTAGTTGGACCTCAAAGAGGAAAGCTTCCGGATGAGGTTATAGAAGCCATGGAAGAGCAGCTTTCGGGATCATGTACAACTGAAGTGGCAGCTTTTAAGGAGTTCACAAGCTTTATAGCTGATGAAGAGCTTGCAGCTGAATATGACCATATAATATTTGATACTGCTCCAACAGGCCATACACTAAGAATGCTAGAACTACCTTCAGCTTGGACAAACTTTTTAGATAACAACAAGTATGGAGCATCTTGCCTAGGCCAGCTATCAGGTCTAGATGAAGAAAGAGGTATTTATAAAAAAGCTGTTGACAACCTAGCTGACAGTGAGCTAACTAGCCTTATACTAGTTTCTAGACCTATAGAAACAGCCCTAAAAGAAGCGGCAAGGACATCAAATGAACTCCACGAAATTGGCGTAGACAACCAAATTCACATAATAAATGGTATGCTAGATTCCTATGATGATGATCTTTCAACAGCTATACACAATATGCAAAAAAGAGATGTGGAAGCAATGCCAGAAGGACTAAAAGACCTTGAAACTTACTATCTTCCACTTAAACCATACAACACATCTAGTATCGAAAATCTTAGAAAATTTTTCTCGGATGATATAGAAGAAAGAATGGAGTCTTCAGTTACAATAGACACTAGCAAGATATCTAGGCTAGAAGATGTTGTTGACGACCTATATAAGAACAATAAAAAAGTTATCCTTACTATGGGTAAGGGAGGAGTAGGGAAAACAACTATAGCAGCAGCTATTGCCCTAGCCCTTAATGAAAAAGGTCAAAAAGTTCATCTTGCAACAACAGACCCAGCCGACCATCTAAAATATATAATAAGCGAAAGAGATAATTTGACTATTTCCTATATAGATGAAGATAAGGAGCTTGAATCTTATAGAGAAGAAGTCCTAGGAAAGGCAAAGGAAGATGGGGCAAGTGAGGAAGACATTGATTATATCGAAGAAGATTTAAGAAGTCCATGTACCCAAGAAATTGCAGTTTTTCGTGCATTTGCTGATATAGTAGACAAGTCAGAAGATGAAATAGTAGTAATAGACACAGCCCCAACTGGTCATACAATTCTTCTTTTAGAATCGACTGAAAGTTATAATAGGGAAATTTCAAGAAGCCAGGGAGATGTACCTGAATCAGTAAAGAAACTACTTCCAAGGCTTAAGGACAAGGATTATACAGAGGTTCTAATTATAGCCCTAGCAGAAGCAACTCCTTACTATGAAGCAAAAAGACTTAAGGAAGACCTAGATAGGGCAGAAATCTTTAATAAATGGTGGATTATCAACTCAAGCTACTTTGCAAGTGGCAGCCAAAACGAGATTTTAAAAGCTAGGGCCGATCAAGAAAAAGAGTGGATCAAGACAATAGATGAAACATCTCAATCTAACACAGCCCTTGTTGAGTGGATTCCAGAAGATTTAAAAGAAGACAATTTAAAAGACCTATTATAAGAATAGGCAGATAAAAAAAGAGGTGAAATTGATGAAAGAAACAAACGAAAAAATTAGTTTTTTTGAAAGATATTTAAGTATATGGGTTTTACTCTGCATGGCTGCAGGTATTTTGATTGCTAGATTTATGCCATCTGTTCAATCTTTCTTACAGTCATTGGAATTTAAGGGTCAAAATATAATCTTAACAGTTTTAATGTGGCTTATGATATACCCTATGATGGTTAGAATAGACTTTAATTCACTAAAAAATGTAGGAAGACATCCCCAAGGTATAATTATTTCTACAATAGCAAGCTGGGGAATAAAACCATTTTTAATGTTTGGTCTATCTACACTTTTCTTCCATTATGTATTTAGCCAGTTAATACCCGCTAATCTTGCCAATGATTTTGTTATAGGAGCAGTACTCTTAGGTACAGCCCCATGTACAGCAATGGTCTTTGTGTGGAGCAGTCTTACAAATGGAGACCCAGCACAAACCCTTGTACAGATATCGGTAAATGACATCTTGATACTCTTCCTATTTGTACCACTTGTACAGCTCCTTTTAGGTTTAAAGGGTATAACTCTACCAATGGATGTTCTCATTATGTCATTAGTACTTTTTGTTGTAATTCCTTTAGTGGGCGGTTTTTTATCAAGATACTTTATAATAAAAAATAAGGGAAAAGATTACCTGGAAAATAACTTTATAAAAAAGTTTGACGGAGTAACTACCATAGGACTTCTTCTTACCCTCGTTATTATATTTACTTTCCAAGGAGATATGATAGTAAAACATCCACTTTATGTAGTTTTAATAGCAGTTCCACTAATACTTCAAAATGTGATTTCATTCTCTCTAACATATTTTGTAAGTAAAGTAAGCAAACTACCTCATGAGATAGCAGCGCCAGCTTCTTTAATAGCAGCATCTGACTTTTTCGAACTTTCAGTGGCTGTAGGCATAGCCTTATTTGGTGTAGATTCTCCTGTTGTTCTTGCATCAACTGTAGGGGTTCTTACGGAAGTTCCCGTAATGCTACTTTTAGTAAGAATAGTTAATAATACAAAAAGCTCCTTCCCAAGCCTTGAAAGAGTTAAATAAAGTTAAGACATTAGAAAAAGTTCGACTATAAAAATTTAAGGTGACCCCCAAAAGTTAGACCTAAAAACTAACTTAAGGGGGTCATTTCATATTGTAAGGGCTTGTTAATTAAATATTATATTGTAAAGATAAAAAGATATAACAATAAACGATCAAATACTTGAATAAAAAATGGACAAATACTTGAATTAAAACAAGACAAGCACCTTTTGTTTATAAAAGAGATGATGATGTTTACGTAATACCTATTACGGCTTTAAGACCTTAATAGTATTAGCATTGATTGATATATTCCCACATACGAAGATTTTGAAAAACTTGGAAATTTATCGATGCTGACCACTCAAGCCACGTTGAAGCCCTAGCCCTACTTGTCAAGAAGCGAAGCTACACTGAAAAGTAGAGGCAGGTCTTATGCAAAGATTTCCCAAGAGAAGCGACCGAATAGGAAGCTTTGATTGGCAGAAATCGACTGCTGAAGCTATAGCGTTGATATAAAAGATGTAAATTTAGAAATCCTGCATTTTAATAAGTTTATAAGCATTTTGTCTTCGAAAAAGATAAAAAAGGATATGTAGAAAAGACTCAAAAAAACTACATGGACGTGAGAGTTGTTTTGCAACTAGTATGAGGAAACACAAAAAATATAATTAACTCATTTTGTACTTTCTACAAGAGTAGCTTAAAGGGCTACTCTTTTTTGATTTAAGGGTGTAAGGTTTCGTCACATCCTTTTTCAAAAATTAGTGAACTTTATAGAGTAGATTCTAGAATAAGACTTTCTTATTAAATTACAAAAACAATAGAGTTGTTATTATTTTTAAATTTAGATGAAAGTTCAGATACATTTAAGTTAACGTTTTTTTTCAGAACCAGTATATAAAGCAACTGTAGAATCATATAATACGATTCCAAATAATCATTTTGAAAGATATTCTATTTCTGATTTATCAAAAAATATGCTATTTCAGAATCATGTACCGACCTCAAAAATTTATACCAAAATCTAACGATTGGGAGGTCGGTACATGATTTTCTTACGGGCTCGTTTTTTAATTGTGATTTATGATTAAAATAAAATTTAATTAATCAGGTCAAAGATAAAGGAAACGTCAAGGCCTTGTTCCTTATTCTCTATAGAAAATTTCCCATCATGCAATTCGGCTATTTGTTTAGAAATAAAAATCCCCAAGCCGTGCTTTGTAATATTGGTCAAATCTTCGTCATTAATTCTCTTTATTATATCTTCATCTACCCCACAGCCTTGGTCTAAGACCCTTATAATTAGCTGGTTATCTGGGTTTGAAATTATAAGGTAGATTTTTCCCTCAGTATAGGCAAGGGAATTTTTTATGATATTTTCGACCATCCTATAAAACAAGGTTGGATCCATTTTAAGTTTTATATCTGGATCTCTTAGCCTATTTTCAAAAACAATTTCTCTTTCGGGATTTTCATTTAACTTATCGACTATGACTTTTCGGATTACTTTTAAGGGGCTTTTTGCCTCAAAATTCTCCTTGTCAATGTTGGCAAGGGACATAGTTAGATTGAGACCTTCTAGGATATTTGAAATTTTTAGGACTTGGTTCTTTATATTTTTGGTATTTATGTCAATTTTGTTTTCTTTATTAAGTTCCCAGGAAATTTTTGCAAGAGGAGTCCTCACATCGTGGCTAAGACCTCTAATCCACTTACTTTGTGATTTTTTTAAGTTATTATATTTTTCATTGGCCTTGTTAATTGAAAGGGCAAGGTCCTTTAATTCTCCACTTTCATCTAGTTTTTCATAGTCATCTTCGTAGATTTTATCTATCGCTTCTTGTAAGGGCAAGATGTTTTTGAAGATGTTTTTAATATCAATCCTATAAAATATGTAGACAAATATAAAGAATAAAATTACAAAAACTAGAAAAACTTCAAAATTAAAAAGCAAATTCTTGAAATTATAATAATTAAAGGGAAACTTATCCAAAGAATTTTTAGGATAAGCAAATAGGATTAGACCATCTTTTAATATATAGGTAAAGACAGGGTAGTCGGCCAAATAATACCTAGTAAAGCCTGCTACATCAGTAAGGTCAAACTTGTTCTTAACTTCTTTTGGCTTATTAAAACTTTCAACGATCTTTCCATTTTTATTAATTCTTATGGCCCAAATATCTTTTTCTTTTAAAAATTCCTTGTTTTTTTCATTTAGGTAAATACTAGTTTTATTGTCTTCTACATAAGAATAAATCTTGTCGGGGTTTGGGTATTGGTCTTTAAGCCTATAGTTTAGGTAGAGGAAAATCATAAATAAAAATATTAAAAAAAACATTAAAGCTAGTATCCTAATAACAATTTTTTTGAACCTTTTTATTATAAAATCAAACATTATTCATCCTCTTTGACAAGCTTATAGCCAAGTCCCTTTATAGTAATTAAAAGCTTTGGATCTCTTGGATTATCCTCAAGCTTTTCCCTAAGTCTATAGATGTGAGTAATCAAGGTATTTTCATAACCATAGGAATCTTCCCAAATATTTTCCAGAATACGGTCAATAGAGACAATCATATTCATGTTGTTGGCTAGGTAGGACAGGATTTTAAATTGGGTGGCAGTTAGGGGGATTTCCTCTCCATTTTTTATGAGGATGCCCTTGGACTTATCGAAAATTACCTTTCCTAAATTAATCCTCTCTTCGTTTTTTATTTTTTTACTGCGTCTTAAAACCGCATCAATCCTCCAAAGGAGTTCATCAGGGAAAAATGGCTTGACTAGGTAGTCGTCGGCCTTGTTTTCAAAACCTTCCTTCCTATCATCTATCCCATCAAGGGCGGAGAGGATTATGACTGCCATATCGGAAGTTTTTCCTATTTCCTTTAAAAGATCAAAACCACTCCCATCTGGAAGCATCAGGTCAAGGACCACTAGGTCAATTTTGAAATTTGTAAGCTTAAACCTAGATTCTTTGAGGTTTTTTGCGGTATAAATCTTATTAAAACCCTTTTCTTTCAAAAAATTATATAAATTTTCCAATAAATTTGTTTCGTCATCTACTATTAGTATAGAAAAATTATTTCTAAAATCCATTAAGCTCCTCCTTGCTATCCTAATTATACACCAGACTTTTGATATTTTGGTTTTTGTGATGTAAAAGTGACCTTGCTTAAAGCTTATTTTTATCTTAGCCTGGTATCCTTTTTGTAGGAGGAATGATTATGGAAAAAATATTAGAAATAAAAAATCTACAAAAATCATATAACAAGAAGAAAGTCCTAGATATTGACTATCTGGAAATCGAACAAGGTTCAATTTATGGCCTAATAGGCAAAAATGGAGCGGGAAAGTCAACACTTATGAAGCTTATACTTGGTCTTGTGAGAAAAGATGGAGGGGAAATTAAGGTTTTTGGCCAAGAAGTAAGTCCTAGAAACCAAAAAGACCTTAACAAAAATCTCGGTGCCCTAATTGAAAATCCATCCTTTTATGACCACCTAACAGGCTATGAAAATCTAGAAATAATTTGCGAGCTTAAGGGAATAGATAAGGCAGAAATTTCAAAAACTCTTGACCTTGTTGGCCTTAATAATGTGGGCAAGAAAAAAGCGAGGGATTATTCGCTGGGTATGAAGCAAAGACTTGGAATTGCAATTGCCCTAATAGGTAGTCCAAAGTTATTGATCTTAGATGAACCTATAAATGGCCTTGATCCTCAGGGAATTGAGGAAATGAGAAACTTATTTAAAAACATAGTGAAAAACACTTCTACAAGCATTCTGATTTCTTCCCATATTCTTGATGAGATGGAAAAAATTTCTACACATATTGGTATCCTCAAGGCAGGGAAACTAACCTACAATGGAAGCTTGGAAGACTATAGGAAACTTCATCCACCATTTATTTCCATCCAAACATCTGACAATCAAAAAGCTGCTAATCTTTTAGACTTAGATCAGGTAAGGATAGATGGTAAAAAGATTATTTTGGGCAAAGTTTCTAACCAAAAAATATCTGAAATAGTAAATTTCTTGCACGGAAAGGTTGATATATACAAGATTGAAGAAGAAAAAGAAAGCCTAGAAAAACTTTTTATCGAAGAAAGCAGGTCTTAATATGGCAAACTTAGAAAGAAAAAAATACAAAAGACTTGGGATAAATTTTTTAATACTAATAGTATTTTTCGCTCAAATGCTAATGGTGGCAGGGGTCAGCCATTCAAAATCATTTGCGGAAGGAAATTATCCCCTAGCCTATATCTTAGACACATATCTATTTATTTCCTTATTGATAAATCCGATTTTAATCTCTTCTTTGGTGAAAAAAGTGATTGAAATCGAGGAAAAAAACAAGATGTGGCAGTTGCAAGTAAGTCTTGGAGAAAAAGTAAACTCTATACTCATAAATAAATTTAAAAACCTATCCCTAAAACTAGTTTTATTGCAAATAGTAGAAGCTATTGTCTTTCTCCTACTAGCAAAAAAGTCAGCTCATTTTAATATGGACACTGACATGATATTAAGATTTGCCTTGGTAAATATATCTGCCATATTAATAAATTTATTTTTTATGGGCCTATTTATGATAATAGAAATGAAATCAAAAAGAGTCTATACCCTATCATTTATAGGAATAATAGGCGGTCTTACTGGAGTAATAACCATGCTTACATCAGAGACTCTTGCCTTTGTAAATCCCTTTGCTTGGATGGCAAGTTTATTAAATATTTCTTATGTAAGCGAAGGAGGGAAATTTATCCAGGTTCTAAATCCAATAAATTTTTATACACCAATAATTGCCCTGATCCTTTTAATAGCCTGCCTTGGCTACTTAAAGGCAATGAAAACTTATAATCTATACAAGGACTAGGAGGACTTATGTTAAAATTAGAATTAAAAAAAATAAAATTTACAAATATCTTGTTGGTAAGTCTGATAATTCCCCTACTAGCTAACGCCTTTGGCCTTATAAACTTTATGGGAAATAGGGAAACATTGACCAATGAATGGCAATCTTTGTGGACCCAGGTAAGCTTGTTTTACTTTTCGTTTTTCTACATTCCCTTAATTGCAATCGTAATAGCAAGCCTTTGGGCGACAGAACACAGAGCAGGCCTAAAATTTATTAGACTTAGCCCAAAGAAAAATATGGCCTTTGTGGGAGCAAAATTGATTTTGGCTTTTCTTATAATTTGCCTTTGCCAAATATATTTTCTGGCCCTTTTCTACCTGGGAGGGAAATATATAGGAGGATTTTCGACCATTGATTTTTCTATATATTTTTATTATATAGGCCTTAGCATCTTGCTTGCCCTTCCAATAATTGGGATTTTTGAAGCTCTTTCCATAAGGATAAGGTCTTTTGGGATCATAGTGCTCTTATCTACAATCTTTACCATGTTTGGTTTTGCGAGCGCTTTTAGGTCTTTAAAAATTGTAGGTCTAAGCTTTTTGGCAATAGAGGCTAATAATTTAAGGTTCATAAACCCACATGATTTGGTCTTGCTGAGTGCTTTTGCCATAGGAGAATTATTCACATTTTTGTATCTTTCTAATAAATTTTTAAAATTTGAAAATAAATAGCTATGAAAAGATATTAAGAAAAAGCTAATAAATTATAATACAAATATAGCCCCAAATTTAAGTTTAATTCTTAATTTTGGGGCATTTATTTCTATATTTTTATTAAATTTCTCCTATAGGAATGTCATAGAGGTCTTCGTAGAGGTATGACTTGTCGATTCCTTTCATGAAAACTTCTCTATAGTCTATTTTATCTATAAGAGCAGATTGTAAAAATGGTTGATTTCAGGTGTTTACAACCGATCTCTTCATAGCGGACAGATAAGCGTATTTATCGATTGTTTCCCAATCTACACATTTTTTAGGTTTTTTTTAGAATAAATTAAGCCAAATCCTATTCGTCCTGCTATTTCCCTCTCTAAAAGGATGGGCTATGTTCATTTTAACGTATTTGTATACAATAACATCGAACATGGTTATGCGTGGAAATGGATTTATGAAAAAGCCATGCCTATTATGGGCCAGGAGCTCTCTTAAACATAATTCTTGATCTTATTCTAATGAAATTAATGGAGAAATATGCAATTGAAGGTGCAGCACTTGCAACTATTACAGCACAATTGGTTCAAACAATAATAACACTCCATTATTTTAATCACAATAATCGCATTTTAAATTGTGATGTTTGCAAGCTAAATTACGAACCTCACTAGGAAGTTTTCCCTTGTATCTTTTGTAATAAATGGAAAATTTGCTAGCAGATGAATATCCAACAGATTCTGCAATTTCTTTTATAGGCAGTTCGGTATTTAAGAGAAGAGTTTCAGCTACATTCATTCTTTTTCTTTGAGTGTATTCTGTAATGCTTTGACCATATTTTTCTCTGAACAAATTTTTTAATTTTGTTCCGCTCATTTTAGATATTTTTTCAAGGGTTTCTTGATTTACATTCATGGCGAAATGATCATCTAAGAATCTTGCTACATCTTCAAGTGCTTTATTATCATCAGACTCAATTTTATATTTTTTTCTATTTAAGTATGTGTCAATCACAATACTTACCCATTCATTTGCTTTGGCTTTAAAGAAAAAATCAGCGGCAGGAGCATCCATCTTACAATTTAATATTTCCATTGCCACTTTTTCTAGGGATTTTGTAAGTATAATTTGATTCGGTTGAAGTAAAGATGAATAAAATGATTCCGGATTAATGTTAATAGATGCTAAATGTTTTTCTATTAGCTCTTTTTTAAAACCTATGGAAACAGCAAGATAATAGCAGTTCTCGTGTAATAAAAATAGGAAGTCATCTTTTATATTATCAAAATCAAGTGTGCATAATGAGTTTGCGGTAAGAGTTTGATACGGGTTAAACTTTTCTCCATTTGCGCTGACTATGTAGCTTGTGTAAATTGAAACATAGTCTGCCATACTATAGGTATTATTTTGAACTACTTCTTCACTGATATAAAAATCATGAACATCAATAATAAATCCATTTCCTTCATAAAACCAATACAGGCCTTCTGCATAAGTTAAATCTTCTTTTTTCCAACAAAAAGTGTGGCCTGCACTTGAATACTTCTTATTGTTTTTACATTCATCCACTTTCATATAATCTTTTACAAAATCATAATATGTCATAATACACCTATCCCTTTTAGACAATGTTCCAATTAGCCTTATTAATTTAAAACTATTGTATTAGTAATTATAACCGATGTATAATAAAAATACAATGATAGGCATTATCAAATAAGTAAATTTATACCTAAAAGGAACATCAAAGAAAGGGGAGATGATTATGAAAATTTACAAAAAACTATTTGCTTATGTACAGGATAAAAAATATCTTGGGGTTTTAGCTATAGTTTTTTCTGCTATATCTGCTGTGCTTACGGTATATGGATATTACTTAATCTACAAATTTTTAGATAGGTTAATAATTAATTCAAATTTATCTGGTGCAGAGAGCATAGCATTAAAATCTGTTATTACACTAACAAGTGGAGCGATATTTTATTTTGTCTCAGGACTGTTTTCACATATATTGGGATTTAGGCTTGAAACAAATTTAAGAAAGAGGGGGATTGATGGCTTAGAGAAAGCAAGTTTTAGGTTCTTTGACTTAAATCCCTCTGGTCAGATAAGAAAGATCATAGATGATAATGCAGCACAAACTCATCAGGTTGTAGCTCACATGATTCCAGATAGCTCTCAGGCAATAGTTACACCTATACTTGTCCTTGTACTAGGCTTTATAGTAAGTATAAGAGTTGGAATAACCTTGCTTGCTCTTACAATAATTGGTGGCTTATTTTTAGGGGCAATGATGGGCGAGGGAAAATTTATGAAGATATACCAAGAAGCCCTATCTAAACTAAGTGCTGAGACTGTTGAATACGTTAGAGGAATGCAAGTTGTAAAAATATTTAGAGTAAATGTTGAGTCATTTAAAAGCTTTTATAAGGCGATAAAAGATTACTCAAAGTATGCTTATGATTATTCCCTATCTTGTAAAAAGCCTTATGTTTTATATCAATGGTTATTTTTTGGACTGATTGCAATTTTAATTATTCCTATAGTTTATTTTATGACAAGCTTAGGTAGCGCAAAGGTGATTTTACTTGAGCTTATCATGATTATATTTTTATCAGGAGTTCTCTTTGTTTCATTCACGAGAATAATGTGGTACTCCATGTATATTTCTCAAGGGAATTATGCAGTAGATACTTTAGAGGCGCTTTACGAAGATATGCAAAAAGACAAATTAGTGCATGGTAATGTCAATAATTTTAAAAACTATAATATAGACTTTGACAATGTAAGCTTTGCTTATAATGATAAAGCTGTCATTGAAAATTTATCCTTTAATTTAGAAGAAGGAAAGTCCTACGCACTTGTCGGTTCATCTGGATCAGGCAAATCAACAGTAGCAAAACTTATATCGGGTTTTTACAATGTTAATGAAGGAAGCATAAAGATAGGTGGGATTCCAATAAGTGAATACTCTGACGAAGCCTTAATTAAAGCCGTTTCCTTTGTTTTTCAAGATTCAAAATTATTCAAGAAAAGTATTTATGATAATGTTGCTTTAGCTAATAAAGATGCGACGAAAGATGACGTTATGAGAGCCTTAAAATTAGCAGGATGTGATTTAATATTAGACAAATTCCCAGAAAGAGAAAATACAATCATAGGCTCAAAAGGTGTTTATTTATCCGGTGGAGAAAAACAAAGAATTGCAATTGCTAGAGCAATTTTAAAGGATTCCAAAATTATTATTATGGATGAAGCATCAGCATCTATTGACCCAGATAACGAGTTTGAATTGCAAAAAGCTTTCAAAAATCTTATGAAGGATAAAACAGTTATCATGATTGCACACAGGTTATCAACAATTAAAGACCTTGATGAAATTATTGTTATGGATAGTGGAAAAATTATAGAAAGAGGGTCTGACAAAGAATTAATGTCACAAGATACAAGGTATAAGAGCCTGCAAGAGATGTTTAACAGTGCGAATGAATGGAGGGTTTCAAATGAAAGAGTTTTATAAAAAAAGATTTGCTCTTACAGATAAAGGAGCAAGAAATTTAAGTAAAGCAACACTGGCTACATTTTTCGTTTATTGTATAAACATGCTTCCTGCCATATTACTTATGATTTTTGCTCAGGAAGTTTTGGAAAATATGGGCAAAAGCAAGGGATTTTATATAGTATTCTCAGTTTTGACTTTGATAGCAATGTATATTTTGCTTTCTATCGAATACGATAAATTATATAACACAACCTATCAAGAAAGTGCAGATTTAAGAATAAGGACAGCGGAGAATTTATCAAAATTACCTCTATCTTACTTTTCTAAACATGACATTTCCGACATTTCACAAACAATCATGGCTGATATTGCAGGCATAGAGCATGCAATGAGCCACGCAATACCAAAGGTGGGCGGCATGGTACTGTTTTTCCCATTAATGTCTGTAATGATGCTAGCGGGCAATGTCAAGATGGGTTTAGCTGTAATTATTCCATCTATTTTAAGCTTTATATTTATACCTTTATCTAAAAAATATCAGGTTAATAGACAGAATAGACATTATGATGTCTTAAGAAAAAACTCAGAAAGCTTTCAAGAAAATATCGAAATGCAAATGGAGATTAAAGCATATAATTTATCGAAGGATATTAAAGATGATTTATATAAAAAAATGGAAGATAGTGAGAGAGTACACTTAAAGTACGAAGTAACTACAATTTTAACTTTGTCTATATCTTCAATATTTAGCTTTATATCTCTTGCTGTTGTGATATTTGTCGGCGTAAATCTAATTATTAATAAAGAGATAAATTCTCTCTACCTTATAGGATATTTACTAGCTGCTATGAAGATAAAAGACGCTTTAGATGCATCTAAAGCGGGCTTGATGGAAATATTTTATTTAACGCCAAAAATTGAAAGATTAAAAGAAATTCAAAATCAAGATTTACAAGAAGGCGATGACTATAGCTTAAAAAAATTTGATATTGATCTAAAAGATGTTGAGTTTGCTTACAATAAAGACGCAAAAGTTTTAAATGGTGTAAGTTTTAAAGCTAAGCAGGGAGAGGTTACTGCTTTGGTAGGTGCAAGCGGATGTGGTAAAACAACTATCTTGAAACTTATATCAAGACTTTATGATTATGACAAGGGACAAATCCTAATCGATGGCAAAAATATAAAAGAAATATCAACAGAATCTCTTTTTGATAAGGTCTCAATAGTTTTCCAAGATGTGGTTCTCTTTAATCAAAGCGTTATGGAAAATATTAGACTTGGTAAGCAAGATGCAAGTGACGAAGAGGTTAAAAGAGCAGCAAAACTTGCAAACTGTACAGATTTTATAGAAAAGATGGATAAGGGTTTCGATACAGTTATTGGTGAGAACGGAGCTGAACTATCAGGAGGAGAAAGACAAAGGTTATCAATAGCCAGAGCCTTCTTAAAAGATGCACCGATATTGATCTTAGATGAGATAGCAGCAAGCCTTGATGTTGACAACGAGAAAAAAATTCAAGAGTCATTAAATAACTTAGTTAAAGATAAAACTGTCGTCATCATTTCACACAGAATGAAATCCATAGAAAATGCAGACAAGATAGTAGTTCTTGAAAACGGAAAAGTAGAAAGCGAAGGCAAACATGAAGAGCTTTTACAAAAATCAAAAGTTTATAAAAATTTAATAGAAAAAACAAAAATGGCAGAAGAATTTATATATTGAAAGAACTAAAAATGAAACAAAACATGAAAGAACAGTTGTTGACCAAGAAGCCATTGTCTTTAATGTTTCAATTATCTATACCAGCAGTAATTGGCATGGTGGTTATAGGTCTATATCCACTTATGGATGGAATATTTGCTGGACAAATAATTGGTGAGAATGCTATGGCGGCTTGCTCAATAGCTATGCCACTTACATTTTTTAATAATGGGATTGCAACGCTTATAGGGATAGGTTCGGCATCAATTTTATCAAGAGCCATGGGAAAGAGTGATAAAGATACTATAGACAAGCTTATGGGAAATCTTATCTATTGGATTATATTTTTTTCAACGATCATAACAATAGGAGGAATACTTCTAGGACCATATTTTTTAGATTTAATTGGAGCAACAGGAGAAATAAAGGCATTAGGCATAAGGTATTTAAGAATAATATTTCTAGGCTCAAATTTTGTAAACTTTACCCAGTCAGCCAATATGGTTATGCGTGGTGAAGGACTTATGAAAAGAGCAATGAGTATCATGGGACTTGGTGCCTTTATCAATATAGCTCTTGATCCAATACTAATGAAATTAATGGGTGATTATGCCATTGAGGGAGCAGCTATAGCAACTGTAACAGCACAAATAATTCAAGCGGTTATTACTCTTTATTATTTTAAGAGTAAAAGTGAAAATGTAAAAATAAAGAAAATAAAAAAAGAAAAAGATATATCAAAGGAAATGTTTGGAGTAGGAGTATCAGCTATGATCATGCAAGTATTTTTCATGGTTCAACAAACATTGCTTTATAGACAAGCTTTTAGATATGGAGGAGATCCAAATGCAATATTAATGTCTGCAACTTTGAGGTTTTATGGATTTTCATTTATACCAATTTGGGGAATGAGTCAGGCATTACAGCCGATTATTGGTACAAACTTTGGAGCAAAACAATACGATAGAGTAAAGGAAACTATGAAGATATTTTCTATAGGAGGAACAGTACTTGCGGCAATTTTTTGGTTACCAGCACAAGTATTTTCAAAACAGTTACTTGGTTTATTTAAAGTAAGTCAGGATATAATTTCAAGTGGAGTTAATAATTTCAGAATGTTCTATTCAGTATTTATTCTTTATGGAATTATGATTATGACAATAACTTTTTTCCAAGCGATAGGGGATGGAAAAAAAGCTGGAATGATTGTAATGTTAAGACAGCTAATACTACTTGTTCCAGCCTTACTTATATTACCAAGAGTATTTGGAGCAGCGGCTGTTTGGTGGACAGAACCAGTTGTAGATTTTACTATGATAATGGTAGGTTTAGCAATGCAAGCAAAGGCTCTTTCAAATATGAATGTAAATGATTAAAAATAAAATAAAAAGAAAAATAAAAATGACAGAAGAATTTATTTATTAGGAGGATTAAAATGGATACTAAAAAATTAAAAGTAAAAGATTTAGTGAGTATCGGTGTTTTTGCCGTAATTTATTTCGTCTTGATGTTTGGTGTTGGCATGATGGGTATGATTCCAATATTGTTTTTAGTATACCCAACAGTTTTAGCCATAGTTGCAGGAACGGTAGTTATGTTATTTATGGCTAAGGTTCAAAAACCATGGGCATTATTTATATTCGGTATGATATCACCACTTGTTATGTTTGCATGTGGTCATACCTACGTCCTTGTAGTTTTATCGCTTATAGTAATGATAATAGCAGAATTAATTAGAAAGATTGGTAATTATAATTCCTTTAAATACAATATGCTTTCTTATGCAATCTTCAGCACATGGATATGTAGCTCTTTAATGCAAATGCTTTTAGCAAAAGAAAAATATTTGGAAATGTCTATTGAAATGATGGGAAAAGATTATGTTGATGCAATGGAAAAACTAATAACATATCCTCACATGGCCTTAGTAGCCTTAGGTGCTTTTCTAGGAGGAATAATTGGAGCATATATAGGCAAGGCTCTATTGAAAAAACACTTTGAAAAAGCAGGCATTGTATAATGCCTACCTTTTCTTCAAATGCTCCCTTTAATCCCAATCCAATAAGTAAGATATTAGTAGTATTTCTTACAGGATTAACTATTGCGCATAGCATAAACATCCGTTTTGAACTAGCGATTGTTTGTCTTATTGGTATTTTGTTTTATTTGAATGGGTACAAAAAAACACTTTTTAAATGGATAATTTTATGTATAGCATTATATTCTTTACCTAATTTTATGGTGCTATCTAATATAAATCCAATAATTAAGATGTTTTTAAGCTTATTTATTATCTTCAGAATGTTTTTATTGCCATTTATGGCAGCTAGCTTCATGATAAAGACCTCTGATGTAGGTGCAATAATTTCATCAATGGATAAGCTTAAAATTCCAAAAAATCTTTCCATACCTATTGCGGTTATGTTTAGGTTCTTCCCATCTTTTAAAGAGGAGAAGAAAAACATCAAAATGGCTATGAGAGTAAGGGGGATAAATTTTAAAAATCCAATCAAATATCTTGAATACGTTTCAGTGCCACTACTTATTATATCTTCAAACATTGCAGATGACATTGCAAAAGCGGCAGAAACAAAGGCAATAGAAAATCCAATCGCCAAGACTAGATATATCAGTGTAAAGATACAGCTAATTGATTTTGTTTATGTTTTCGCAGTTGCTGGACTTATTGTGGGAGGCTTAATATGGTTGAAATAAAAAATTTAAGTCTTAATTATGGCGAAGTGCATATATTGGATGACATATCACTATCAATATCCGAGGGAGAGTGTGTGCTATTTACAGGAAAAAGCGGAAGCGGTAAGTCATCTTTAATAAATTCTATCAACGGACTAGCTGTAAGGTATGATAACGCAAAGACAAAGGGCGAAATAATTATTGATGGCAAGAATATAAAAGAGTTGGAGCTTTATCAAATCTCAATGCTTGTCTCAACTGTGTTTCAAAATCCTAAGACATATTTCTTTAACATTAATACTACATTAGAGCTGCTATTTTATTTGGAAAACATAGGGCTTACAAGAGAAGAGATGGACAGACGTTTGAATGAGATGCTAGAAGTTTTTCCAATAAAAAATCTATTGAACAGAAATATATTTAATTTATCTGGCGGTGAAAAACAAATTCTTTGCATTGCCGCTTCTTATATAGCAGGCACAAAGATTATAGTTATGGATGAGCCTTCATCAAATTTAGATATAAAAAGTATAAGTGTTTTGGCAAAGATGCTAAAGATATTAAAAGAGAAAGGCATAAGCATAATTGTTGCAGAGCATAGAATTTATTATTTGATGGACATAGTTGATCGTGTATTTTTGATAGATAAAGGTAAACTTAAAAAAATTTATAGAAGGAGTGAATTTTTAAAGTTTGATAAAAATGAATTGAACGCTTTAAGTTTAAGGGATAAAGAATTAAGCAAAATAGAAGTTTCTTATTTAAAAGAAGGTGGAGAATATCAGATAAAAAATCTTAGCTACAAATTTACTGATGATGAGTGTTTAAGTATAAAAGACATCTCATTTAAGCTTGGTAAAATTTATGGCATAATAGGATCCAATGGACGAGGAAAGTCAACGCTTTTGAGATGCTTAATAGGTCTTGAGAAAAAATCAAAAGAAGGGATTTATTTTAAAGGAGAAAAACTATCCAAGAAAGAAAGGCTGAAAAAATCTTCACTTGTTATGCAAGACGTAAATCATCAATTATTTACAGATGAAGTATTCAAAGAGCTTAGCCTAGGTGTAAAAAATTTTGATGAAGAAAAGGCGAAAATCATTTTAAAAGATTTAGGCCTGGACGAATTTATTGAAAGGCATCCGATGAGTTTATCAGGAGGACAAAAGCAAAGACTTGCAATAGCGTCAGTTATGTGCAAGGACTCTACTTTTATTTACTATGATGAGCCAACTAGCGGGATGGATTATTCTAATATGATAAAAATATCTGAACTGATTAAAAAATACAGAAATAAGGATAAAATAATTTTTATAGTTTCTCATGATATTGAGTTTTTAAATGAAGTGGCAGATGAGATTTTCGAAATATAAAAGATAGACCCTGTGAGCTAAACCTATAGAACTTGATGGTGGTTTGAAAAAATTGACAAATCAAGGTAATTACTATATTATATAGGCAACAGTACCCGATACGCCTCTTAACAATGCGTACCAAGTCGGGTCTTTTGATTATAAGGAGTAATAACGTGAAGAAATCGCCATTTATACAAAACTTCAAAGAAAACTATTCAAGGAGAATAAATGAGAATAGATAGAATCAATACATATGATGACAATCGCTTCAGTCAAGAAGCACTATATCAGCACGGTTGCTACATTGTAGATGGCGATGTGCCTGTAGAAATTAAAATCATATCACAGACCGAGGCGCTTATAAAAGGAGAAGGAGCATATTTTGACGAGGTCATTGAAGAGTTTCGATTTAATGCAGAGCACATCACAAATTTTTATGATGAAAGTGGTAAGCTTATTAAGAAATTCAAAGACGTGGAGGTCTTTAAGCTTGATCTAGATAAAATCCAGCCGATACAGTTCTTTATAGATAGTGATAAATTAGAGGCAGTTAAGAGCTTTGTCAATAGAGAAGAAGACGTGATTATCCCAGTTACAATATGCGAAGACACATACGCGTCCCTAGATGGACACACACGCCTCTACCTTGCATATAGCCTTGGATTCAAGTACGTATACGCCTATCTTAGTGAAACCTTCTGTGGATTTGACTATTTCTTTGATGAAGCAAGAAAAAGAAATATATATACAGTAAAAGACTTGACCTTGCTCACACATGATGACTATACAGTTAAGTGGGATAAGTTTTGCGATGAGTATTATATGAGTATAGAGTGTGAATAGACGAGTGTATTGTTCGGGTAAAATAGTAAATAATATTAAGATAAACTAGTAAATTTCTGGACTGATTTTAGAAATCAAGGACTTGATGGGCTTAAACCAAAAAAGAGAGGAAGACCTTCAAGTATAAATATAAGGTTTCAAATCTTTATATATACAAATTTCGCTGGAAAAATAAAAGCTGACAAAGAAAAATCTACCGAAAAGATAGATGGAGTTATTGCTATGGTGAGCAATAAGGTGTGAAATGGACAAGTCAATCTGTTTATGATGATAGGGGATTGATTGTTTTTATGGGTATAAATTATTAAATAGTATTAGGAGGTACAGACAAATGAACAATAGATATAGTCTTACAAATAACTAAGAGAGGAAAAAATCCTCTCAAAAAAACATAGGAGGATTTATGATATATATACAAAACTTAATAAAAACTTTACCAGATAGAAAGCTATTTGAAATTGATAGTTTATCAATAAATGAAAATGATAAGATAGCCTTAATAGGTGACAATGGAACGGGCAAAACTACTATTTTAAGAATAATATTAGGACTAGATAAAGACTATACTGGTCAAGTAAGAGTGGATAGAGATTTAGGATATTTATTAAATTATGATATTCAAGCTAAGAATTTTTCCGATGAAATCTATTCCAAATCTCAGTTAAAGATTGATGACGATTATAGTCCGGGTGAGGAGCAAAGGTTAAAATTAACAGATATTTTATCAGATAGTTTTAAGTTTCTTTTAATAGATGAGCCTACATCCCATTTAGACTTAAAGCAAAAAGAAGAACTTATAGAAAAGCTAAATTCAAGAAAAACAGGATATATTATAATTTCGCATGATCGTGATTTCATAAATAGAACTTGTAAAAAGATTCTAGAGTTAAAGGATGAAAAAATTGAAGAATATAATGGAGACTACAATTTATATCTTGAAGAAAGAGAAAAAAGACAAAAGTTTCAAGATAAAGAGTATTCAAACTTTATAAAAGAAAAAAGACGATTAGAAAATCTAGCCATAAATATAAAGGCACAATCATCAAAAGTAAGAACCACACCTAAAAGAATGGGGAATTCAGAAGCAAGACTCCATAAGATGGGTGGTCAAGAAAACAAGAAAAAATTAGACAAACAAGTAAAAGCTGTAGAATCTAGGATAAATCAACTTGATACAAAAGAAAAACCTAAAGAAGAAAAAGAGATACAACTATCTATTCCAGATAATAAACGAATTCATTCTAAAATATTGATAAGAGCGGAAAACATAAATAAAAAATTTGGAAATAAGGTTTTGTTTGAAAAATCCAACTTCCAAATAAACAACAATTCTAAAATAGCGCTAATTGGAGAAAACGGAAGTGGGAAAACTACCCTTTTAAAGATGATTCTTAATAAAGAAAATATATGGGTGCATCCAAATCTTAAAATAGGTTATTTTAGTCAAATGAGTGATATTCTAGAAGAAAATTCCAGCATCTTAAAAAATGTATCAAATACGTCTATATATGATGAAACAATGACAAGAATTGTTCTTGCAAGACTAGGGTTTAAGACTAACGATGTATATAAGATTATAAATGTATTGAGCGATGGAGAAAAAGCTAAGGTAAAATTGGCTAAAATTTTAACATCTGATTTTAATTATCTTATATTTGATGAACCGACAAACTTTTTGGATATAAGAGCAATAGAAAGTTTAGAAAATCTACTGAAATCTTATGATAGACCATTTATTTTTGTAAGTCATGATGAGGAGTTTATAAATAAAATAGCCGATACACTTATGATTATAGAAGATAAAAGAATCAAAAATTTTAAAGGTAATTTATCACAATACAAAAATAGAAATAAGAAGACAACAATTAACAAGGATAGAGATATTTTATTACTTGATTTTAGAATATCCTCTATAAGTTCTAGACTAGCAATGGAGATACCCAAAGAGGAAAGAGAAAAACTAGAAGAAGAGTATAATAATCTTATTGAAGAAAAAATAAATAAATTTTAGCATCTTTTATCAATCGGGCTATTAATTTGTTTTGCTGAAAATCTCAACGATATAAAACAAATCTTGAAATTAGTGTAAATCTCGTCAATAGAATTATAAAATCTGAATTTGGAGGAAATAATATGATAATAGATAGTTTTGATAATGAAACAGAGCCACTTATCAGTCTAAAAGACTTTTATGGAGAAAAGAAAAATATTGCAGAAAAATGTTTGATAATATATTCAAAAAGCATAATAGAATATTTGCTTGATAATTTTGAATGCGAAGAAATTGGAAATATAGGATCTGTAAATGGGTCAAGATCAGTATATAAAAGTAGCTTTGAAGGTCAAGAATTTGTATTTTATCTTACTATGATGGGTTCGGCTCTTGCTTCAGGAGGTTGTGTAGAAGTTAATTGGATTACAGGTGCAAATAAATTTATTATGTTTGGATCTTGTGGCAGTCTTGATAAGGAAAAAACTTTTGGAAAGTACATTATACCAACAGAGGCTTATAGAGGTGAGGGAGCATCTTATTACTATGCGGCTCCTTCAGATTATCTTGATATTAAAAACTATGATAAGCTTGAAGAATTTTTTATCAAGGAAAAAGCTCCCTACACTAAGGGAAAAGTCTGGACTACAGATGTTATGCTTCGTGAGACACGCGGACTCGTTTCAAAGAGAAAGGCAGAAGGATGTATAGTAGTAGAAATGGAGCTTGCAGGTGTCCAAGCAGCTTGTGATTTTTATGGATTTGAACTTTATAACTTTCTTGAAGCAGGTGATGTATTAGATGAGAGCTGTTATGAGGTCGAAGGACTCCATAATGCCAACCATGATCTTGGGAAATTGTATTTGGCATTAAAATTTTTAAAAGAAATATAAGATAAACAAATCTAGAGGTTAGTATTGAAATAAATGGTTTTTAGGATTTAAAAGAAATCTTAAAAGCCGTTTTTTATTTAAAAAAAAGTAATATGAAATTTGTTGTGGAAGTCGTAATCTGTCGTTTACACCAGTTTGTTTTGCATAAAATCTTAAATCAAAAGGAGAAAAAGTGGTATAATATAGATGAGAATAAGTATCAAGAGGAGGAAATGTTTAAGCGTTTTTTTGAAAATTTTAGAAAACCGAAAGACAATTTTGGCGGTAGATTTATGTTAAAAAGCATGAATAAAGGACATGAAAAATTGGCAAGTTGGGGAAGGTCTTACATAAATATTGAAAACGATTATATTCTCTTAGATTTGGGCTGTGGCGGGGGTCGTAACATAGAATATTTTTTAACTAAGGCAAAAAAAGTTTATGGAATTGACCACTCAGAAACAAGTGTAAATATGGCAAGTGAGATAAACAAAGAAGCGATTGAGGCTGGAAGATGCGAGATTTCGCTGGGAGAAGTAAGAAGCCTTCCTTTTGAAGATGAATCCATAGATATCGTCACAGCGTTTGAAACTATTTATTTTTGGAATAATATAGAAGAATGTTTCAAAGAAATTTATCGTGTGCTTAAAAAGGGCGGACAATTTTTAATATGCAATGAAGTATCATCTATGAAAAGAAGAGAAGTAAAAAAATTAGCGGATATGATAGAGATGGAAGTATACACACCTGACGACTTAACAAGAATGCTTGGAAAATTGGGATTTAATTTTGAATATCATTTAGATAGAAAACAACAAGTCGTATTTATCGCACGAAAATAGATAAGATAAAGAAAGGCAAGGATAAAAATGAAATATCACAGTTTTTATTTCTATCAGTTTCAACATCCTATGAAAAAAGTTTTGGTGGAAAAATATGGAAGAAAGTATGCCAGGGATATCCTCAAAAAAAGCAAAAAAATTTATCAAAAACTAGTAGAAGAAGCAGATGATATCGGAGATGATAATCCAATGGCATACAATGAGATGTTCGCTCTTGTATTTGTTGCGCCATATTTAGCAAGCGAAAAAGAAATTCCACCAGAGACCATCCAGGAAATGATGCGTCGTTCTCTGTATTTTGTCAAATGGTTTTTTTCATTAACTAATCTAAATACTAATAGAGGAAAAGAGGCTAATAAGAAAAATATAGTTAAGTATTATAAATGGTATACAGAAGAAAAAGAAAAGCTCTATCCCACATCATTTAAGGTCGATTTTGTGGGAGAACCATATGAGGGCGCTTGTTATTACAGAATTACTCGTTGTCCTATTTGTACATACACTAAAAAGCTTGGGGTAAATGAATTAATGCCGCTATTCTGTGAATTGGATGAGGTTATGATAAGTCTTCAACATGGTGTTTTACATAGAAAAGGCACGATAGCAAATGGAGCAGATTGTTGTGATTATTTTATTACAGGTGATAGAGAATGAACCAATGTTATATGAATAAGAAATTGGTAAAGTTTGTGATTAATTTATTATTATTGGAGTAGAATAAAATGAGCTTAACTTATAAAATTGCATCGACAATTGTAAGACTTATCGGAGTTAAAAAAATGTTTTTAAAGAACAAAGAAGAGATGCTTGAGTATGCAAAAGGTGAAAATGCAAAAGTAGTATTTGATTTAGAAAAGGCAAAGGCAAGGGCTACGAGAAAGAATTATTATCTTTTTGATAGAGATGTTATGGGATACAGACTGATTTCATATCAAAAAAATCAAACGCCCGCCGACGGTGCAGTTCTTTATCTATTTGGCGGAGGAATGATTACACAACCGAATAAACTGGATTTTAAATTATCGGAAAGAATAATGGAACAAACCGGAAAAGATGTTTGGTTTTTATTTTATCCTCTTTGTTCAGAAAATGTAAAGATAGATAAGACATATGAAGTATCATTTGAAGCTTATAGACTGATGACCAAAAGTTACAAGGCAGAAAATATCAGCGTCCTTGGATTTTCATCAGGAGCTTGTCTATCACTAGGGATTTTTTTGCATAACAACGCCATAGGAAGACCACTTCCGATGCCAGTCAAGATTATTTCAGTTTCTCCTGGAGGAATTCCGGATGTAACTGTCGATGAAAACAAAGAAATTTGGGAGAAATTAAATGCACTTAACCACAAGGATGTAATGATTGAACCGACGTATATCAAAACAGCAAGAGAAATCGCAAAAGGAGATGAAGACATACCTGAATATATGTTAGATGGAACTGTAGGAGATTTTACAGACTTTCCGAAAACATATTTTTATTACGGCGAAAATGAATGCCTCTATGCCTTTGCGCAAACCTTTAAAAAAGCAATGGAAAAATACAACGCCCCATACGAAATTATTGTTGGAAAAGGAATGTGCCACTGCTATCCATTGGTGAGATTTTTTAAAGAAGGAAGAGAAGCACAAGATGAAATTATTGAATTGTTAGGACAATAATTTAGTACAGACAATGAAATCACAAGAATTTAAAATGCCAATATTCGGTGTCGGGCCAATATATGTAATAACATGTCTAATACTTACAATCGCTGGGATATGGCTTCATCTCAATGGATACATTTATCAAGGAGAACTAAGCCAAGGCAAAATATTTTTTATCATAGCAGCAATATTCATGATCCTTTTAGGAATATATTTATGGATCCAAGCAGTAATAGTTCAAAAAATAAATAAAAAAGTTACAGAAAAAAAGTTGATAACAACAGGAGTATACAGCATAGTAAGAAATCCTGTTTATTCAGCATTTATATTTATATTCACAGGTCTACTTTTATTTACAGCAAACTATATTTTATTAATACTTCCATTTGTATTTTGGGCTTTTTTAACAATACTAATGAAAAATACAGAAGAAAAATGGTTAAAAAATGAATTTGGAGAAGAATATGAAGTATATTTAAAACAAGTAAATCGAGTATTACCATGGATTAAAAGAAAACTAATTCTATACAAGCATCTACAGTTGTAGGTGCTTTTTTATGGATAATTTTAGGAAGAGGTAGTAAATGCAGAAAAATATAAAGCTGAACCGTCAAACACTTGAATGGAAAACCGTCAAATACTTGAATGAAAAACCGTCAAATACTTGAATGAAAAACCGTCAAATACTTGAATGAAAATCTACTAAAGTAACGTGCATGGGAATAAATTATTCAAAAGTATTTATCCAGTTTGAATTAAGTGCTAGATGAACGATTAGACGAAAAGAGTGTTGTTCGAATTTCAAGCTTCAAAATGATTTAAAATTACATGCATCATTTATCGGCCCTGTCCTATATCAGTCTTGTCCTAGTTTTAAAATGATTTTTCTTTTACAACTACTATCTTTATACTTAAAAGATTTTTGTTTTATCTTTAATGCTTTATTATAGAAAGCTTGGGGTATAAGTAATATTACAGAGAAAATATTGGTAAGAAATATTAGAATCTAAGGAACATAATAGGAGGAAAACATGTCAGATAAAAAGGATAATGGCAAGCACGAATTTATTAAAGCACCTTTAACACCAAATGGATCTGAAAAAGTTGATCCTGTAAAGGATAACGACAAGATTAAAGATCTAGAGAAAAATAAGGTTGATAACAAGAATAAAGCTTTCACTACTAACAAGGGTCTTAAGATGGCTGAAGATGAATTTACACTTAAGGCTGGTAGAAGAGGACCAAGTCTACTTGAAGATTTTCATTTTAGAGAAAAAATCATGCACTTTGACCATGAGAGAATTCCAGAAAGAATTGTACATGCTCGTGGTGTGGGTGCTCATGGTATTTTTAAATCCACAAAGGATATGAGTGAGTACACAAAAGCATGTCTATTTTCAGGTCATAATAAGCAAACTCCTCTATTTTCGAGAATATCTACTGTAGCAGGATTTAGAGGTTCTACAGATACTCCTCGTGATGTACGTGGTTTTGCAATAAAATTTTATACAGAAGAAGGAAACTACGATATAGCTGGTAATAATGTCCCAGTATTTATTATCCAAGACGCTATTAAATTCCCTGACTTTGTCCATTCAGTTAAGCCAGAGCCAGACACAGAGGTTCCTCAAGCTCAGTCAGCTCACGACACTTTCTGGGATTTTGTAACTCGTAACCAAGAATCAGCTCACATGGTTATGTGGCAAATGAGTGATAGGGCTATTCCTTTAAGTCTAAGAATGGTGGATGGTTTTGCTGTTCATACATTTAGATGGATAAATAAGGATGGCAAGGCATGTTTTGTTAGATACCAATGGAATCCACAATTAGGAGTTCACTCAAGAGTATGGGATGAAACATTAAAAGTATCAGGTAATGATCCAGATAGCCAAAGAAAAGATTTGTATGATGCGATTGATGAAGGTTCATATCCAGTATGGGATTTCTGTGTACAAATCCTACCAGAAGAAAAAGAACATGACTTCCCATTCGATATACTAGATCCTACTAAAGTTTGGCCAGAAGAAGATATTCCTAAGGTTAAAATTGGGGAAATGATCTTTAATAGAAATGTAGATAATTATTTTGCTGAAACTGAACAAGTTGCATTTAACCCAGGTAATGTTATTCCTGGTATCGACTTTTCTAATGATCCACTTTTACAAGGTAGACTTTTCTCATATACTGATACACAACTTCTAAGATTAGGTGGACCAAACTTTGCACAAATTCCAATAAATAGACCTATAGCTGAAGTTCACAATAACCAAAGAGATGGATGGCATCAACACATGATAAACAAAGGACCTGTAGCCTACCATAAATCAAGTATTGATGACCAATCTCCATATTACGAAAAACCAGAAGACGGTGGATATGAACACTATCAAGAAAAAATTGATGGCGTGGCAATAAAAGCAAGAGATGATAGTTTTAGAGATCATTTTAGTCAAGCTACAGCTTTTTATAAATCTGTAAGTGAAGTTGAACAACAACACATTATCAATGCATTCTCTTTTGAATTATCCAAAGTTAAAAGAGAAGAAATAAGACAAAATGTAGTGGATATGTTTGCCAATGTAGATCAAAAGATGGCAGAAGAAATAGCTGAAAATGTAGGCGCTGATAAGCCAGATGCTGAGCGTGGATTCGACCCTGTTGGAGTTAAACCAAGCGAAGAAGCTAAAAAAGTAAGAATGCCAGAATTTGCTCAAGCTAACACAATCTTTAAGCCAGATACTTTAAAGGTTGGAATTTATTCTGATAATGACGACGACTTTGACTTTAAATCCTTGGTTGAAAAGATTAAAGATTCTAAGGCTAAGGCTGAAATTATCCAAGGAAATCTTCAAGATACTAAGGACGGACAAAAAGTTACTCATAGATATGAAACAGTTCATCCAGTTTTAGAAGATGCTCTAATTGTGGTTGTACCAGAAAAGCCATCCAAAGACTTCAACAAAAATATAGGCGAATTTATAGATGAAACTTTCAAACACTACAAACCTATTTGGATTATAGGTGATTCTGAAGGAATCTTAGACAAGGATCAAGAAAAAGCTTCAGGTGTCATTGTAAGTAAGGATTTGAAGAAAATAGATGACTTTATTGAAAACTTGACTCAACAAAGATTCTGGGATAGAGACGGTTCAATATAGATAGAAAAAAGGGCTTGATTTTTTGAACTGACCCCCAAAAGTTAGACCAAAAAACTAACTAAAGGAGGTCAGTTTTTTAATGGCAAAATATAGTACAGAATTCAAAGTAAAAATAGTAAAAGAATATTTAAAAGGGAATATAAGCTTAAAAAAATTAGCAGAAAAATATAGTATTTCTCACCATGACATAGTTAGAAGATGGGTTAGTTCATACCAAAGACAAGGCTATGAAGGACTAAAAGTAAAAAGAGAAAATACACAATACACTTTGGAATTTAAGTTAAATGTAGTAAACTTGTACTTAACAGGAGAAATGTCCTATCAAAGCCTAGCAAATGAATTAAAGATAAATAATCCTTCAATGATAGCAAGATGGGTAAACGACTTTAGAGAAAAAGGCATAGAAGGACTAAAACCCAAAAAGAGAGGAAGATCTTCAAAAATGCCAAAATCCCCAAAGAAATCAAAAGATATCAAAATAGATTCATCAGAAAACTTAACTAATTTAGGAGATAATTCATTAACAGAAACACAATTAAAAGAAAAAATAAAGAAATTAGAAGAAAAAACTATTGGCTTCAATTAGAAAATGATGCAATAAAAAAAAGATAGAATTGTCTCAAATGACAGATGCAGAAATAAGACAATTACTGAAACAATCGGGATTTTAAGAAATAAATGCAAATTAAAAGACTTGTTAAAATACTTCAATCTTCCAAAATCAACATATATGTATTGGCAAAAACGCATAAATAGACCAAATAAAGATATGGAAATAGAAAACAAAATACTCAAAATTAGAAAAGAAAATCCAAACTATGGATACAGAAGAATAACTGCTATGTTAAAAAGATTAGGACTAAAAATAAACAAAAAGAAAGTACAAAGATTAGTTCAAAATCTAAAACTTCAAGTAAAAAGTTTTTCAAGAAAATCAAGAAAATACTCATCATACAAAGGACAAGTAGGGAAAGTAGCAGACAACAAAATAAAAAGAAACTTTAAAGTAGAAAAACCATATACACAAATAACAACTGACACAACAGAATTTAAGTATTTTGAAAAAGATAAATCAGGGACCTACCAAATAAAGAAACTTTATCTAAATCCATATTTAGATATGTACAACAGTGAAATACAAAACAACCAACTCTAGAACCAATCCTAAAAGCCTTAAACAAAGCCATAGAAATAACTAACAAAAGAAAAAAGAATATTTCACTCAGATCAAGGCTGGGCATACCAAATAGATCAATACACATCAAAACTAGATTCTAACGGTATCACTCAATCCATGTCAAGAAAAGGAAATTGCTTAGATAACTCTCCAATGGAAAACTTCTTTGGAATATTAAAACAAGAAATATACTACGGAAATAAATTCTATTCATACGAATACTTAAAACAAACAATAGAAGATTTCATAAAATATTACAATGAAGAAAGGATAAAAGAAAAACTAGGATATTTATCACCAGTAGAATATAGAAAGAAAAATGTAGCATAAAAATTTCTACCCCTAGGGGTAGAATAGGACAAAAAAACCAGAGACAAATATTTTTAAATGTCTCTGGTACAAAGTCCAACTTTTTGGGGTCACCTTAATTTGTAGGTGCTTTTTTATTTTACTGACAATTTAACAAAGTGAAATTATATTTAACCGAAAATTTTTCACTGTAAGGATAAATTGTTTTACATATTGACAAGTATCGATATGAATATTAAAATATAAATAGATTGATAGATATCGATATTAGAAATTTATTTTATACTAAGGAGATTTAAGTGAAAGAATTATATGCTTATTATGCAGATGTGTTGAAAGTTATTTCTGAAGAAACACGCTTGAAAATTATTGATATGCTTTCATGTGGAGAGATGTGTGCATGTGAGATTTTAGAGAAACTTAGTATAACGCAATCGACTTTGAGTTATCATATGAATTTGTTGACTAAGAGTAGACTTGTTTTTGCGAGAAAGGATGGGTTATGGATGAAATACAGATTAAACGAGTCTAAATTCAAGGAATTAAAATCTTTTCTGGATAAAATAAGCACTGACAAAACAGATTGTATCTGTAAATAACAAAATAAAGGGGAAAAATCATGAAGAATAAAGTTGCATTTGTTTGTGTACACAATTCTTGTAGAAGTCAAATAGCTGAAGCACTGACAAAAAAATTTGCTGGAGATTCTATAGAGGTGTATTCTGCAGGTACAGAATTAAAGGATCAAATTAATCAGGATGCAGTAAGGCTTGTCAAAGAAATGTATTCAATTGATATGGAAAAGACTCAAAAACCAAAACTTCTAGATGATATTCCTGAAGTTGATTATCTAATTACAATGGGATGTAATGTCGTTTGCCCAGTTATACCTTACGCTGTTAAAAAAGATGATTGGGGTCTTGAGGATCCCACTGGAAAAAACGATGACGAATTTATTGCAGTAATTAAGACTATTGAGAAAAAAGTAATAAATTTGATTGAAGAGTTAGAAAGAAGAGGCAAATATTAAAATGAAAGAAAAACAAATAGGTTTTTTGAGAGAAATCTTACATTTTGGGTTTTGATTTGTATGTTTCTGGGAGTTTTCATTGGGAAATTTCTTCCACAAATTCCAAATACTTTATCTAAGTACGAGATAAACAATGTATCAATTCCAACAACGATTTTGCTATGGATATGATTTACCCGATGATGTTAAAAATTGATTTTAAGAGCATTAGAAGTATCAAGGAAAATCCTAAGGGATTGTTTGTAACGTGAATTGCTAATTGGTTAATTAGACCATTTTCGATGTATCTTATATCTTAATAATTCTTTTTTATAATTTACAGTAGATTAATAGTTTTGAACGTTTTTTTCACCCTAGCATTTTATATATTTGATAAAATCTAGAAAATATAATATAATTTAAAAGCAAAGATTTGGTCAAAAAAAACTAAACTGATTACAAACTGTTCTAACATTGTTTAGATTGAACAGACGAAGGAGGACTTCATGAAAAAACCAAGCATAACACAAACAATTCTTTGTCTAATAATAGGACTACTCCCTCTTATTGGATATTATTTTTTAATGATAGAATATTTTAAGGTCAGTCCATTTGAAGGCTATTATTGGATTCCTACAATTTATTTGATAATTTGCTATGTATTATATCCTTCAGCAGTGGGGAAATTGAGCGATTCAACATTTGAGAAAACTTCAACTGAATTTATTTCAGCCAAGACTATAATGATGCTTTCATTTATTTTTGCACCATTTATTTTGATTTTCAAAAGAAATAAATAATTAATGTGAAAATCTTCTCTGTGTACATACGGTGAAGATTTTTAGTTTGTTACAAGTTTTCGATAGTATATGAATTTTGAAAAAATAACTAATTGAGATATAATGTTGACCGTAGACTTGATATTTCTTATAACAACAGATTAATGGAGGTAATTTATGGCTTTATTTGGACAAAACAAAACACCAGAAGAAAAACACGTCGAAAAGTTGCAACAATTTATAAAAGAATACAATCTAGAAGATTTGGACAGAAAAAGCGCGGAAGAGATATTTCAAGCTTCAGAAGTCATGACTAAGAGTTATTTTTCAGCTTTAGTTAAGCAAAATGTTATTATAATTAAGCAGTTGAACAAACTCAATGAAAATATCGAAAAATTATTAGATAAATAAAGTTCACGAAGCATCTACATTTGTAGGTGCTTTTATTGTGGCTAAAATTACCATTTGAAACACAAATTGGGTATAAATAATACAACGAAAGTATATAGGAGTTTATTATGAAAAAATCGATAGTATCTAGAACGATTAAAACGGCTTTGGCTTCACTTTTGGCGATAATTGTCTCGCAAGAGTTATCTCTTGAGTTTGCAGCTGCGGCGGGAATTATTGCGATATTAAATGTGTTTGATACTAGAAAAGCTACGATAGAAGGTGGCTTGAAGAGGACTTTGTCCGCAATAATCGCTCTTTTGATTGGAGGATTTTTATTTGAAAAATTAGGATACAAAACTTGGGTTTTCGGATTGTATTTGCTTTTATTTGTGCCTGTGTCTTTTTTGTTAACGATAGAGCTGGGGTTGGGACCTTCAAGTGTAATTGTGACACATTTATTGGCGTTCGGAAGAATTGACTCAGCTATTATTTTGAATGAAATGGCACTAGTGTTTATAGGGACATGATTTGCAATGCTAACCAATTTCTACGCTCCTACAAGCCAAGATAGATTAAACAAGTTAATCGATAATATTGACGAAGATATGACGTTCATTTTGAATTTGTTCGGACAATCTCTGATAACACATTTAGATGTGAAATTATACAAAGACAAGATTTCAAAACTTGATGAAGACATCGATAAGGCGATTGAAATTGCGATAATTGAAAATGATAATTTAATTGAAAATAGCAGAGATATACTGGACAATTTGCGTTTGAGAGATAGGGAGATGGATTTATTAGAAGAGATGTATCATGATTTGAAGACAATTCCTGCTGAATACTCAGATGGAAAATACATTTCGGATATTTTAATTGAAACTTCTGAAAATTTGAGAAATGGTGAAGAAATCACGAAAGTAAAAAATAGAATTGATTTTCTAAAAAATCATTTCAATATGATGAAATTGCCGGAAAGTCACGAAGATTTTGCTATTCGTTCTGCAATTTTTCAAGCGTTCAGAAGTCTGGATCAATTTGTGGATATAAGTATATATATTAATAATAAACTTAATAAGGAAAAAGGTAGAAGGTGATTATATGTGTGAAGGAAAGAATGAGGAGCTGATTTTCAAGGAAAAGCTAGAGGAAGCTGTGGAGAGTTTTGGCAAGGGTAGCCAAGAGGGAGCGAAGGTTTCTATTAGAAATTGCCAGGATTTTTTTGGTTGTGTTTCGATTAGTCACCAAAAACAAATAGCAGACGCTTTTGATATTGATGAGAAATACATCAAGACGATTATAAAATTCATTCCATCTATCAAAGAATCAAAGGTTGAATACGAGGTTGTGTGCTGTTCGGGACCTAGATGTGCGAAGAACGGCTCGATGGAAGTGTTGAAGATGGTGAAAAAAGAGCTTGGAATGGATTTTAATGAAACATCTGCTGATGGAAAAATTCGACTCAGAACGCAAAACTGTTTCAAGAAATGTAAGGATGGCCCCAATATTATGATTAATGGCAAATTCTATCATCACATGAATTCGGATAAAACAAAAGAAGTTCTGGGAAAAATCAAATAAAATTTTTGTTACAAATAAGCCTTGGATTGAACATTGGCTTATTTTTAATTTGATTATAAAAATTCTATGAATTTAGAGATATCCTTATCAAGAGGGTTTGACAAAGTATACTATTAGAATTATAATTGACATATCAATAATTGACGTATTAAATATTGACATATCAACTTAATGGAGGTTAACATGAAATTATCACAAGGATTGAAATCGAAAAATATTAATTTTAAAAATAGAGTCATAATGCCACCTATGGCGACAGCTAAGGCTGATGAAAATGGTCATATTAAAGATGAAATCCTGAACTATTATGAAGAAAAGACCGAAAACAAATTATTTTCAACTGTAATTATCGAACATAGTTTTGTGGATGTTTTGGGAAAAGCCAGCAAAAACCAAACATCCATAGCAGACGATTCTACAATTGATGGAATGAAAAAACTTGCAAATCTAGTTAAAGCCAATGGTTCATCTGTCGTATTACAGATTTCTCACGCTGGTAGTTCTACTAATGAAGAAGTTATCGGACAACAACCTGTAGCACCATCAGCTATTAAAAATCCATCGAAATCGACAGCAGAGCTTCCAAGAGAACTTTCTGCTGAAGAAATAGAACAAATTATCGATAAATTTGTAGATGCGGCAGTAAGATCAAAAGAAGCTGGATTTGATGGAGTGGAAATCCATTCAGCACATGGATATTTGTTGAATCAATTTTTGTCGCCAATTACTAATAAAAGAACTGATGAATACGGTGGAGATATTGATGGAAGAATCAAAATCCATTTGGAAATTATAAGAAAAATCAGAGAAAAAGTAGGAAATGAGTATCCAATTTTTATAAGAATAGGAGCAGGAGATTATTTGGATGGAGGATTATCGACAGAAGACAGTATTCACGCAGCTGTAGAATTCGTAAAAGCCGGTGCAGATGTGTTGGATATTTCTGGTGGAATGTGTATGTTCTCAATCGATGATAAAAGAGCAGGATTCTTCGATTTTTTAGCAAAGCCAATTTTTGAAAATGTAGATGTGCCAGTAATTTTGACTGGAGGAGTAAAAACAGGTGATGATGTAGAGGACATATTGAATCGTGGAGTATGCGATTTGGTAGGAGTTGGAAGATCAGTGTTCAAGGATTCCAATTGGATGAATGAACAAATCAAACCAATTATGTAAAGGGAAAATATGGAACTTAAGCAATTTAGTAATGCTTTGCACAAACTTAGATGTGTGGAGCAAAATCTTACAAAAGAATTTGAAAATAGTACGGGATTTTCATTAACCAGATACGAAATTTTGATATATCTGGATGAGAAGCAACAAAGCCTTCAAACGGAAATTGCAGAACATATTGGAATTGATCCTGCGGCGATTACTCGTCAACTCAAAATTTTGGAAAAAGAAGGATTTGTTACAAGAGATAGAAATGCTGAAAATGCAAGAGAAATCATAGTGACACTTACTGACTATGCGAAATCTGAACTTAAAATTTGTAAGCAAAAGCACAAGGATAATCCTTGCAATGTTGCAGTGTCTATTTCAAAAAGAGAGATTGAAGAATTAATGCAGATTTTGGAATCTATTGAAGAAAAGCTGCAATAAAAACTAGGGGGTATTTAATGAATAATAATTTTGAAGATGTTGTATTTAACAGACATTCTGTAAAAGAATTTAATGTAAACAAAAAAATTGACAGAGAAGAAATGATACAAATTTTAGAAGAAGCAACACTTGCACCATCGTCAGTGAATCTTCAACCATGGAGATTTGTGGTTGTTGAATCTGATGAAGCAAAGGATAAGCTTCGCCCACTTATTAGATTTAATGTTAGACAAAACGATACTTCTTCTGCGATGATTTTGATATTTGGCGATATGAAATGTTACGAAAAAACCGAAGAAATCTACAACAAAGCAGTTGAAAAAGGTTACATGACAGAAGATGTCAAGAAACAAATGATGGATCTTGTGTTACCTGCCTATAAAAATTTCTCACAATCCAAGATGAATGATGTAGTTAAAATTGACTCAAGTTTGATGGCTATGCAACTAATGCTAGTTGCAAGAGCTCACGGCTATGACACAAATGCTATCGGTGGTTTTGAAGAAGACCAACTTGCACAAGCTTTCGGACTTGACCCTGAAAGATACGCTCCTGTGATTATAATCGCAATTGGTAAATCAAATTATGAACACCATGAATCAGTAAGGTTAGATATTAAAGATATTGCAAAATTTGAGTAAATTATAAATTGAGTGATTGGTTAATTAAATATATTAAAAAACAATGAGCATTAAAATTCATCAAAACCAAGAATGTATTTGAACAAAACTACGGTAAAATATATTTACGGATAATTTTATGGAAATGTCCAAAATTATAATAGATAGTTTGTAACAAAATAAGGCTAGCAATTTGCATAGCCTTATTTTGTTTCATCGCCCAAATGTTTTAATTTGTCCACTTGATCTTCTCTGCCGAGGACAATCAATACATCTCCAATTCGGAAAGTGTAGTTAACTGGTGGGTTGAAAATCATTTTATTATCTTCAATTGTTTTAATTGCAAGTACAATCAGACCTGTTTTATTTGGAATTTGAGCTTCAATTAAATTTTTGTTTTCAAGATATGATCCGCTTTTAACAACAACCTCTTCCAAATCAAGCTCCACATCGCCAATTCTTGTAACCACATCTAAAAACGAAATAATATTTGGTTTGGTCATCGAATAAGCCATTCTTTTGCCGCTGATTTCTACGGCAGACAAAGTTTTGTTGGCGCCTACTTTCATTAACTTTTCGCTTTCCGATTTAGTAATAGCATTGGCTATTATGTAGATGTTTTTGTTGAGATTTCTTGCAGTTAACACAGTAACGATATTGTCTACTTCGGAATCTAACGTCGATACAAGACCTTTTGCTCTGTCTATTCCTGCATGTTCCAAAACTTCTTCTTCAGTTGACATGCCTTCCACAACTAAAATATCGTGATGACTGTAATCATCAAGGTCTTCACGTTTGTCCGTAATAACAACAAAATTCAAATTTTGATCGATAAATTTATTTATAATTACTTCTGCCAATTCACCAGAACCGCAAATAATGTAGTGATCGTCGAGTGAGGCTATTTTCTTTTCCATTTTACTTCCCTTCCAAAAATCTTTAACTTTTACTTCTACAAACATAGCTACAACCGTAGTAAATGCGTATCCGGCGATGCCAACACCTAAAAATATCATAATTATCGAGAAAAGCTCGGACCAACTACTTGTCGTGCCAATCTCTCCGAAACCAACAGTTGAGATGGTTATAACCGTCATGTATAATGCATCTATAAAATCGACTTTTAACAAAAACATGTAGCCAACAACACCTACGATTAATAAAAGTGCAAATGCATATAAAATAAATTTAAGCTTCCTTTTTTCTTCCATAAGTCACACCTCGTTTCTTCAATTATAATATAATTCACAACAAAAAACTATTAATTTTAGATTAATTGAAACAACCTAAAAATCCTAGAATTTAAAAAAAGTGTTGTGAAAACAAAATAAATTTTCTGGTATTTCGGATAGACAATGATATAGCAATGTAGAGTATGAAATTGTTTGTTATTTTTTTATATTTTGATGGTGCAAATTATGGGCAGCTGTGATATAATATATTGTAAATTATTTTAGTGGGGGCAAAATAATGAGCGTTATTGATATTTCAATAAATTTCATAAAAAAGCTTTTTGATTTGAGATTTACAAATCACGATCTAAGCCTTATCAATAAATTGAGAGGCAAATTGAGAGCTATTTTTGCGTCCAATAAAAAAGTGTATATTTGTCAAAAAATTTAGGAGAATTCTATCTAGAATTCTCTATTTTTTTATTTTAGGAGGCTATTATGGAAAAATTGTACGAAGGTAAAGCAAAAGAAGTTTATTCAACAGAAAAGGCTGATGAATATATCATCAGATACAAAGATGATGCAACAGCTGGTAATGGTGAAAAGAAAGCTACAATTGCAGGTAAAGGTGAACTTAATTTGGCAATCACTACAATGATTTTTGAAATGCTTGAAAAAAACGGCATCAAAACTCACTACATTGAAACAATCAACAACACTGATATGAGAGTTAAAAAAGTTACTATTATGCCACTTGAAGTTATCGTTAGAAACATCACTGCAGGTTCTTTTGCAAAAAGATACGGAGTTGAAGAAGGAAGAGTTTTGAATCAACCAACTTTCGAATTATCTTACAAAGATGATGATTTGGGAGATCCATTGATGTGTGAAGATCACGCAATTGCTCTTGGTGTTATCACAAAGGAAGAATACGACTATTTGAGAAAAGAAACTTTGAAAATAAACGAATTATTAAAAGAATTTTTCTTAAAAATCAACTTAAAATTAGTTGACTTCAAAATCGAATTTGGTAAGACTGACGACGGACAAATTTTATTAGCTGACGAAATCAGCCCTGATACTTGCAGATTGTGGGACAAAGATACTAACAAAAAATTAGACAAAGATATTTTCAGAAGAGATTTGGGAGATTTGACAGAAGGCTACAAAGAAGTTCTAAACAGAATGAGAGGCTAGGATGTGTGGAGTTATAGGGATATATTCTAAGTCCGAAGTTAATAAGAAATTATTTTTCGGACTTAACTCCTTACAACACAGAGGACAAGAATCCTGTGGTATCACCGTTAGTAACGGTGAAAACCTACATAGAGAAAAAGGCATGGGACTTGTTATCGATGTGTTTAAGGAAGAAAATTTGAATAATTTAGTTGGTAATATTGGGATAGGACATGTGAGATATTCGACAGCTGGTGGTTCTCACGATTACAACACTCAACCATTGATGGCTTTTGCCAAGGGAATCGAAATGAGTTTGGCTCACAATGGAAATCTTATCAACCATCAAATTTTAAGAACTAGACTTGAAGAAGATGGTGTGATGTTCCAAACAGCGATTGACAGTGAAGTTATTTTGTTTTTGATTGCTAGATATTACAAAGGGGATATCGTCGAAGCTATCAAAAAAACAATGAAACTTATTAAAGGAGCTTACGCAATTGTGTTGTGCTTGAAGGATAAACTTGTAGCATTTCGTGATCCTTTGGGAATTAGACCTCTTGTTATGGGAAAAAATGAAGAGGATGTTGTGTTTGCATCAGAAAATGCAGCAGTAGAAATCGTCGGAGCAACTGAAATCAGAGATGTAAAACCAGGAGAAATAATTGTCGTAGACAAGGAAGGAATAAATTCTTCGATGTATACAACAGAAGGATCTCCACGTCATTGTTTCTTCGAATATGTGTATTTTGCAAGAGAAGACGCTACGTTGGATGGAACAAATGCATACAATTTTAGAAGAAGATGCGGAGAATATTTGTCACAAGAATCTCCATGTGATGTTGATTTGGTAGTTCCAGTTCCAGATTCAGGTATTCCATCAGCGATTGGCTACGCGCAAAAAGCGGGCATTCCTTACGCACAAGGTTTGGTAAAAAACAGATATATGGGAAGAACTTTCATTAAACCAACTCAAGCTGAAAGAGAAATGGCAGTTAAATTGAAATTAAATCCTTTGAGACATGTATTAAAAGGAAAGAGAATTGTACTTATAGATGATTCCATTGTAAGAGGAACTACAAGCGCTAATTTGATTCAACGAATTAGAGAAGCTGGTGCGACAGAAGTTCACATGAGAATTACATCGCCACCTGTCAAATTCCCTTGCTATTACGGAATTGACACTCCTTCAAGAAAGCATTTGATTGCAGCGAACATGGATATCGAAGCTATCCGTGAAAAAATCGGGGCAGATAGCTTAGCGTTTATTTCTATGGAAGGAATGGTAAAATCAAGCAGCGACAAAATAGACAAATTCTGTAAGGCTTGTTTTGATGGGGATTATCCAGTAGATCCGATAGTTATATAGGTGATTAAATGAATATTGCAGTTTTTATTTCAGGTACTGGTACTAATTTGAAAGCTCTGTTGGATGCAAAAAAAGACAATTATTTCAAAAGCGATATTGTTGTTGTGGTTAGTAACAAAAATGCAGCTGGTCTTGGTTTTGCAAGAGATTTCAACGTGGATACTTTGGTTTCAAAAGATGACGAAGAAATCATCAAATGTTTAAAATCAAAAAACGTAGATTTGATCGTGTTGGCAGGTTTCTTGCCTAAAATTTCAAAGAGAATTATAAATGAGTTTACAATTGTAAATATCCATCCATCATTGCTTCCAAAATACGGTGGTAAGGGATGTTATGGAATCCATGTTCACGAAAAAGTTTTTGCTAATAAGGAAAAAAATAGCGGTGCAACTGTGCATTTCGTGAATGAAAAATTAGACGATGGAGATATTTTACTTCAAAGGTCTGTGGATATTTCTGATTGTAAATCGGAAGATGAGATAGCAAAGAAAGTTTTGAAAATAGAACATGGCATTTTAAAAGATGCTATAAAAAAATTGGAGGAGAGTTCATGCGCGCATTAATTTCACTAACGGATAAGACAAATGTTGGTAAGTTAGCAAAAAGTTTACAAGAATTGGGATATGAAATCATATCTACAGGTGGTACTTACAAGGAAATCGAAAAATCTGGAGTAAATGTAATAGACATTTCCAAGGTTACAAATTTTCCTGAAATTTTGCAAGGCAGAGTGAAGACTTTGTCACCATACGTTCACGGTGGAATTTTGTATAAGAGAGATAACGAAGAACACAAGAAAACTGTAGAAGAATTGAACATTCAACCAATCGACATTGTTGTGGTTAATTTGTACGACTTCCAAAATGCATTGAAAACTGGAGACCACGACAACATCGTTGAAAACATCGATATCGGTGGTCCAACTTTGATAAGAAGTGCCGCAAAAAATTACAAGGACGTTTTGGTTGTAACAGATCCGTCTGATTATGACGAACTTATCGACAGATTGAAAAATGACAACGTGGATAATTCATACAGAGAAAAACTAGCAATGAAGGCTTTTAGTTTGACAGCTTACTACGATTCTGTGATTTCAAGATATTTCCAAGAACAAGTTGGAGAACGTAGTGAATACAGAACTTTTGGTTTCAAAAAAGAAGAAGAACTTAGATATGGTGAAAATTCACATCAAAGTGCCAATCTTTACATAGATCCATTTGTAAACGGCAAATTGACAGATTGCGAAGTTATTCATGGCAAAGCAATGAGCTTCAACAATTACAACGATTTGAATGTTGCAGTGGAATTAGCAGACGAATTGGGAGAAAATTCTTGTGTTGCATTGAAGCACCAATCACCATGTGGCGTTGCAATTGCAGACAGCGTTTCAGAAGCGTACCACAAGGCTTACTTGGCAGATTCAACTTCGATTTTCGGTGGAATTATCGCCATCAATGGAGTTGTAGATGAAAAAAGTGCAGAAGAAATGAGCCAAATCTTCTTGGAAATTATAGCTGCCAAGGATTTCGATGAAAAAGCTCTTGAAATTTTGACTAAAAAGAAAAACATCAGACTTGTTAAGATAAAATTCGACAACGATTCAGTAAAAGAAGACATTAAGTATTTGAATGGAAAAGTTTTAATCCAAGACAAAGACTTCGGTGTTGACGAATACAACATAGTTACTAATGAAAAACCAAGTGATGAAGACAAAAAAGATTTGGAATTTGCTATGAAGGTGGTTAAATTCACAAAATCAAATGCAATTGTACTAGCAAAAGATTCTCACACTTTGGGAATTGGTGGAGGACAAACATCTAGGATTTGGGCGTTGGAAAACATAGCCAACAATCACCCGGACGTTGATTTTACTGGATGCGTATTGGCATCAGATGCTTTCTTCCCATTTTCTGATTGCGTAGAATTTGCACATAAATTAGGAGTAAAAGCTATTATTCAACCAGGTGGAAGCATCAAAGACCAAGATTCAATTGACAAATGCAATGAGTACGGAATTAGCATGGTGTTCACAAAAAACAGACATTTCAAACATTAAAAATTGGGAGGTTTTATGAAAATTTTAGTTGTAGGTTCAGGTGGCAGAGAGTTCGCGCTTGGACGTAAAATAAAATCTTTTGATGAAAATAGGAAAGTTTTCTTCGCTCCAGGAAATGCTGGAACTGAAGATATCGGAGAAAACGTAGATATTCAAGCAGACGATTTAAAGGGCCTTCTTGAATTTGCAAAGAAAAATGAAATAGACTTCACAGTTGTTGGCCCTGAAAATCCATTGTGCGACGGAATTTCAGATTTGTTCGAAGAAAATGGTCTTAAAATATTTGGACCTGTAAAAAAAGCCGCTGAATTTGAAAACTCAAAATCATTTACGAAAAAATTCTTGGAAAAATACGACATCAATACAGCTAAGTATTTGGAGAGCAAAGATTTTGATGAGTCTTATGATTTTGCAAATAAATTGTTGGAAGAAAATGGCAAAGTTGTCGTTAAAAGAGATGGCCTTGCAGCTGGAAAGGGAGTCTACATTGTAGATAATTCTGATGATTTAAGAGAAATTCTACAAGATGTACTTGATAAAGATAACATGGTTGTAATCGAACAATTCCTCGACGGATTTGAGATGAGTTTGTTGTGCTTTACTGATTCTAAGACGATTCTTCCACTTCCAACTGCGAAGGATCACAAGAAGATTTTTGAAAGAGAAATGGGAGCAAACACTGGCGGCATGGGAACTTACGCTCCGAATGTCGAGGCAGAAGTATTCGTAGATAGAATCAAAAATAGCGTATTGGACAAAATTCTCACAGGATTAAAAGAAGAAAACATTGATTTTAGAGGATTGTTGTTCATTGGATTTATGATAACTGATGATGGAATTTACGTTTTGGAATTCAACGCAAGATTTGGAGATCCTGAAACTCAAGTCGTGCTTGAACTTATCGACAATGATTTGTTGGATATTATGATGAAAACAAGTGAAGGGAAATTATCCGATGTCGATTTGAAAATAAATGACAACAAGGCGCTTTGCGTTGTTGTAAGTGCTGGTGGATATCCAGAAAGTTATGACAAGGGCGATGAGATTACAATTTCTGATATGGACAGTGTTGTTTTCCATGCAGGAACGAAAAAAGTCGACGGCAAAATCGTTACAAACGGTGGCCGAGTACTAAATATTGTAAATTCTAAAAAGAATTTTGATGATGTTATTAAGGCTTGTTATGAAGATATAGAAAAGGTGGATTTTAAAAACATGTATCACAGAACTGATATTGGTCCTAGAGTTAAAAGAGTTTATGTCAGAAAAAAAGACGAATACGATTATGAATCTAAGGAAAAGAAAAAGCAAATTGAAAACTTACTTGGAATTGATTTGGATAAATTCGTAATTTACAAGAGATACGATTTGGAAATTAGCGATGATAATTTGAAAAAAATTGTCGACACTGTCCTTAGCGAAAAATCTGTAGATGATGTGTTCTATGGAGAAGATGCGTTGAAATTACAAGCTGATATGAAAAACGCAATCGCTGTGGAATATTTGCCAGGTCAATTTGACCAAAGAAAACAAGGTGTGCTTGACACATTGAGTTTGATTTTGGATGATGAGGTGGATTGTAAGACATCGACAGTTTACGAAATCGAAGGCGCTAACAAAGAAGATTTGGCAAAAATCGAAAAATATTTGGTAAACCCTGTTGACAGTCACAAGGTTAGTTTGCTTGGAATCCCAACAACTTTGAAACAAGAAAATCCTAAGAATTTGGAAAACGAAACATACAATGGTTTCAGAGATATGAAAGATGATGAGCTTCAAAAATTCGTCGACGATTACTCATTGGCGATGAATGACGAAGATTTGAAGTGTATTAGAGATTATTTCAAATCAGAAGACCGTGATCCAAACGAAACAGAAATCAAGATTTTAGACACTTACTGGTCTGACCATTGTAGACACACAACTTTCAACACTTTCTTGGATATTGAATTCAATGCAAAAACAAAACTTGACGAAGCAATTCACAACAGTTTTGAAGAATATTTGAAAGTCAGAGAAGAATTAAACATAGAAAAACCAATCAATCTTATGAATTTCGGAACGATTTTGTCCAAATATATGAGAAGCAAAAACGAGTTTGATGATTTGGAAATTTCATCTGAAATCAACGCTTGTTCTGTTAAAATCAAAGTTCGCGTGGAAGTTGATGGTGCCTATGAAACAAGAGATTATTTGTTGATGTTCAAAAACGAAACACATAATCACCCTACAGAAATCGAACCATTTGGTGGCGCAAGTACATGCTTGGGTGGAGCAATCAGAGACCCATTAAGCGGTAGAGCATTTGTTTACCAAGCTATGAGAATTACAGGAGCTGGAAATCCTCTTACTTCATTGGAAGACACGATGGACGGTAAACTTCCTCAAATTAAAATTACACAAGAAGCTGCTAAGGGATATTCTTCTTACGGAAACCAAATTGGTTTGGCAACTGGATTTGTAGATGAGATTTACCATGACGGATATGTTGCTAAGAGATTGGAATGTGGAGCTGTAATGGCAGCTGCGCCAATTGAAAATGTCAAGAGGATTGAACCTGAAAAAGGAGACATCGTAATCTTACTTGGCGGAAGAACTGGACGTGACGGAATTGGTGGAGCGACAGGTTCATCAAAAAGCCACAAAGTTACAAGTATCAAAACAGAATCTGCACAAGTTCAAAAAGGTAACGCACCTGAAGAAAGAAAAATCCAAAGACTTTTCAGAATTCCTGAGCTTGCAAGTTTGATCAAAAAATGTAACGACTTTGGAGCAGGTGGAGTGAGCGTTGCGATTGGTGAGCTTCACGATGGTGTAGATATTTATTTGGACAGGGTTCCATTGAAATACAAAGGTCTTAAACCATTTGAAATTGCTATCAGTGAATCACAAGAAAGAATGGCATGTGTTATAGCTAAGAAAGATTTGGAAGAATTTGTAAAATATGCAGACGCAGAGAACATCGAGACAACTGTGGTTGCAGACATCACAGATACTAACAGAATGAGAATGTTCTACGATGAAGATTTGATTGCAGACATAAGCTACGATTTCATCAACACAAATGGTTCAGATAGAAACGCTGAAGTTGAAGTTGTATCAGAAGATGTTCCAGAAATTTTGACTGAAAAATGTTCTGATGCGAACAAATTCTACGACAAAGTTAAAAAACTCAACATAACATCCAAGAGAGATTTGATAGAGATGTTCGACTCCACAATCGGAAGAAACACTGTTATCAATCCAATGGGTGGTAAGTTGCAATTGAATCCATCACAAGCAATGGTTGCAAAAATCCCTACAATGGACGGAATTATGAAAACTGTATCCATGATGAGTTACGGATTTGATGCTGATTTGTCAGAACAATCTCAATACTTGGGAGGATACTACGCAGTTGTGGAATCAATCAGTAAACTAATCGCGTTGGGTTCTGACAAAAACTTAATCAGATTGACATTCCAAGAATATTACGAAAAAATGCTAGATAAAAAGATCTGGTCCAAACCATTGAAAGCATTACTTGGTACATTCACTGTCTCCAAACATTTCAAAGCAATGCCAATCGGTGGAAAAGACAGTATGAGTGGAAACTTCGAGGACATCAAGGTTCCACCAACAATGATTTCATTTGCAGTGACTCACGAAGATGTGGACAACATCATTACGAATGATTTGAAAGGCAAAGGCAAAATCGGTCTTGTCAAAACTGTTTACGAAGAAGACGGAACATTGAACCTTGAAAAATTAGAAGAAAATTTCGATTTTATCACAGAACAAATCAGAAAGAAAAATATTATTTCTGCGATTGCATTGGATAAAAAAGGCTTGTTGGCTAATATTTTTGAACAATCTGTAGGAAACACTGGTTTTAATATCAAATTTGATAATTTGTACAACCCAATGTACGGAAGTTTCGTAGTTGAATATATTGAAGACGACGAAAACATCGAACACATCGGTGATTTTGCAGATGAAATTATCGTAAATGATGTTAAATTAGATTCAGAAAAATTACTAGAAGGCTACACTACAGTCTTAAATAAAGTATTCACACCAAAAGAAAAAATCGAGTACAAACCAATAGAAAACAAAAAAATCGAACAACGTAGAATGAAATCCAAGAAACCAACTGATACACCTCACGTTGTAATCTTGGCAGCTCCTGGAACAAACTGTGAATGGGATACATTGAATGCATTCAAAGAAAATGGAGCAGATGGAGAAATTGTTCTATTCAAAAACAGAAACCAAGAAGATATATTGAGTTCGATAGATGTTTTGGCAGAAAAAATCAGAAAATCGCAAATATTTGCCATTCCTGGAGGTTTTTCACTAGGGGATGAGCCAGATGGATCAGCTAAGTTCTTGGCAAATATTCTAAGAAATGAGAAAATAAGTAGTGCGATAGATTATTTGTTGAACGAAAACGACGGATTGGTAATTGGAATTTGTAACGGATTCCAAGCTTTGGTGAAGACTGGACTTCTTCCTTATGGAAAAGTTACATCACCACAAGAAGACGATCCAAACTTGACATTCAACACAAACAGAAGACACATTGCAACTTTTGTAGATACATTGTGCTTGACTAATAACAGCCCTTGGACAAATGGAATTGACTTGAACAAAACTTACAAAATGCCGATTTCACACGGTGAAGGAAGATTTGTAATTAAAGAAGACAAACTCAAAGAACTTTTGGATAATGAGCAAGTTTTCTCTGCTTACAAAATCTCTCCAAACGGATCAGACTACAATATCGAAGGAATTTTGTCCAGAGATGGTAAGATTTTGGGAAGAATGTGTCACACTGAAAGAATCGCAGATGATTTGTACAAAAATATTTACGATATCGACAAGCAAAATATTTTTAGAAATGCAGTAGAATACTTCAAGGAGAAATAATGAACAACGATATTTACCAAAGTCCATTAAACACGAGATACGCAAGCCACGAAATGAGCCACAATTTTAGTTCACAAGTTAAGTTTGAAACTTTCAGAAGATTGTGGTTGGCATTGGCGAAATCTGAAAAAGAATTGGGACTTAATATTACAGACGAACAAATAGAAGAATTGCAAACTCACATTTCAGACATTGACTTTGACAAGGCAGCTGAATACGAAAAAGTTCTTCGACATGATGTAATGGCTCACGTGAAAACATACGGAGAAGTGTGTCCAAACGCAGCTGGAATTATCCACTTGGGAGCGACAAGCTGCTATGTAACTGATAACACGGACATTATCGTGATGAGAAATGCTCTTGAAATCGTAGAGAAAAAGTTAGCGATTTTGATTAAACACTTGTCTGATTTTGCGATTAAATACAAAGATTTGCCAACACTTGGCTACACTCATTATCAACCAGCACAATTGGTGACTGTTGGAAAGCGTGCTACGTTGTGGATTCAAGATTTTCTTATGGATTTGGAAGAAGTCATCTACAGAAAAGAAAATTTGAAATTGAGAGGAGTAAAGGGAACTACTGGAACTCAAGCATCATTTTTAAAACTTTTCGACAATGACCACGACAAAGTAAAAGAATTGGAAAAGAAAATCGTAAGAGAAATGGGATTTGACAGCGCAGTTAGCGTGAGTGGACAAACATATACAAGAAAAATCGACTATCACGTGCTTCAAGTTCTATCATCAATCGCACAATCAGCTCACAAAATGACAAACGACATCAGACTTTTACAAAACAGAAAAGAATTGGAAGAACCTTTTGAAAAGACACAAATCGGTTCATCGGCGATGGCTTACAAGAGAAATCCAATGAGATGCGAAAGAATCTCATCGCTTTCAAAATACGTGATGAGTTTGGTTCAAAATCCACAATTTGTGGCTAGTACTCAATGGCTTGAAAGAACATTGGATGACTCTGCAAATAAGAGAATGAGCGTTCCAGAAAGTTTCATGGCAGTCGACAGTATTTTGGAAATAGCAATCAACGTTACAGACGGGCTTGTTGTTTACGAAAACCAAATCAAAGCACACGTTAATGAGGAATTACCATTTATGGCGACTGAAAACATATTGATGGAAGCTGTAAAACGTGGCGGCGACAGACAAGAACTTCACGAAAAAATCAGAGAATATTCAATGGTTGCAGGTAGAAGAGTAAAAGAAGAAGGACTAGACAACAATTTATTAGAATTATTGGAAAAAGACGAAGCTTTTAATCTTAACAAAGACGATTTGAATTTACTTTTAGACGGCAAACTTTATATTGGAAGATGTCCAGAACAAGTGGTTGAATTTATCGAAGAAGATGTCAAACCAGTTATTTCAAAATACGACACAGAATACTCTGTTGATTTGAAAGTTTAAAAATATTAGGAATGCACATAGCAAAAGCTGTGTGCATTTTTTTAGTTGATTATATTAAATTTATACGATACAATGAATTCAAATATAATTAGTAGGTGAAATATGGAAAAATTTAAGAAAATATTTTTGATAGTCCTATTGATAGCATTGACAGTCGGATTAATGGTATTTGTTCCTTACGATTCAATCAGAAACTTGGTACAAAAATCTGGCCCATGGGGAGCGGTTGTGTATATTTTATTGTTCACGATACTTCCAATTGGTTTCTTCCCAGTTCCAGCGTTGGCGTTGATTGGTGGAGTTAGTTTCGGACTTGTTAAAGGAAGTATTTACACAGTTATTGGAGCAGCTATGAATTGCTTGCTTATGTTTGAACTTTCTAGAAAAATTGGACACGATTATGTTGTTAAGATGATTAATGAAAAATTCTCCGAAAAAAATAGGGACAGAATACTAAATGCACCAGATTCAAAACTGTTCACTCTATTGTTCATTTGCAGATTGATTCCGATTATTCCCTACAATCTTATAAATTACGGATTTGGATTGACGAACATAAGCATGTCCAAATATATGTTTGCATCAGTTCTTGGAATAATTCCTGGAACGCTTGTGTATTTGAATTTGGGGGATAAAGTGTTGAATGTAGGATCCAAGGAATTCTACCAAGCGATTATTTTAGTAGTAGGACTTACTGTTGTGAGCTTGATAATGGCTAAAATAATCGACAAAAAAGACAAGGAAAAACAAAAAAATTTGAAGTAATTTTATGATGATGGAGTAGTAGCTAAATCTCCTAAAAAAGTAAAGCGAGTAAGTCCTAAAATATATCAAAGTATAACTCGCTTCGTCTCGCTTACAAAAATTTTAAAATTCTAATCTCGAAATTCTAAAATTCAAAACTCGACTACGCTCAAACAGTTGAATTTTTACGAATTTCTCGATTGAATTTTATAAAATTTTTTTCAGAGGACTCGTTCATTATACTTTGATATCATTCATTATTATTTATATGACTTACTTCATCTCACTTAATAAAAACATACACAAAAAACCGCAATGCTTACAGTATGAGCTATTGCGGTTATTTTTATGAATTAAAAATTCTCTTCTAAGTATTTTTTTGTGAATTTTACGAAATCTATAACTGGCTCTGAGAGTAAAGAGTTGGAACGATATACCAGATAGAAGTGACGTACCGATTCGAAATCGTCGATTTTGAAAGAAATCAATTGATTATTTGCAACTTCTTCTTCTACGGATAGCTTACTCATAATCGATATCCCCATTCCATTTCTAATGCATTGCTTCAAAGTTTCTGTGCTATTTGCTGTTCCAATCAAATTCAGTGAATTCTTGCTGATTCCTAAAGCGTCTATCATTTTCATAGATTCCTTTAATGTTCCAGAACCTTGTTCACGAAAAATTATTGGTTCCTTTAAAATGGAACTTATCTTGACATTGTTTTTCTTCAATGCGTTATAATAATCGTTATATGGTGTGACTACTACTAGCTTATCGCTTAGAACTTTCTCAAAGGTAAGTTCTTTATCCATTGTAGTCATGCCTACGATTCCAATATTGATTGAACCATTTATAACTCCGTCAATCGTAGTTAAACTATCTGATTGAATTATATTCACCAAAGTTTTGATGTGAGATTTGTGATATTTTGTTAAAAGAGAAGGTAGAATATATGTTGCAGGAACAGAACTTGCACCGATGTTGAAGGTAGTTAGACTTTTTTTTGAAAAAGAATCCTGCATGCTTTCCATAATCCTTGAAATAGCCTTAGCATAGTTGTAGAATTCTCTTCCTTCAGGAGTAAGCTCTAACTTTTTAGTAGTTCTTTTTAATAATTCTGCATTAAGTTCATTTTCAATTTGTTTGATATGAGTGCTTATCGTGGGCTGTGTAAGATAAAGTCTTTTAGCAGCTTCAGAAAAACTATCCCATTCCACAACAGTTATGAACGTTTCTAATTGTTTTAAATCCATAATATCTCTCTCTTCGTGGTATTTAATATATATATTTTATCATATACCTTTTATTTTACAAAATACGCAAATACTTTATAGTAATATACCCAATTGTAAATAAATTTAACAAACGATTTACTATTTATAGGAAAAATCTATAAGTGATTCAAAATTACAAAATGTTAATAAATCAATATTTGTAAGATAATTTTTAGAATATAAATGATAAAAATTTGCAAAAAGTTAAAAATACGGCGTTATTTATAGAAAATTTCAATTAATGAACTAATGATATTTACGATAAAATAATTTTGATGTAAAAATGAAATAATCTTATAAACATTAAATATTTAACAGGAAAATTATGAAGAAAATTTTGAAAATTTTACAATTAGTAGTTGCAATTATTTTAGCATTAATACCAAAAGTTAACGCAAAACCATGTAAAGTAATGCCGGGCAAAATGCCAATGAAATGTTTCCACATGTCAAATGCAGAAATACTAATTATATCGGCGATAACATTATTAGTTTCAGTAGTAATTGCCCTAATCGAGCAAATATTCAATGTAACAAAAATATCCAAAGACGAATTAGCACTAACATTGAGAGGTAATTAAATGGAAATATTGAAAATACAAAATTTATCAAAAAATACGACATGGAAGAACTTCTTCAACTAAACAGCGCTAAGAACTTATCTGGGGGAGAAATCAAAAAATTAATGATTCTAAGGGCGTTAATTAATGAACCAGAGCTATTAATACTAGATGAACCAACAGCTAACTTGGACGAAGAATACGTAGACAAATTCTTGGATTTGCTCGATGAATTGAATAAGAAAATTACACTTATATGTGTAACTCACGATTCAAGACTAAAAAACAGAGCAAAAAAAGTTTACAAATTATCGGGGAAAAATTTATCTGAATAAAATATAGCTGATCTTCAAAAGTCATGAAACTTAGAGGGTCAGTTTTTTTATTGCAATCATTGACACGTTAATTTACTAAGAATAAAATATAATTGAGAGAAAAAGGGAAAATAAATGAAAATATTAGAAGCTACACAAAAGGATTCGCAAATACTTGCCGAAATGGCAACAAAAATTTGGGAGAATGAAAATGTTGATGAATTAGTACAGGAATTTATAGAAATCAATCAATCCGCCAAAGATACTTGTTTTATTGCATTTGACGGTAAATTTCCTGCTGGATTTGCGAATGTCAGCCTTCGATTTGATTATGTCGAAGGAACTGAAAGCTCACCTGTAGGATATTTGGAAGGAATATTTGTAGATGAAAACTTTCGAAACCGAGGTATAGCGAGAAGTTTGGTAAAATCATGTGAAGATTGGGCTAAGGAAAAAGGCGCAAAAGAGTTTGCTAGTGATTGCCTACTGGATAATACCCAAAGCTTGAAATTTCATTTGGCAATTGGTTTCGAAGAAGCAAATAGGATTATTTGTTTCAAAAAAGATTTGTAAAAGGAGAAGACATGGAAATATTTAAAATACTTTTACCTTTGATTATAACGGCGATATTAGTTCTAATCGTCATCAAAAAATCAAAGAAACAATCAGATAAATCCGATGATAATTATATGTCACTTGGAATGGCGTTAGGAATGACGCTAGGCGCGGGTTTCGGAACTGCTTTAGGAAAAGACAACATCGCGAGTTCGATATCAATCGGTATGATTTTGGGTATGGTTATAGGAATGAGCATAACAAAAAAATAATCAAAATGAAAATGGCACCTTAGAAGGTGCTATTTTAAATTATTACGAATCCAATAAAACTTACAATGAACACTATAATAGATAAGATATATTTTCTAGGATGTTTCCAAATATCCATATTAGTTTTTTGATTTTGTATATTAAATTTATTTTCTAAAATGAATGAGCCTATGATATCAATCAGGCATGTGATAATAATTAGAGTAACTAATTTAATGCTCAAATCCTTGTAATTTACGGCTAGTACAAGTAAATTAGCAATCGCAAAATAAATCGCTAAAACCTTTAGGTATTCTGAAGAAAGGCTAACGAATTTACTAGGTAACATTTTTGCATAATATTTAAGACCTTTTTCTGTTGAAAAAATTGTCAATAATGGAGAATTTATCGTAGCTACAGCCAAAGCGAGAGGAATGTTTATAGGTTTTGGCATTAATAATGAAACTAAAATCATCATCGATAAAATGGCTAGAGTATTCACCCAATATATTTTCTCTGCAAAAATGAATTTCAAGAAATAATTTGAAATATTAGCATTACCAATTACATTTGAATCATTACTGTTTACAATGATTTTCTTAAATAAAACAAAGTATGAAATTACACAATAAATTATAGCTTCTATTAAAAGTATGGCAATTGATATGAGCTCTAATCCAAAATTTTTATCAAGAAAATAAAGGCTTGCAATAATTAACAGCGATACGATGACAAATATTGTCTTTTCTGATTTAAGGATATTAGTAGAATTGTATACTAAAGCGATATTACAAACGATTAGGCCTATTATGAATATGAAACAGTAGTTGTAAACATTTGATTTCATCAAAAATAAAAATATAAATATTATCGACATTTTTCTAATAATCGTGTCAACAATGAGTGCTGATAAAAACCCGAAATTTATTTTTTCTCTACTAAAAGGAAGTGCATAGTAAAGCAAAATATTATCGGAATTCGAGAAAGATTTTACAAAAAAATAAGTCGTACTGAGTAGTGCCAAGAAAATGAAGTATAAGAAATTTATATTAATACTCACACTCAAAAATCCAGGTTGTTTATCCATTAAATAACTCACACCAATAAAAAACAACACACAAGTTAGAAGATAATTTCTGATAGTTTTTCTATCGAGCATATCCTTAAGAAACACCTTAGTCATCTTCTTCACCTTTAAAAACCTTCATAATATCTTCCATGTCTAAACGTCCGTCTAACTCTTTCTTTTCTGACAAATATCCGTCTTTCAATAAAACAAGCTGATCACAAGACTCATTAATACTTTCCAAAATATGAGATGACATAAACACTGATCCGTACTTTTTGTATTCTTTAATTAATTTATATAAGAAACTTGTAGATTCAAAATCTAACCCGTCGACCGGCTCATCTAATAAAACTAAAGGAAGCTTCAGTGACATAGCAGCAATAATAAAAAACTTCTTCTTATTTCCAGTAGACAAGTCCTTGCAAGGTTTTTTTAAGTGCTTTTTGAAATTAAATTCCTCAATCATGTACTCTTCATAGCTTTTATCAAAATTTCTGTTATATGATTTGTGCAAAAAGTTGTTGTATTCTTCAAAAGTCCAATACTTAAATGAATTATCTTCTGTAAACACTGCTATCCTATTTAATTTAAAATTTTCATCAGAAAAATCAGAACCCTTGTCCATGAATTTCATATTTTTTACACTAAACTTAGGATGAATATCCATTAAAGTTTTTATTAGAGTTGTCTTTCCAGAGCCGTTTGAACCAACTAATGCCACATTTTCATTATTGTTTATATGAAAACTGACATCCTTTAAAACCAGATTACCTTCTTCGTACCATGATTTTAAATTTTCGACCAATAAAATTACATTATTCATATATACCTCCAGGTTGTCATAGCTTTCCTACTTATATAATTAAACACAAGCATCATAGAAATAATAAATACATGTAAAATATTTGTAAAAATATCGAAAATCGTGATAAATCGCTTATTTTTCACGAATAATCGGGTATAAATAAAAAAGAATACACGTGCAATTAAAGTGAGTGAAAGGAAAAGCAGTGAGGAAAAAATACAGGGATAAATTTACCAATCCCGAAATCGTAAAACGAATTACCACAATCTGTTAAGGATTATGTAAAGAAAAATATCAAACAAATCACAGTTGTTGGTGGAGAAAAATATGTTCTACAAGAAAATGTTGATTCACTAAACAATCTTATAAAATAACACACAAAAATCAGAGTTTTACACAACTCTGATTTTTTCATGTATATTTAGTTCTATAATCGCAAACTTTAGCAAATCGCAATGCTTTTGGAACCACTTCAAAATCCAAGAAATCAGTCGTGAAGATTTCTCCATCGACATTGACCATCAATTCTTTTTCGAATTTGATACTTCCTTTAGTCAATTTTTGAAAATGAATAAGAGGATGTGACAGATGAGCACCCTTTTTGTATTTAAAAATCAAAGGAATTATCTTGTACAAAGGCATTGTTTCTGCCAAGCACATTTCCAACACTCCATCGGTCAAATTCGCATATGGTGAAGGATTGAACCCTCCTCCGTAGAAACCACCATTGCAAATGGCACCTAAAAGATAATATCCTTTCAAATTCACATCTCCGTTTTGTCCGTTACTTGTACTAGATTCCAGCTTGTATTTTGGAATTTTAAATATATTTTGAAAAACGGCTAGAGGATATGCATTTGCCCTGAGTTTTGGGCTTTTCTTCAACAAATTATATGCAGAATTTAAAATCACTGTATCAAAACCAAAGCTTAGTACGTTCACACAATATCTTCCGTTGACTTTGATTAAATCGATATCGTCAATAACGGGCTTGATTGTGTTTTCGATTTTGAAGTTTGAATAATCGAAATTCTTGGAAAAATCATTCGCTGTTCCCGATGGAATAAGTCCCACACTGAACTTTGCATTGATTTCTTTCATTTTATTTATTACTTCGTTTAATGTTCCATCTCCTGAACACACATACAAAACGACGTCCGAACAATCGCAATATTTTTGAACGATTTCAGATGCGTGGTTTTTGTGTTCAGTTTTTATTATTGTATATTTCAAATTATTGCTTGAGTAACACTTCACAATTGAGTGCTCTAATTCTGAGAATGAGCCTGCTCCAGCCTTGCTACTCAACAAAAACACGTATTTCATTTAATCACCATTCATATTATAATATAAACATAAATACCTGTACATAGAATTTTACGCAAAGGATGATATCATGAATAAATTTTTTTATAATATAATTTACGTGCTGATAGTCGTGGCATTAATCGCTTTATTCGAAAGAATCTTCAGAAATAGAAAAAACAACCCTACGCTCAATAAAGTCTATAAAATAATTGTGGGAATTTTCTGGATAATCGCTGTACTCGTAACGGTTTTGCTATACTGGGCAGGTTACGGATATTTCAAAGAAGGAAACCCATCCGTTGCGACAAAGCTTTTTGTGTTTGGAATTTTGATGACTGTAAGCGTTGGTTATAAGATTTATACTTTGATTGGAAATAAAAATGGAAATAATTAATGAACTAAAATCTCTACAAGATTTTAAATATCGTGATTTTCAAGCAAAACTAATTCCTAATATCGACAAGTCAACGATAATTGGAGTTAGGATGCCTGATTTGAGAAAATTAGCGAGAAAAATCGATGAAGAACAAGTGCATATTTTCATGGAAGATTTGCCACACACATACTACGAAGAAAATATGCTTCATTCTATTTTGATTTCCAATATGAAAAGTTACGACGATTGTATCTATAACTTGGAGAGATTTCTTCCGTTTGTCGATAATTGGGCAGTGTGCGATTGTATTTCGCCAAAAATTTTCACGAAAAACACAGATAAATTAATCGGGAAAATAAAATTGTGGGCAAAATCATCTCACACATATACAGTAAGGGTTGCCATTTGTTTGTTGATGAAATATTTCCTCGATGAAAAGTTCAAGGTAGAGTATTTGAACGTTGCAACTCAAATAAAAAGCGAAGAATATTATGTGAATATGATGGTTGCGTGGTTTTTCGCGACAGCATTGGCAAAACAATGGGACGATGTTATATTCGTGCTGGAAGATAATTTGCTAGATGATTGGACACACAACAAAACCATTCAAAAAGCGAGGGAAAGTTTCAGAATAACACCAGAACAAAAACAATATCTAAAATCGTTAAAGAAAAGGAGATAAAATGCGAAGAAAAGATCGTGAAATCACAAGTTTTGATGAACAATTGAAGATAATTGATGCGTGTGATGTATGTAGGCTTGGGCTTGTGGATGAAGAGGGTTATCCCTATATTTTGCCGTTGAATTTTGGATATGAAGTGATTGACAGTGAATTGGTGTTGTTCTTTCATGGCGCATTGGAAGGCTACAAATACGAACTCATCGACAAGAACAACAAGGCTTCTTTCGAGATGGATTGCAATCACGATTTGTATTCCAATAGAGAAATAGGATACTGCACGATGAATTATTCGAGCATAATGGGAAAGGGTGTAGTAGAATATGTGACAGATCAGCATGAAAAATTCAAAGCACTAACTGTGATGACAGACAAATATCATACAAAACATTTTGAATTCAATCCAAAAGCAATTCCAAGAACTAGAGTTTTTAAATTAACAGTCACATCTATGACTGCAAAGCATAAAGAAATGAAAAGATAAACTTATAAAACACAAAAATTATTTTTCAAAAAAACTTGACAGTATAATTTTTACGTTGTATACTATAAGTGTAGTAAGTAATTAAGAGTAGTGAATCAAAGTTTTGTAAAATATTTTATTCTCTTAAATTAATTAGTTATCACAAAAAATAAAAAACAGTACAGTGGTACGGTTATTCTACGGAATAACAAGGAGGATATTATGAGTAACGGAACAGTTAAATGGTTTAATTCTACTAAAGGATTCGGATTTATTACAGGAGAAGACAACAAGGACATTTTTGTTCACCAAAGTTCAATCCAAGAAGAAGGATTCAGAACATTAGAAGAAGGACAAAAAGTTTCCTATGATGTTGAAGCTTCTGAAAAAGGCGACAGAGCAGTTAACGTAGTTAAATTATAATACAACAAGGTTCAATCAATTTTGGTTGGACCTTTTTTATTTTGAAAAAAATGGGTATAAATGTACTGTAGGAACGTCGAAATAATTTTAAATCAAGAAAGGACACAAAATGGCAAACACAGAACAAAAAATTATGGATTTAATTCCAGAAGAATTGAAGAACAAATTACCGGGATTTTTACAAGGTGGTGCACTATCAGAAATTGTAAACAAAGTAAAAGAACAACACCCTGATCTTTACAAAAAAGTTGAAGAATCAGAAGGTCAAATCCCAGAAGATGTAAAACAAAAATTGACAGAAGTATTCAACAACTTCACTCAACAAAAGTAATTAATAGGATATTCCAGTACGCGTGAAAATGTGTACTGGTTTTTTGTTTGTCAAAATATTACAAAATCTCATAAATGTGATATATTAGTATTAGATTTTAAAAATTACGGGAGGAATAATATGGATTTTGAAGAAGTAATCAAAAATCGATATTCTTGCAAAAAATATAGCGACAAAAAGGTAGAAAAGGAAAAACTGGACAAGATTTTGGAAGCTGGAAGACTAGCTCCAACAGCGAAAAACTTGCAAGAACATCACATTTATGTAATACAATCAGAAAAAAACTTGAAAAAAGTCGACGAAGTGACACCTTGTAGATATGGAGCAAGTACAGTTTTGCTTGTAACTTTTGACAAGACAAACGTGTTTACATATCCTGGTGATAGAAGAGATTCCGGAATAGAAGATGCATCTATCGTCGCTACTCATTTGATGCTTGCAGCGAAAAACCAAGGATTGGAAAGTTGTTGGATTAATTTCTTGGATCCAGACATCACACACAAGAAGTTCCGCCTTCCTGCAAAAGAAGAAGTGCTAATGATGTTAGACATCGGCTATCCTGCTGAAGATTCTGAAATCAATCCACTTCACGACAAAAGAAAAGACTTGTCAGAAACAGTAACATTTATTTAAACAATACTTAATCTGGAGATTTAATGAATTTAAAATATAACGAAATATTAGTTAGAAACGCCTCTTTGGAAGATGTAGCTAATTTATTAAAATGGTGGAATGATGGCAGGGTAATGGAACATGCAGGATTTCCTCTTGGACTAAACACTACCGATAACAGAGTTATACAAAATATTAAAAATCACGACATGATAAATAATGCTCTGTTGATAATTGAATATAATAAAATTCCAATTGGGGAAATGAATTACAAGAAACTTGATGATAAATCGGTGGAGATTGGAATTAAAATTTGTGAAGAAGAATATCAAAATAAAGGTCTGGGAAAAATTATTTTAAGTTTATTAATCAGTGAGTTGTTTTCAAAAGGATTTGAGAAAATAGTATTGTCAACAACTGTTGAGAATAAAAGGGCACATCATGTTTATGAAACATTAGGCTTTGTCAATACCGAAATTAAAGAAAATTCGTGGACAGATCAATTGGGGAACATTCGCTCCTCTGTAATATATGAACTAATTGAAGAAAATTTTAATAACCAATTAACAAAACGAATAGAAGATTAACCAGCAAAACGACTCAGTCACATTGATGACTAAGTCGTTTTTAAATTGCTCACTTGGTAGAAATAGTTTGCCAATTCTTCGGTGCTTTCCACGCCACCTTTTCTAATCCAATGCAAAATAATTCCTGAATTCAACGACAAAAAAACCTCCGTCGAATAATCTTTCGGCAAAAACGGGTGATTGCCAATCGAATGCTTCAACTCCGGAAGTGTTTCAATCAGCGCCAACAAAAACTTCCTCAACATATCATTGATGTAGTTGTAGCTATTCATCGTCAACGCGTAAATAAAATCAAAATCATCCTTTACATAATCGATAACTTTTTTGATGATATCGTAAGAATATTTACTGCCGACCTTTTCCGACGTCAAAATCTCCTTCAATTCCTCGAAGATTTCCTCCACCAAATTATCCACCAAATCCATTTTATCATCGTAGTGCAAATAAAATGTACCACGATTGATGCTAGCCTCTTTCGTCAATTCGCTCACAGAAATATCGTTCAAACTTTTTTCGTTCAACAAAATCGTCAACGCTTTTTTTAATTTGTCCCTCGTATCCGTTTCTCTAATCATAAAATCTCCTTAAATGAACAAACTGTTCACTATTGTTTTGTTACAATTCTACTTTTAATATAAAATAATTTATAAGATAAATCAACACATTGTTCATATAAGAGGTGACACATGGCATACATTGAAATGAAAAACAGCTACAAACGCTACAAATCAGGACAATCTGAAATAATTGCAAACAACGACATATCGTTTGAAATAGAAAAAGGAGAATTGGCGATCATTCTCGGCTCATCAGGAGCGGGCAAATCAACCGTCTTAAATATTCTCGGTGGAATGGATACTAATGATGAAGGAAATGTCCTCATAGATGGCAAGGACATCAGTACATTCAACGAAAAAGAACTCACAAATTACAGAAGAAATGACGTTGGATTTGTGTTTCAATTCTACAATCTTGTTCCCAATCTAACTGCCAAAGAAAACGTGGAGCTAGCATCTGAAATCGTCAAAGATGCGCTAGATGCAACAGAAGTTTTACAATCAGTTGGTCTTGGAGAAAGAATCGACAACTTTCCAGCACAATTATCCGGAGGAGAGCAACAACGTGTCGCAATCGCACGTGCAGTTGCGAAAAACCCCAAGCTATTATTGTGCGACGAACCCACAGGGGCTCTCGATTATCATACAGGCAAGCAAGTTTTGAAAATCTTGCAAGATATGGTTAGAAAAGAAGGGGCGACTGTTGTTATCGTTACGCACAACCAAGCGTTGGCGCCGATTGCAGACAGAGTTATTCATATGCACGACGCGAAAATTCGTGATGTCGTAATGAATGCAAATCCACAAAACATAGAAACGTTGGAATACTAAAATGAAAAAGAAAACATTAAACAAGACGATTTTTAAATCGTTTATAGAATCTAAGGGACGATTTTTGTCGATAATGTTGTTGATGATGCTAGGATCCATGACACTTGTCGCACTCAAAGTCACAGGCCCCGATATCGACAAATCGGCTAACAAATACTACGAAGATTATAATTTGTCCGATGTCAATGTCATCAGCGATTACGGAATAACGACAAGTGATACGAAGGAGACCGACCAAATCAAAAACATAGCAGATGTTGAGTACGGATATTTTTCAGATGCGACGATAGATGACACGCCAACATCATTCAGAATTTTTTCTAATACTAAAAACATATCTAATTTTGACCTATTAAGTGGCAAATTTCCACAAAAAATCGGAGACATAGCACTTACCGATCAATACAAATCAAAATACAAAATCGGAGATAAAATCAAATTCAAAGAAAAAGACGAAGATAGCAAGATTTTGAAAAAAGAAGAATTCACAGTAACAGGATTCGTCAATTCTACAGAAATTGTATCCAAGACAGCTTTGGGAAATTCTTCTGCGGGATCTGGAAACTTGGAAGGATACGCAGTAGTAACACCAGACAACTTCGACACAGATGTCTACACGATTGTGCGTGCACGCTTTCACGATGTGCGTGGGCTTAATTATACAGACTCTGAATACACCAGAAAAGTCGACAAACATCAGAAACAACTCGATGAAATACTGAAAGATAACGGCAAACAACGACTCGAAGAAATCAAATCAAAGGCGAATGACAAAATCGCAAAATCCAAGAAGAAAATTGAAGATGCAAAAAAAGAAATAACTGATGCTGAGAAGAAATTATCCGACGGACAAAAGAAAATCGACGACGAAAAAGCAAAGCTAGTATCGGCACAAAAACAAATCGCAGACAAGGAGTCCGTAATCAAGAATTCAAAATACCAAATCGAATCAGCAGAAAGCCGTCTTCAAGCAACCAAGAAACAATTGGACGATGCGAAAGTTCAGATTGACAACGGACAAAAACAATTGGATTCTAAGAAAAAAGAAGTCGAAGCAAATAGAAAGAAGCTATCACAATCAAAAACAACTCTTGATGCCACAAAAGCGAAGTTAGATTCATCAAACGCCCAAATCCAACAAGGAAAAGCAAAGCTACAACAAGCAAAACAAAACCTTGAACAAAAGAAAGCAGAACTCAAAAAGCAGGGAATAAATCCTGAAATTGTTCCAGAAATCCAACAAGCTGAAAGTTCAATCGCAGAACAATCAAAAATGATACAACAATCCGAAGCTCAGTATAACCAAGGATTGGCGAAGTACAATCAGGGATTTGAACAATACAAAGCCGGAATGAAAAAAATTGATGAATTCGACACAGCACAAACTAAACTATCCGAAAAGAAAAAGCTCTATCAAAATTCTGTTGCGAAGTATAACGCTGGAAGAAATCAGCTTAACGCATCCAAAACAAAATACCAAAACGGAATAGCACAGCTGAACTCATCAAAAAAACAAATTCAAGAAGGACTGAACAAAATTTCCTCGTCACAAAAAGAACTCGACGACAAGAAAAATGAATTTGAAACAGAAAAGAAAAAAGCCGACGACAAAATCCAAGACGCAGAATCCAAAATCCACGACGCACAAATAGAAATCGACGGATTGTCACTTCCAAAATATTCGACATACACAAGAAGGACAATGCCTGGTGGAGATGGAATCAAAATGGTCGAAACGATATCTTCCGGAATTACCAAAGTAAGTAATTTGTTCCCGGTTGTGTTGTATCTTGTCGCAGCGCTTGTAACCATCACAACTATGACGAGATTTGTCCAAGAAGAACGAAACAATGCAGGAATTCTGAAGGCATTGGGCTACAATGATACTGATGTAATCAAGAAATTCGTGTTGTACGGACTGATCTCAGGAGGATTGGGCACGATTTTGGGAACACTACTTGGAACGTACGTACTTCCGTACATTTTGTGCACGTCGCTTTTGGCAAATATGACCATACCACCTGTCAAATATTATTTTTCATTTAAAATACTCGGACTATCGGTGCTATTTGCAATAATTTGCAGCGTGTTGCCAGCAGTTTACATCTCGGTAAAAGAACTAAGAGAAACAGCAGCACAGCTCTTGCTTCCAAAACCACCGACAAAAGGCTCCAAAATTTTCATGGAAAGAATTACACCGTTGTGGAGCAGAATGACATTCACACAAAAAGTCACAGCGCGTAACATCTTCAGATATAAGCAAAGAATGTTAATGACGATATTTGGCGTTGCAGGATCAGTTGCACTATTATTCGCAGGACTTGGAATCTCGTCGTCAATCAACGGTATCCAAACCAAACAATACGGACAAATCATCCAATACGATGCAGTTGTATTGAAGAAGGATTTCGTCACAGAAAAAGAACAAACGACAATTGACAATTTGCTTAAATCAGACGAAATACAAGGATACATTCCAATTCGTTTTGAAACCATAACAGAGAAAATCAAAGGCATAGAAGATGAACAAACCCTATCCATGCTTGTCACACATACGGACACATTTTCTCCGTATATTAATTTGGAACACAAAAACTCCGAAGACAAACTCAAAATAACGAATGACGGAGTAGTTGTCTCACAAAAACTAGCCGACTTGATGGATAGGAAAGTGGGCGACACCATAACATTGAAGGTTTTGAACGAAGACAGAAATTTCAAAATATCACAAATCACCAAAATGTACGCAGGACACTTCGTATTCATGAGTGACGATTATTTTGCAAAAGTTACAGGAGAAAAACCAACGAACAACAGCTATTTCATATCACTCAAAGATAAATCAAAATCAAGCGTTGAGAAAGTCACAGCCAAATTCATGGCATCAAATGGAGTAAAAGCAGTATCACAAAACACCAACATCATAATACAAGTACAAACTATGACCAACTCACTCACAAAAGTAATGACAGTGTTGACTATAATGTCCCTATTACTTGCCATGGTAATACTCTACAACTTAACCAACATCAACGTAGCAGAAAGAATCAGAGAACTATCGACTATAAAAGTTCTAGGATTTTTCAACAACGAAGTAACCATGTACATCTATCGTGAGACGATTTGCTTGTCGATAATAGGTATAATCGCAGGAATATTTGGCGGGAAAATATTGCACAAAGTAATCTTGGACAAAGTCGCCCCAGCGGAAATATTCTTCAACCCGAACATCGAAGTGTGGGTATATATCTTACCGGTAATTTTAGTAATTGCTATACTCTACGCATTGGGAGTAATAGTCAACCACAAATTGAAAAAAGTAGATATGCTTGAAGCATTAAAATCAGTAGATTAGTTATAGAAAGTAGAAAACCGTGTTTACACGAATATCTAGACTACGAAAATTAACAAATTCTAAGCTCATGAAACTAAAATCGCAAACTCGCTGACGCTCAAACAGTGCGATTTTTAACGTTTCATTTCACTTGAATTTGGAATAATTTTCTCCGTATGATATTCTAAGCAAACACGGTAATCTACTTTTTCAATTCTATATTCCCTCTATACGCCCCAAAAGCCCCGATAGTGTGGTAAAATAAACTAAAGAAATTATCTGGATAGGAGAACCAAATGAAGGTCATACTCACAAGCGACATAATGTCTCCTGACAAAAGACAACTTAACAGCCAAAATGGTTTTGTCGACAAAATCCACGAATACATAGATGACATCAACTGCCTCTATATTCCATCAGATCCACACGCACCATTTCTAACACACACAATAAGCTCTCATCATAAAAGAGCTTTCAAGAAAAGTGGATTCACAGTCAAACGCTGGGAAGTGTTGTATCCTTTTAAAAAAAGAAAATTACAACAACTCATATCACATGTAAACCTCATCATACTTGCAGGAGGACACGTTCCAACACAAAACAAGTTCTTCCACGATATTCATCTTAAAAAATACATTAAAGATTTCGAAGGACTTTTGATTGGAATCAGTGCAGGAAGCATGAACTCTGCAACAGAAGTCTACGCACAGCCAGAAAATTTTGGCGAAGTCAAATCCACTCACTACCGTAGATTTCTCAAAGGACTAGGAATTGTGGATATATCTGTACTTCCACACTACAAAGAGATCAAACATCAACGAATCGACAACCAACGAATCATGGAAGATGTCACACTACCAGACAGCTACGGAAGAAAATTCTACGCCATAGAAGATGGAGCATACATCGTAGCCACAGAAAACATAATCTATGGAAATTGCTACGTCATAAAAGACGGCAAAATCAAAAAAGTATGTAACACTGGACAATCCGTAAATCTAAGAGGAGATTTTTAAATTAATGACAGAATTTTTCAGATACAACGAAGATACCTACACCAATATCAACATAACATTACTAAGACTATCATTAGTCCTAGTAATTTTTTTGGCATACAAATTCAAAAACAAAAACAAACTACTCAAACCAGCATTAATATTAGGATTATGCGGACAAATACTGCTATTCTCATGGTATGTAGGAAATAATACACTCTTCATCAAAGAAGGATTGCCACTATTTCATTGCAGAATATCCGCCATCATGATGCTGGTGGCATACATCCTACACAACGACAAACTCATGCGCTACTTCGCATGGATGGGACTCATCGGAGCTATCATAGCATTCACATTCCCAGACCCATCCAAATACTTGTGGCCACACGTAACCAACCTCACATACATCATCAATCACCTACTACTAGGATATTGTGCCGTGACAATATTATCCACAAGAAAAAGCGAGCTCAAACTAAAAGACTCACTCATGATTACAAGCGTAATGAACGCAGGAATAATGACAGTCAACCTAATCATGCACACCAACTACGGCTACCTCGTACATTTTCCACCAACAGTACCCGTACGATTCACACCAGCCGTAACATTCTTGATAATGTCACTAATCATCACATTCACAATCACACTCACAGACCATACACACAACAAAATCATTCACAAAAAACAAACACAACCACAACTAACTATGCAACAATAATTGCATAGTTTTTTTAGGAGAAACAATGAACACACACATCAAAACATTCGAACAACTCACAACAAAAGAACTCTTTCAAATCTATAAACTAAGAGTAGACGTATTCGTAGTCGAACAACAATGCCCTTACCACGAAGTAGACGACATCGACTTAGAAAGCTATCACATATATCTACAAGATGACAACAATGACATCTTATCCTACTGCAGACTATATCAGCAAAATGACACCTACCACATCGGAAGAGTAGTCGCATCAGAAAGACGCAAAGGATACGGCACACAAATAATGAAAACGGTAATCCAGTTTGCCAAGAAAAACCTAAAAGCCAATACCATAATCATAGAAGCCCAAACCTACGCCCAAAAATTTTACGAAAAATTAGGATTCGTTCAAACCTCAGAACCATTCGAAGAAGATGGAATCCCACACATACGAATGAAATACATCGTAAAATAAATTGGAACCAAAGCTCACCAAGAAAAAATCTTGGTGTTTTTCTTTGGAAAAAGAAAGATTTTTATAAAAATTACAAAAAAGTTACAAAAACTAATCAAATTTATACTAACAGTACCGATAGTGAACACCAAAGTAGCAAACACTTTAGCGTAACAGCGTAAAAACAAATCATATGATAGTAATCAAACGAAATATAAATCAAAATTTATTGTGCTATAAGTACCACTGCTAGTAAAATTACAATAATAAATTAGACGGATAAATATTTTCAGAAATAACACGATATTCAAACATATACACATACTAATTATATATAAAGAAAAGAATTTGGAATAATTAAAAAAAATATTCAGGACTAATGGCAAAAAATGACTGAATTAAACCAAAACCTACCAATAAAAACCAAGAAAATCCAGAATATTTTCATAAAAAATTAAAAAATCATCAAATATCCATTAAAAATATGTAAAAACATAAAATTTTCTCGAAAAAAGGTTGAAATTTTAATTCATTATTGTATAATAGTAATTACATAGACATACGTTATCATTCAGTGAAAGTTTACTAAGTTATATTTTAGGCAAAACAACATTGAACTTTTATTAAAAAGCTTGATTTATTAAATTATTTGATTTAAAATATAATTACAGAAAAACAGTCATAAATGATATAAGTTTAAGTTTATGAAGGTTAAAAATTTTAGGAGGAATATACCAATGAAATTAAACAAAAAGTTATTGACAGCAGCATTAGCTGGTGCTTTAGTTGTAACAGCAGTTCCAGCTGGAACATTCGCTGAAAAGAATTCTGCAGAAAACACTTACACTGAAGAATTAAACTACACTAAACAACAAGCAGCTGCGAGAATGGATCAATTAGCAAAACAAATCGCTGAACTTTCAGCTAGAAGAGCAGCTATCGTTACTCAAGAATGGGAAGCTGGACAAACTTCTGAAGGTTTAATTGAAAAATTACAAAAAGAAGAAGCAGCAGCTAAAAAAGCTTACGAAGCAGCAAAAGCTAACTATGAAGCAGCAGCTAAAGCTTGGGAAAATGCAAAAGACGCTCAAGAAAAAGCTAGATTAGCTAAGAGAAAAGCTATTGATGCTTACGACGCTAAAGTTGGCGAATATGAAAGATTAGTAAAAGAAGCAGAAGCAGCTCGTGATGCAGCTAAAAAAGAAGCTAAAAGAAAATTTGATGATACTATTGCAAACAGTAACAGAAAATTTGAAGTAGCTCAAACAAATGTTGACAGAGCACAAATTGAATTAAACGCTGCTAAAAAAGCATTAGCAACAGTTGAAGATGATGAAGAAAATGTACCAGAAGGAACAAATGCACAAATCGCTCAAGCTAAAAAAGCTGTAAGAGATGCTCAAGCTAGACTTGCTCAAGCAGAAAATGAAAAAGCTAAAGCTCATGACGAAAAAGTTGAAGCTCATGCTGCAGCTGGTAAAACTTTAGAAAATGCTATAAAACAAGCTGATACTTTATTCCAAGCTAAACTTCAAGAATTAAACAAAAAATATAGATTAAACGATAACTATGGAGATGCAGCAGCTGAATTAACTCTTATCGAAAGAGCTAAATTAAAAGCTATCAAGGATTTCGATAATGCAAGAGCAAACGCTGAAGTAGCATTCAGAAACTATTTAGCAGCTGAAAAATCTTATGATGCAGCTTCAAAAGCTTATGCAAAAGCTAACCAAAGAGCATACAAAGTTACTGAAGAATTAAAATCAATTGAAAAACAATTAAAAGAAAAATATGTTAGAATTAACATTATCTTAAAAGATCAAAATCAAGGAATTAATTCTTTAGCTGGCAAATTAGATGCTGACATGATCAAAGAAATCGAAAACTTTGCTGAATTAAGCAAGAGCGAACAAGCAGCAGCTATTGCAAAATTACAAGCAGAATTAAACAAACTTAAAGAAGAATACGATAAAACTAAAGATGAAATCAAAGAAGTTAAATCAGTTTACACTTACAAATTCGCAGTTAAAGATACAACTGGTAAAGGTGTACAAGGATTAACTTTACAATTCACAAACATCGAAGATAGTACAAAAGTTTACAACGGAACTTCTGATGAAAACGGAGACATCGTTGTTAAAGGTATTGCTGAAGGAACATACAAGATTGCTGTAACTCACATTCCAACAGGATACAAAGTAGTTCAAAAAGGAAAAATGGTTTCTGAAGTTAAAGGTTTATTCAGACCAGAAGCTGAAGTAAAAGCTGAAAATAACGTTGAAGAAGCTAAAAAAGACGAAGCTAAAAAAGAAGCTGAAGTTGAAATTCCTGAATATGTAACTATCAAGGGTGGAAAAGAAGACAAAAAAGAAGAAAAAGAAAACAAAGATGAAAAAGTTGTTGATGGTGGTACTATCGTAGTTGAAAAAGAAAAAGACAACAAAGACAACGAAAAGAAACCAGAAAACAACAAAAAACCTGAAAAACTAGGAAAAGAAGATAACAAAAAACCAGCTAAACCATCTAAAAAAGAAAAGGCAGAATTACCAAAAGCAGGTGCAGCAGCTGAAGCAGCTACAATAGCAGCAGCAGCTATGGCTACTATGGGTGGAGCTTATCTTTCACTTAAAAAACGTAAATAATTTACGCAAATAGATTATACTAAAAAGATTTAGAGAGGACATATGTCCTCTCTTTTTTATGTAATGGATTGGTGACTTAATTTGAAATAAATTTTCGGGTTAAAATAATTCTGTCCAAAAATCTCAAAAATCATAAAAATTCATATTGCTTGGAAAACCACTTTATTTATATGAAAACATTGACACTTTTATTTTAATTAAGTCTAATTACTAAATTAAATTGATAATAACAATTCATTTTACAATTTAAAACTAAATAGAATTAACATTACTAGTAAAAAAATAATGTTTAAAACAATATAAACTTAACAAATCAAACAAAAAATTAATATCTTTAACTAATTTCTAAAATAACCATAATTTTTAAAATAAATGGTGTTTTTTGCTAAATGTGATAAATAAGAATAAAAAAGAATAACGATACACAATTTAACACGATAAAAAAATATGCACAAATGTTATCATAGACAGGTTGACCAACATGTAATCCCTATGAATCAGGATAATCCAACAAATAATAGAATTGTTTCATTTACTTCGATTATGGTTATATATGGTTGCAATTTTTATTCATTGTGATAAAATATCCATACGAAGAGTTGATTTTTTTATTTAATGCTAGAAAACTTTTGGACAGATTAATCATTTTGTACATTAGTTTACAAGCCAATTCCCGGGCTTTGCATTATTTAAAAAATAAAATTCTTAGTTCACAATTGTTGTGGTTTGCTTTTTGAAATGAAATTAATAGGGAAATATTACAAAAATTAAACAATTTTTGATAAGAAATTTTATTTTTGTTACAAAAACTAACAACCCAACAGAGAAAATGTTATAAGAAAGGAAAACGTAATGAATAACAAAAAGATTTTTGAAAAAATCATTACTGAAAAAAGAGCCAAAAGCTCTAACGAAAGACCAAAATACGGTCTTAGGAAACTAACAGTAGGTGTAGTTTCATGCCTTTTAGGTTACATGATGTTCTTCACACCTAACGTTGTTGCAGCTGAAAAAGTTGACCAACCACAAGTTGTAGAAGCTGTTGAATCAACAGAAGTTAACAACGGTGAAAACGTTGAAAATGAACCAGAACAACCAAAAGAAAAACCTGCTGAAATTGCAGAAACTGCAGAAACTGAAAAACCAGTTCCTCATGTAGAAGCTTATTCTTCAAATGCAAAAGAAACAAATGCACAAGATAGAACTGTTAGAACAACTGCTGAAAAAACATCTGAAACAGAAACAGAAGGAAAAACAGAACAAGCAAAACAAGCAGATAGTTATGTACCTGAATTAGAGGCTATCAAAGTTGTAAAAGGTCAAAGTGTAGAAAACTACAGAAAAGCTTTTAAGAACCTTCCAGAAGATGCAACTATCAAAGTAATCAACAAAGCAGACACTAATGAAGCTGGAGAAAAAATCGCTACAGTTGAAATTACTTTTGCTGACCAATCAAGAAAACAAGAGATTATCACAGTAAAAGTATACAAAACACAAGAAGATCTTGATAAGGAAGAACTTGATAAGACAGGATTCGAAATGAGTACAACAGGTGCTGAAAATAGTAAGCAACAAGCAGGTCAACCAGCGTCTGAGGAATTCGTAGAAGAAAAAGCAAAGGAAAACTGGGACAAGGACGTACAAGATAAAAGTCGTTGGGCAGTTGGTAAAGACCAAAGACTAGCTAGAGTAGGTACTGGCGATCCAATTAAGATGAGCGACATAGACTACGATGGGGTTTTTGAAGATGCTGAGGGCAATACAGTTATAAGGCTTGTATATAAAGAAAGATCAGCTTCAGCTACAGGAGTGTGGTATAGGGCAAGGTTTAACTTTGGTGAACTTGACCAATATATAGACTATGATAAGTCCTATGTAGTTGATCTAAATACATTCGGAAATGAGGAAGGTACCCTAAAATTAACTCCAGTAAATGACCGAAAAGAAAGAGAATTTGACCTCGGAGTAGCTAGACATGATCCTACAGATGCTAGGCTTAACCTACCTATCAACCTTGTCTTAAAGAAAGGAATGACAGTAGCAGACTTAGCAAACAAGAACTATACTGTCCAAATGAGGTTAACTGATGCAGATGGTAAGAAAATATATGCTTATGCTCCTGGAAAAACATCCATGGACTACTCAACCTATACTAAGACTACATCTGTAGCTATAGAAGATAATATCAACAACACCTTCCTAAAGGGTGGAAAGCAAAAAGATGGCAATAATGCAACAAGTCAAGAAACATTTTTCTCAGAATTTATTGCCAACCCAAAAGAATACAAGGATGAGTCTCAACTAGGTATAATAAGGACCCAATATTATGGAGTCAGGTCAGGTACAGCAGCCTCTCCAACAGTAGGTGGACAACAAATTGGATTTACCCAAGTATTTGATGCAAATCTTGTAAAATTCTTAAAAGCAGATGATGATGGTAATGTTGCCTATGTCAACCTCCTTACAACTGCAAGAGAGGTATCACCTTATGCACACAGATTTGGTATTAAAAAAGAAGATATCAACTATACCAAAGACGGTAAAAAAGCTTATATAGTTATAGCTCCTAACGCTTATCAAAGACCAGGGGATCCTGATTTTAAGAAAGTAGAAGTTGAAAAACACGACCAATACACAATGCTAAATGGATTCTATATCTCTGCAATTGACTATGTAGTGGATAAGAGTAAACTTGCTGAAACTTTTGATAAGAATAAAACTAGAAAACTAGACTATTCAATGATGTCTGGTTGGACCAATCCTAATAATGAAGGTTGGACTGTTTATGAGAAAAAATATGACCATGAAGTTGTAGCTGAAAAAGGTGAATCATTCTTAATAAACACAAACACTATGCCAGAGGGTGGCCAAATTATGATTAAGATTGGAGATAAAGACCAAGCTTTAATCAGAAAACAACAAGGTTACTACACTTATAAAGTTGGTCCAGATCTTGGTAATTCGATTGAAAAAATAGAGGCAATCACCAAAGATGGCGTATTTAAAATTACCCTAAGAGAAGGTGCAAAAATAGAAGCTGGCGACACTCTTAAGGTCTACCTTCCTTATTCACCTAATCATGATGTTCCAGTAGGCTTTTTTGAAGTAAACAATGCTACTACCGAGCTTGACAAAGGTGCAGCTACCCTTACAAAGCAAAAAGATAGCTATATCAATATGCACCTTTACACAGATCTTCCTAAGGGAGCATCCTTTAAGATAAAATACACCTTAAAAAATGGTACAGATAGTTCTTTAATAATTACTAAGGGTGGTCCACTTGGTGGAAAATGGGTTTATAATGACACAGATAAAGTGTTGACAGGAGCAATAAATACAACAACAGGTAAAACAGGTGGAAACTTCTATATTAATCCAGGACAACTAAAACCAGGAGTAGATATTGTAGTCGAAGCTTATGATCAAAATGGAAGCCTAATTGAAGGCAAGACTTCAGCAGTTAGGTATTCAAACTTTGATAAGATTGACCCATACAAGGATCTAACTTGGACAGACGCATCTGACAAATTATCAATCCTATCAATAAACAAGTCACTTTATAAACCATACCAAGTTATCTTTACAAATGACTATGTAGACAACAATACTGATGACTTCTATAAAGATCCTCATGTAATGCCTACAGATAATGCTAACTTCATGACTAAGACATCCAAAATCCAAGGTTATACTAAGTATGATGGTGGATTAATAAGGATGCGTACTGAACTTATAAATAAGGTAGCACTTCTAGGTAAAACACAAGCTCTATCAGATGTATATGATGATAAAGGTAATCTAACAACTGATAATAGTTCTAAAATAAACCTTAAAGATGGAGAATATAGGGTTTACAGATATGACATTGACCTAAATGCACTAGGTACAATCGGATCTACAGGTACAGCATCAAGACAAGCAGGAGAAGAAAACACAAATAGTCTTGAATTACTAAAAGATAAGAAACTCTATTTCAATGCATCAGACGGATCCTCTTTACCAACTGAATTGGTTGTAACCAGAGTAAGAACTAGAATCTTATTTGATACAACAGAAGGACAATTTGCAGATTCTAGCAAAAAGTCAGTAAGAATTGCTCCAGATAACGTGAAATATCTTGACGATGCAGGCTATGTTGCAAACGGATTTACAGGTGACAATGTAGCAGCAGGTACAGGAGATACATTTGCCGAAAATCCAACAGCACAAGGAAAAACATTCTTAGGTTGGGTAACAGAAGCAGGTAAAACTGAATTAGGTAAAACTACTACAACTTCTAAAGCATTTAATGATTTAGCAGCTGATAAGAAATTCACAGAAACAACTCCAATAACTACTCACCAAGTAGTTTATGCAGTATGGTCAGAAGGAGAAAAATTAGTAACATTTGATGCTAATGGCGGTAAGTTTGACGATAATTCACCTACAAAGACAGATGATATAAATGACGGAGTTCAAGCACCAACACCAACTAAAGAAGGAAAAGAATTTGTAGGTTGGGCAAGCAAACCTGATGCAACAGAAGTGGATGTGGTTGTAGCAAACTTAACAGAAGGACAAACTGTTTATGCTGTTTGGAAAGATGAAGCAACACCAGCAGTAGATAAGAAACCACTTCAAGCAGAAGTAGACAAAGATGCTGCAACAAAAGCAGATGTAAAATATGCAAACGCATCTGATGAAAAGAAAACTGCTTATGATGAAGCATTAAAGAAAGCTAATGAAGTTCTTAAAGATGAAAAAGCAACACAAGAACAAGTAAATGCAGCTAAGAAAGCATTAGAAGATGCAAGAGAAGCATTAGACGGAAAA